>NZ_CP079800.1:2517500-2878750 GCF_028869115.1 Pseudemcibacter aquimaris
TTAAATTGTCCTTAAGGTCACTTTGGACCCATAGATTATATGCAAGGACAAAGGGCAATAACCCTACCACAAATGCATAAAGTGATTCAACTTGGCAGAATCAAGCACGAATCCCGATACGAATCCTTTATTGATTCCAATAAGTTATGTTTATGGTTACATTTGCAACCGAAAATAGAGATATGTACGGATTTGTGAAGTTTTTAACGACTCGCTTTTTTTATTGATGGGGGCTCTGCCCCCGGCCTCGCGGCCTCCCCCTCGCGAAAACGTTCGCGCGGGCCAGTCGGCCCGTTCTCAGACCTCAAAGGCTTGAGGTCTTCGGGGAGTATATTCTGTAATATCTGTTCCTGGCTCAAACCTAAACTACTTAGGGGGGGGAGCGCGCGAGCGCGGGGGGAACTCAAGTAGCGAGGGCCACGAGCGGTAGTTCCCCCCATCAAACTAAAGAGTGTTCGCGAGAACGGGGGGCGAGCCCCCCCTATATATATTAAGTCGCGATATATGCTTTTAGTGCTTCGGCCTCGGCCTCTGTTTCTGAAATGCGTTCTTTAACCACATCACCGATCGAGATCATACCAACGATAGAACCACCATCACCCACCACCGGAAGATGGCAATGCGACGAGAGGTCATGACCTCCATCACTTCTTTTATGCTGTCATTTTCGGTACAGGTATAAACGCCAGTGGTCATGCAACTATCCACTTTACGTTCAAGCGCGATGGCACCGGAACGGGCCACGGAAATAACAATATCACGTTCGGAAATCACACCACACATCTTGCCGTCCGTATCGCAGGCAAGCACCGCGCCGATTTTATTTTCCCGTAACACCCGCGCTGTTTCCAGCAGAGTATTTTCCGGCGACACTTTAACAACGTCGTTTCCTTTGCGTGATAGAATATTTTTTACATACACTGGCAGGTCCCTCTCTTCTATGGTTATGATCCCGATATCGTCCACGAAAAACCCATGTACCGGGCTCAAGATTAATGAACTGTTTTAATAAGAGTTACTTAAGCTTATCACAAAAGAAGGGGAAATGGGAGGGGGGAAATTTTCACGGACCGAACTCATTAACAAATAACATATTAGCTTCACCAAATAGTCATTTGCGTTTGATCACGATTACGCTTAGTATATGCGGCAAATAATAAAATCATAAAAAACAAAATATTAGTTGGCGAGGGTTCAATGGGTTCAATGTATATTGGAAAGAGGAAAACGTCGTTACTCGCGACAATCATTTTTTATCTGGCGCTGCTAGGTGGTGCGGCCATTTTGGTCATGCTGTTTGGTGCGTTTATAGGATTATGGGAACCCATTGACGGGTTTATTTATTACCGCAGGTCATTTGAATATATCGGTTATGTTGTTGTTGGCCTTTCGGTAGCGACACTCGGGTATCTTTCGACCAAGAAACATTTAATTGGTAAGAAAAAAGCGGTCGTTGCCTTGCTGATCGGACTTGGCATTTTATACCCGACCATTAAATCCACGGTCACGGAAAGCATCAGTTACCCGCCGATCCATGACATTACCACAGACACAGTGAACCCACCGGAATTTGTGGCGCTTACCGACCCAAGACCGGGTTCAAGAAATACGCTTAGTTATTTTAACAAACCGGAAAGACAGGAATGGTATCCGTCACGTCAGCTTGAATTTGCAGCATACGCGGACATTAAACCGATTATGTCGAACCTTTCACCGGATGAAGCATACGCAAAAGCATTATCAGTTGGCCAAGCCATGGGATGGGAAATCATTGGTGCTGATCCAGTCGCCCACCGTTTCGAAGGCACCGCAGTAACGCCCGTGTTCAGATTTGTTGATGACACGGTTGTTGTGGTCACGGCACGTGATGGTGGCAGTCGCATTGACGTGCGCAGTGTTTCCCGCATTGGTGTCGGTGACATTGGCGTTAATGCCGCACGCATCAGGGAATTTATTACGCGGTTTAATGGGTAGTTTTAGTCATGCCCGGCTTGATCGGGCATCCATCTTGAAACTTTAAAAATCTATCCACTTAGAAATGGATTCCCGTTTTCACGGGAATGACAAATATTTTCGCTTAAAATTATCTTGTTTTTGCCACAAAAACAGGCGACAAGGGTTTTATGGATACATTCATATTTAAATCAGCCACTTATGATGAAACAAGCCAGACCATTGCGCTTGGCTATGCGTATTTGGACGGGCCGGAATTTAGTGAGAAAATTCATTTTCCGGGCGCGAAGGCGAGCCTTAATGATGAAGAGCGTCATGCGCTTGATCTTGCGATGCGGCAATTGCACCTGGCGGCGGGGATCAGTTATTATAAGGCCTATTGCCCGCGCGACATTCGTGTTGAAAACCACCGCATGACCAAAGAAGAGGCCGATTTCTTTTTTAAATTTTATCGTCACGGCCTTGGTGAATTTTCCGTAGAAAATAATATTGATCTTTCCGGTGTGATCCGTTTTCCGGTGACCAGTAATCATCATCTTGGGGCGTCTGATATTGAACTGCCGTCATCATCGGTGGTGCCCATTGGTGGTGGTAAAGACAGCGTTGTATCGTTAGAGGTGATAAAAGCCGCAGGTAAACCCCACCACATGATCGCGATTAACGCCGGCAGGCCGATCCTTGAGGTGATGGATGCGGCGGGCGGCGATGCCATTCATATTAAACGCACCCTTGATCCGGCGTTATTTGAACTTAATGAAAAAGGCGCCATGAACGGTCATGTGCCGATTACCGGCATTCTATCATTCGTGATGGCGTGCGGGGCGATCCTTTACGGATATGATAGTGTGGTGATGTCCAACGAAGGATCGGCAAGCGAAGGCAACATGGAATTCGCGGGGATTGAGGTCAATCACCAATATAGCAAATCATTAGAGTTCGAACTGGATTTTGAAGAATATATCCGTCTGACGGCGCTGAAGAATTTTAAATATTTCTCGTTACTGCGCCCGCTCAATGAAACGGGGATTGCAGCACTGTTCAGTGGGCTTACTCATTATTTTGATACATTCAAAAGCTGTAACCGAAATTTCCATATTGATGAAGGTGAACGCAAATATGGCTGGTGTTGTGATTGCCCGAAATGCCGGTTTGTGTTTCTGGCGCTTTCGCCGTTTATTAAACGAGACAGGCTGATAGATATATTCGGCAAAAACATGCTGGTTGACATGACACAGGAAGATGGCTTTCGTGAGCTATGCGGTCTTAAAGGACATAAACCGTTTGAATGTGTCGGTGAGATTGAAGAATGCCAGATTATCATGCGCACGCTTACGACCACCGAATGGGCGGATGATGGACTTGTTAAGATGCTGGCGGGTGAGCTTGAAAATCCGACCATGAATGTGAGCGCATTAAAAGCATCTGCGCTTACCTTTAAATATGATCATAATATTCCCGATGAATTCCTGGAGAGCTTAAATGAATTTATCGGATCTTGACGGTAAACGCATCGCCATTTGGGGGATGGGACGAGAGGGGCAAACCACTCTTTCCTTTCTAAAAGAAAAATTCCCAAATCAAAAATTCGTCATCATCAACCGTGATGAAGTTGATGCGGATGAGGAATTCATTGCCGAGGGCAATATTGAAAATCGCTTGAACGATTTTGATGTGGTGATCAAATCACCGGGGATCAGTTATTATCATCCCGCTGTTGAATTGATGAAAGCGGCGGGTATTAAAGTTACATCGGCGACCAACATTTGGTTCTCACTACCCAAGGACGGACAAGTCATTGCCATCACCGGCAGCAATGGCAAAAGCACCACATCAGCCCTCACCCATCATATTTTAAAAACGCTGGGTAAAAATGCGGAACTGGGTGGGAATATCGGCACACCGTTATTATCATTACCCGCGGACGCGGACTATTATGTGGTCGAATTATCCAGCTATCAGACATGTGATTTGACGGGGGTACCGGATATCGCGGTGCTTTTAAACCTGCATCCGGAACATATTCAATGGCACCGAAGTCACGAACAATATTATCATGATAAATGTAATCTGATCCGGCGCGGTGCGACGGTTAATATCGTTAATGCGCTTGAGCCGCGATTAGAGAACACAGAAAATAAAATCTTATTTAATGATAGAAACCGCATTCATTTTGAAAGCGGCATTATATATGACGGCGATATGCCCGTCGGCGGCACGGATAATTTCCCTCTTCTCGGGGATCATAATTTGGAAAACCTGTGTGCATCCTTGACCATTTTACGGGAACTTGGACTTGTAATTACGGATTGCTTGAAAGCAAGTTATAGTTACGCAGGCCTTGCGCACCGATTGCAAATATTCGGTCCCGTGGGGGATCATATGTTTATCAATGACAGTATTTCCACTGATCCGGAAGCAACCATTGCCGCGCTTCATGCGCTTAAAGAGAAAGACGTAACCCTGATTGTTGGTGGTGAGGACCGCGAACAGGATTACACGGAGATGGCAAAGATTATTGAAGAAACAAATACCACCGCCATATGCGTATATGAAACGGGGCCCAGAATTTTTGATTTGTTAAGTGATGGACATCATCAGGCATCATCCCTTGCTGACGCCGTATTATGCGCAAAAGACATAACAGCAAAGGGGGGATATATATTATTATCCCCCGCCTCGCCAAGTTATGATGCCTTTAATGATTTTGAAGAACGCGGCAATTTATTTATGGAGCTTGCCGCATCCTAAATCATTAGATGCTATCTTTTTCAGATAGTCTTGCTTTTGCCTCTGCAAGCATCTTTTCTCTTTTCACGCGCTTCATCGCGCGCTTTTGAAGTTTTGATACATCATCATCTTTTAAAATGTAATCAAGGCTTAAAACAACGGTTGCTGTATCTTTTTTATAACTTTTCGGCAGATCCGGCAGATCAGCATCGCGAATTGCATCATATGATGCTTGATCGAAATAAGTTTGTTCTGCTTTATTCAATTTTTCAACATCAAGCACGTCACCATCGTGGTTAACGGTTAGAACAAATTTATTGCTATCGATTTCAACAGATTTAATTGCTGTTTCTGGATATTCCATTTTTGCTTCGATGGCCTTGCTTGCTTCGCTGGCCCATTCGCTGATAGAGGATGGTGCCTCTGCTGCATTCAAAGAAGTTGTAAACATACCTAGTGCGGCTGCGGTAAAGAGAAGAGGTTTGATCATTTCATGTTCCTAAGTTCTTATTCAATTTTATCTTTGGCAATTGCCATTTTCCCTTCCCCGCCCTTACGTCACTCGTAAACGCAAATTCATTTAGCGTGAATATGTGATAAAAATAAAGCCAATAGCGATGAGCGGTATTTCTCATGCGACAAAGTGTAAAATCGCATCAAAAATTATACGCGAGGCGTTACCACAAGCGGAATAAAGCGAAGCAAGAATAATAAATATGCCAGAACCCAGCAAACCCCGGACACACTTAATAATTCAATGTAAAACCCATCAAACATTAAGGGTGCAATAATCCGCGAAAGTGCCGCAATGTTAATCAGAACAAAATAAAAACTGAAAATAAATTCATTATTCATTGGCCTGCCGGAATGGCCAATCATAGCACGGGTCATCACCCCTAATGTTAATGATCCAGCCGCACCGATGCTAAAGGCATGATAGGATAGTGTCATGAACATATCATCTATGAATTTCGCGTAAGACATAAGGAAAAAACCAACGGCAATCCATAACACGCCAATATGCAAAATAATCATCAGCGGGTCTTTTATGGCAACCCAACCTTTCCAGCCAACAATCCTGATTAATATAGCAATACCGGCAATCAACGAAGAAACACCAATCATCTTATCCGGTGCATCAAAAATAACACCGAGCATCGTAACAACAATTGAAATCATGCTGATGGGTAACAGTGCTTTATGGCTCCACTGCCCAACATCGCCATATTTATTTTTAAGAAAGCTTGGCGCCACACGGCCACCAATAACATTCATCAACATCACCACAAAAAGAAGCGCTGCGACAAAGAAATTATTTTCATCAAAATCTATAATTTCAAGTGCAGCCAAATGACTGCATAAATTAAATATTGCAAAGATAGACAGCATCACGGGCAAAAAATAATTACGTTTATTGCCGGTTTGAAAAATTGCTGGCGCAATTCCCATAATCGCAAGCGGTAATAACGCAACATCAAGCACCACTGGAACAAACACCGGAAGTTCGCCGCCATAAAACACACTTACCCGCCCAAGAACCCAAAGTAGCGCGAGTAAAGCAAGCGGCAACCCTGCTGGCGAAGGTTTTCCTGTCCAGTTGGGCACTGCCGTAAAAAGGAAGCCAATGATGATCGGGGCAAACACACCAAAAATCATTTCATGTTGATGCCATGAGGGCGCAGAAAAATGACTAGGCAGATATCCTGCATTTCCACTGATTAATAACACCCAATAAGGCAGCAAAAATATCGCACCCAATGCACCAAGCGGAAAAAACACCCTGAAACCAGCAGAAAATAATATGGAAAACATACCCGTTCCTTTTTATTAGCAATGAATTCACGGTATCAGGAAAAACAATCTAAATCTTGATCAATGTCAAAAACCTAACGTTATTGTTTACTGATTTGACCAACGAACGGTTCTATCCATTTTGCCGTATCTTCCGACACCGTATCATCCAAAATACATTCATCAAAATAATCAAGAGGTAAACCGAAATGGTCAATTTCCTGTTCTGTCATTTTCACAGTTATACCTTCACAGGTTTTATTCAACATCAACGCCAAACATCGTTCATAAATCGTCGCATTATTTAACGCCAACTCCCCGCCTTTAAAAATAGTGGAATTCGCACTGACAAAGCCAGTTTTATGTTGAATTTCACCAACGACATATTGATCCTGATTGCTGATGATCAATTTCGATTTAATCCTGCAATCCAATTCTTCGCCAAAATGATTTATGAATATATTTTCAATCATAAAGTTTTCAACACTCGGGAAAGCGTTAACCTCGATAATCGCACCATTTTCCCGCCAGGATTTTGAAATATCCGTCGTCACATAATCAATACCCACATTGTCCAATCTGAATAATTTCGGAAGATCCAGCATCAATTCCCTAACATCCGGATGAGCATCATCATCATCAAGCAGTCTGTAAGTCCCGCCGGACGCCGTATTCGATGTTCTTCTTAAAAAAACCTTTTGGCCATCTTTAAGGACTGTATTTTCGTCCATATTATTGTTAGCCAGTTCGCTTATAACGCTGTCATCAATAACCAAATCAATATAGCTAAGCCCTTTTGCCCGTTCTTTTTTCCTAAATTTATTTTCGGTTTGCATCAATCCAGAAATGGTATCTTTTCCATTTCCGATCACAAAGGCCGGGATCATTTCATAAACCGTATTTAAATTTCCCTGCGATAAAGTGATGCGGTATACATCCCCTTCAATAAATTTTTCGACCAAAGTCGTTCTTGCATCATACTTATTGGCATTTAGGAATGCTTTTTTTGCCTGTTCCAAATTGCAAATATTGACGGATACTCCGCGACCCTGCCCTTCGGATAGCGGTTTTATAACCACGGGGAACCCAATATTTTTTACTGCTTCCAAGCATTGTTCCATGGTTTTAACCACAATTTGATCAGCAACAGGAATGCCAAGTTTTTTTAAATATTCATGGGTATATTTCTTATTTTTCTGCAGGTAATAACCATACAAACTATCAAATTCATTTGATGCAAAATTGTAAACAATACCCTTAGTTCCCTGACCTAAGATAAAATGAAATTTTGTATATCCCGCATGATAAGTTGGAATTTTATGTTTCTTTGAAAACTCCAGAAAATCAGAAATAATATTTGGCTTCATTGATGCAACCAACGCATTTAACTTATTTTCAAAAATATTCTTATGCGCAAATAATGAACGATTATTGGTGGCCGTTAAAAAAGATGTAATCTGAAATGATAAATCAATAGAATTTAGTGTTTCATCAGCATAATAAAATGCCGTAACAATTCTATGCCTACCATCAGTCAGCTTAGACACATCTATATATGTTTTATTCTTTATGTTTAGATTTATAAAACAATCTAAAAAAAACTGAAATGCATCAATTGCGGCAGAACCAGGAACCTTTTCCCAACCATCATGGTTTTCTATTCCTTTAAAAAAAGTTTCAGGAATTATTTTTTTCAAATCCGCGAGTTTTTTTGATGATACGGTCCCGTCGCCACCAATCAAACGATCTTCAAAGTCAACAACGATTGCTTTAAATGGCACAACAATATTTGGGCCATGAAAAATACGCGTTTCGATAGGCGCGTTTGAATTATTCATTAAATTATATCTCTATTACCAAGGAAGGATTTCGCCGTTTGAATGCCAGAATGAACCGCTATTTTCGATATCAAGCTTTTCAATCAGGCCTTTTAAACGTCCCGCGGAAACATCGGGGGTTATTTCCCCGCGCCCGCTTGTCATTCCCGTCATCACATACCCGGGATGGAACAAACCAACAGCAATGCCAAGTGGCTTAAGATCATGACATAATGACATGCCGGCTGCATTCACCGCTGCTTTTGACATACGGTATCCGTAACGTCCACCGCTTGTGTTATCAGCAATTGACCCCATGCGGCTGGTGATGATGGCAATTTTACTGCCATCAGATAACCTATTCCGTAATGCTTCCGTCACGCGTAACACCCCAAGCGAATTCACACGAAACTGTTTTTCCATGGTATCAAAATCAAGATTTCCGAAAACATCTTCGCTTAAGATGCCTGCATTATTCACTAAAATATCAATGCTGGTTCCTGATAATTCTTGCCCAAGTTTTTCACATCCTTCTGCCGTGCTGACATCAATTCCGTCAACAACACGTGTTGCAATCTGATCCAGTTCATCTGAACTGTTTCTGCATATACCAATAATATTATATCCATCATTATGGAAATGCTGCGCAATAGAGAGGCCGATTCCCCTATTCGCGCCGGTAATTACAACAGTTTTATTTGATGACATTTTTCTAGTCCCCATATTTTTCAATTATTTGCTATATCGTTAATCCATTTTCTGGAATAATTAAACTCTAAAAAACCAAGAGCATTTTTAATGAAAAAAACACTAAGCCAATTTTTGCCAATATTAAATTGGGGCAAGGAATATTCAAAGGAAATTTTTGTTGCAGATGCCATTGCCGCATTAATCGTCACGGTCATGCTTATTCCGCAATCGCTTGCTTATGCTTTGCTGGCCGGATTACCAGCTGAGGTCGGATTATACGCAAGCATCGCACCGCTTATTTTATACACGATTTTTGGCACAAGCAGGACCCTGTCCGTGGGGCCGGTCGCGATTATTTCATTAATGACGGCCACGGCAATTGGTGCCATCGCTGAACCGGGAACCATCGGATATCTGGAAACGGCCATTGCCCTTTCATTGTTAAGCGGCATATTCCTTACTCTAATGGGATTATTTCGGCTTGGCTTTATCGCCAATTTCTTAAGCCATCCTGTAATGGCTGGCTTTATCACAGCATCCGGCCTTTTGATCGCGTTAAGCCAGTTAAAACATATCCTGGGCATATCCATTTCCGGTCATAATTTGACGGAACAATTGGCGTCTCTTTTTTCCAACATTGGCATGACACAATACCCCGCATTATTAATCGGTGCGGGCAGTATAATATTTCTTCTATTCATAAGAAATTCACTTGAAAATTTGCTTAAAAAAATCGGCTTAAGTGATTATGTGGCAAGCTTACTTGTAAAAGCCGGACCTGTTTTTGCAGTCATGATCACCATTATTCTGACGGCGTCGTTATCGCTTGATCAAAAAAATCTTGATATTGTCGGCATGGTGCCGCAAGGGCTTCCTTCGTTACAATTGCCGGAACTTAATATGGATATTGTGATCAAGCTTGGTTCAGCCGCCCTTCTCATCAGTCTGGTTGGTTTTGTCGAATCCATATCCGTGGCACAAACGCTCGCCGCCAAAAGAAGACAGCATATCAATCCCAATCAGGAACTGATTGCATTGGGCATGAGTAACATTGGATCATCCGCGGTTGGTGGCTATCCCGTAACCGGCGGCTTTGCCAGATCAGTGGTCAATTTTGATGCGGGTGCCGTGACTCCCGCTGCCGGCGGCATGACCGCTATTGGTATCGCGCTTGCCACATTGTTTCTAACCCCATTTTTATACTATCTGCCCAAGGCAACATTGGCGGCCACCATTATTATTGCAGTCATGGGACTTGTTAAAATTCAGCCGATGATTGACACATGGCGATATAGTAAATCCGATTTTTTCGCGATGGCCGTCACAATATTGCTAACATTATTTTTAAGCGTCGAAGCAGGTATCATTACCGGCGTTGCATCATCATTTATTTTATTCATGTATAAAACCACAAAGCCCCATTACGCCGTCGTTGGCCGCGTTGACGGGACAGAGCATTTCAGAAACATCAAAAGACATAATGTCATCACCGACCCAAGGATCATTTCCATTCGTATTGATGAAAGCCTTTATTTTTCAAACATTCGCTATCTTGAAAATGAAATTAATAAACTTGTCGCCGCCCAGCCGGAATGTGAACATATTATACTGATGTGTTCTGCGGTAAATTCAATTGATAGCAGCGCACTAGAAAGCCTTGAATCCATCAATCACAGATTAATAGACGCCAATGTCAAACTTCATATGAGCGAGGTAAAAGGCCCAGTCACCGATAAACTTTCAAAAACAACATTCATGGATGACCTATCCGGCCAAATATTCTTAAGCCAATATGAAGCTTTTAATGCGCTAAGCAATAATTCACCTACTTAAACCCGCGCTTAACAAATTCTAAAAACCGTTCTGCGGCGGGGGATAGTTTTCGCTCGGATAGGAATAATGCTTTGATTTGATATTTTATAGGCGGGTTGAACCCTTTATATTTCACATTTTCCGGGCGGTTGGAACGGGCGGTGACATCATCAACGATGGCAATACCGCTTCCCAAAGCCACCATATTGCGGGCGACGAAATAGGTCTGCGCAATCAGGCTTGATTGAAAACTAAGGCCGTCTTTATCCATTCTATTTTCAAGCAAATCACTTAACGGGCCGCTGTCTTCGATACTGACGTAATCATGGCTTTGTAATTCGGGTAATTTTAATCTGTCCGGATAATCATCAAATTCACCGCTGCCGTAAATGCAAACCAACTCCCCTTCGCCAATGACCACTTCTTTAACGCCGTCAATTTTTGGCGGGTTTAATGCAAAGCCAATTTCCTTGTCATAATCAAATAAGGTTTTCATCATGCTGGAAAAATGTTCTGTTTGGTAAATGAACTGTGCGCTTTTATGTTTTGCGCGGAAATCCTGAATAAGACGCGGTAATATTTCAATACTGAGCGCCGCCACGGAGACAATCCTGATTTTGCCGTCTTCGGGGTTTTTTAAATTTTCTGCTGTTTGTTTAAGACGAGCGATCCGTTTATAGATCCCCTCGGTTTCTTTATATAAAATGTTGGCTTCTGATGTGGCGACAAGCCGCCCACGCACCCGGCGAAACAATAAAAACCCAAGGCCGTCTTCGGCGTGTTTTAAAATTTTGCTGGCCGTTGGCTGCGCGATGCCCAGCACTTTGGCGGCTTCGGAAATCGAACCCATTTCATATACTGCATTGAATATTTCAATTTGTCTTAAATTCATATGACTATTCTATAGCTTTAAGCTATATATTCAATAGCTATTTTCATATGACTTTTATCTTGGTACGGCATATAAGTTACCCAATATATTTTTTGGAGATAGAATTATGTCACAAACCGAACGTGTAAAACGCGCCAATCAAAAAGAAATGATCAAAACACCATACCACCTGTTTCTTGGGTGTGGTGATAATGAGCTTTCCATTAAAACATCACGCGGCATTGCAGAATTTAATCCTGATGTCTGCATCGGTGAAATCGCCGGTGGCGACAGCCCGTTAACCGTTGGACTTGATAAATTATCCATTAAAGAAGCAGCAAGCAAAGGCGCAAAGACATTCGTCATCGGTCTTGCTAACGCTGGCGGTTATGTGGAACCGGAATGGGAACCATATATCATAGAGGCCATCGAAAACGGTATGGATATCGCAAGCGGCCTTCACCGTAAACTTGAAGAATTCCCAGCCATTCTTGAGGCCGCCGAAAAACACGGCGTGGAACTACATAACGTACGTCATGGTTATACTGATCTTAAAACTGGAACGGGTGAAAAACGTACTGGTAAACGTTTGCTTGCGGTTGGTTCTGATTGTTCCGTTGGTAAAATGTACACCACCGTTGCCATCACCAACGAAATGAAAAAACAAGGCTTTGACGTTGAATTTAAAGCAACCGGACAAACAGGTGTTCTTGTTGCCGGAAGCGGTATTTGTATCGACGCAGTTGTTGCCGATTTCATCGCTGGCGGGATCGAGGAATTATCCCCATCAAACGATGAAAACCATTGGGACATTATCGAAGGACAAGGATCACTTTATAATCCTGCCTTTGCGGGTGTGAGCCTTGGTCTTTTACACGGTTCACAAGCAGATGTGATTGTATTCTGCCACGAAGCAGGCCGTCCGCATATTAAAGGGTTACCGCATATGCCAATGCCTGATATGACGGATTGCATTGAATTAAACCTTAAACATGCGCGTCTGACCAATCCGAACGCGACACTGGGTGGCATTTCACTAAACTGCAGAAACTTAAGCGCCGAGGAAGGCGAAAAACAACGCGCAGAGCTTGCTGAAAAATACGGTGTTCCATGTTTTGACCCAATGATCACTGGTGTTTCTGAATTTGTGGAGACGCTTAAATAATGAGAAAATTTGACTATAGAGCAGAAAAATTCGATCTTCATACGCCATTCGTCATTTCCCGCGGTTCACGCGTTGATACAACCGTAATCATCGTCGAAATCGAAGAAGACGGGTTTAAAGGATGGGGCGAGAGCTGCCCCACCCCGCATTACGGTGAAAGCGTCGAAAGCGTCATGGCACAGATCGATGAAATTGCCCTTAAGATGAAAGCAGGATTAACGCGCGCGGAACTTCAGGATGCACTACCCGCGGGCGCCGCCCGTAATGCCATCGATTGCGCCATGTGGGACTTAGAAGCCAAGCAATCAGGCAAAACCATCGCTGAATTGATGGGACATGATTGGCCGGACGCGCTTCTGTCCGTTGAAACCATCAGCATCGGCGAAGCAGACAAAATGGGTAAAAAGGCAAAAACGCTTGAAAATTTCCCAACCATCAAAGTGAAAATGAACGCAGATGATATTGAAAACCGTATCAAGGCCGTTCATGAAAACGCGCCGAATGCAAAATTGATCGTTGATGCCAACGAAAGCTGGAATGCGGATATCGTAAGACGCGTCGCATCCACATTAAAGGACAATGGCGTTGTGATGCTAGAGCAGCCTGTCCCACCAGCAGAAGACGAAACTTTACGCGGCATCAATGCGCCATTGCCACTTGGTGGTGATGAAAGCTGTCATGTTGCCGCGGATTTGGAACGCCTTCATGGTATTTATGATGTGGTGAATATTAAACTTGATAAAACGGGAGGCCTTACCGAAGCTAAGAAATTATTGGATCAAGCAAAAGAGATGGGCTTTGACATCATGGTTGGCTGCATGGTCGGCACATCGCTTTCCATGGCGGCGGGCATGTTCATTGCGACAGAAGCAAGCTACGTTGACCTGGATGCGCCAACAATGCTGGCAACAGACCGTGATCATGCCTTAACCATTAAAGACGGTAAAATGAGCGCATTAAACCCCGCGCTTTACGGTGGTGCGGATTAATAAACACGCCAAGGCACCAATAGACAATCCGATCCATGGATCATAAAACGTAAGAAGCAAAGCGGTCAGCATCATGATCGCTTTTTCTTTATGGGTTTTAACAAGCCCAATGGAAAGCTTACCACACGCAATCCCGGTAAGTAGTAATGTCAACATAAGCGCAACCGGCATAAATGGTTTTAAAAATGTCACAACAGGCAACCAGATAAAACCAATTGGAATTGCATAATAGTAAAATGCCGCTATGCCCCCGATCAGGCCTTCTAATTTTTCTTTGCCCTCTTTCCACCTTTCAGTAACAATGACCTGGGCACCGGCCCAAAGTACGCCTTGTGTCGGAAAAAACGGCACGATTACAGCCATTAAAAAGTTGCGAATTGAAACGGCAAAATGGGAACGGTTAAAATTGACATCAACTGGATCATCCGACCTTTCCTGTTGGCCCGCGTCTATGATCGCCTTTCCGGTTAAAAGATCACCGAACAAAATCACATAAGCCATCAACACAATCGGCATGGCGGCAATATAATAATCAAGCGGCGGCCAACCAATCGCAAAGGGCGATACTTTTTCAAAAAGACTTGCAAACGGCGGATTTAACACGCCGGATATGATATCAAATTCCAGCTCGCCCGCGACATAACCGGAAATACCCACAACGGCGAAAACCGGTAACAATCCAAGCGATGCAATCAATTTTATGATGTTATTTTCCTGTTTCCATTTTTGAAAAGCGGGTAGATAAAAAATCACAAGGCATAAAACAATCGCCCCGATAAATGAGATCGGCATCACATCAAATTTTGACACATCATCATAAAATATACGTTTTAATGCCGATAATGCCGCCCCCATAATTATCCCCGCCTTTAAAGCAGCCGGGATCATACCAATTAGCTTTTTACCAAAACCGGTAATCCCCATGAAAAAGGTCAGCACCGCAAATTCAATCGATAACGCCGTCATCATTTGAAAGCGTTCAGTTGGGCTGTCATAACCACCAAGCACAAGGGCAAGCACAAGCGGCAACGCCGCCGTAATCCAACCCGCGGCATAGGCTTCACCAAAAATCAAAATATGCGATGTGACCAGCATCATATGGAGCATGGCCATGGTGACGGCCTCTTCAAAAGTAAGGCCGAATGATCCGGTGAGTAACGGCACAAGCGCAAGTCCCGTTGACAGGGACACGACAAATCCCTGCAGCAGCAACCCCCATTCAATTCTATAGTGGATTAAAGGCAGGTAAGCCCTAAAAACACCCCATTTAAATCCATTATTTTTCATAAGCCCATTCATAAAGCAGATTTTTACAGATGCAAAGAAAAAGGCTATCCCTTTACCATCATATTTTCTTAATCGCACGTAAGCGTATTTTGGTCATCATTGTGAAAAACACGTAAATGATATACAATCATAAACAAATTTAAAGCTTGCAGAAGCCATTATAAATTATGCCATTTACAATAAACGACGATAAAACGATCAATCATCCTGCTATTAAAGATTTTCTAGCAGATTGTAACAAAGCGACCAATGGCGATTTATTGTCGGTTCAATATGTTCAAACGTATGATTTAATCAAATATTCAAAATGGCTCATTATTTCTGAATATGACGATGAAAAAAACGATTTTAAATTTCGGTATAGCGGCAGCAAGGTTTGTTCATTTTATGGAATGGAAATAACCGGAAAATATATTTCTGAAACCGCGTCAGAGGATAACATTGAGCCACTAATAAATATATATAAAGACATCATAAAAACACGTAATACGGTTTATCTTTCCGGCACGCTTAAACCGCGCGGCAAGGCATTTATTGACTGGCATATGGTCAGTCAGCCTTTAATCAGAAACGATCAAATCAACGAAGTAATTGGCTTTGTAATTTTCGATGATAACAGCACATAGTTTCATTGAAATAAATTAAATATATGCAATAAGACTTTGTTGTTAAAGGGGTTTATTTGATATATAAGACAAGAATTAAATATCATTTAAATCAAAGAATTATGCCATTGATTATAAACAACGATAAAACGATCAATCACCCCGCAATTATCAAATTCAAGCAGGCTTGCGACAATGCGGCCGCAGGTAATCCGTTGACCATTAATATGGTGCAATCACGCGATCTATTTAAATATTCAAAATCTTTAATGATCGCAGAATTTGATAAAGAGCAGAATGATTTCAAATTTCGTTTTTGTGGCAGCAATATTGCTTCAAATTATGAAATGGATATCACGGGAAAATATATTTCAGAAACAACCGACCCATCCACAATAAAAGAGTTCATCAAAATCTATAAAAGCATCATTGATGATCAAAAAACCGTCTATTTCACAGGCACTCTTCAAACACGCGGCAAAGATTTTTTGGATTGGCACCAAATAAGTCAGCCTTTGATGCGGAACGGAAGAATTAACGAAGTCATCAGTTACGTCATCGTCGAAGGTCGTGTGAATGACTAAAAGTAATTAAGGGAGGGAAAAGCAATGAAATTCAAAATCAATGATGATGATGCCGTTAACGATCCTTATCTTAAAAAATTCATGAACATCTATGAAAATATTGCGGCCAAAGATCATTTTAATATCAGCCATATACAATCCACAGAATTATTTAAATATTCAAAAGATATGATCATCGTAAAACCGGTGAATAAAGGTGAGGATTTTATCTGCACTTTTTGCGGCACTCACATCGGAAATATTTATGGAATGGACATTACAGGCAAACACATTACAGAAACCAACCCCGAACAGCCGTCCAAATTAATCATCGATCTATTAAATGAAACACTCAATAAAAATGATTTCATTTATTTAAGCACATGCATAAGCCGTGAAGGATTCCGTGAAATAGAATGGCATCAGGTCATGATACCATTCTGGCGCACCGATGAAATACGCGAAGTCCTTTGTTTAATTTCAACGGAAATCACCAAAGATTATAGCCCGTTGCTGAAGGCACTATAATTTTTTTTAATTCGCGTCGCAGCGGCAGCTTCCATCTGTGCATTTTATGGTACCAACCTTACAGGAATTATTCCGTGCAATCATATCAACACAGGCAGATGCACCAGTGCAAGCCATACGCGCGCCAATTTTCCTGATGATCGCCATACCGGTATCATGTGCCATCGCGGGTGATGCTTTATCGAGCGGTTTGGTCACTGTAACAGGGCGATGTTGTCTCTTACCCGTGGCCATGCCGGATCCTTTTTCACGCGTTGACGCCGCAGCCGTATTTTTTAAATCCTGCATCGGTTTACGAACACGTGTACCTTGCGCCTGTTTTGGCTCACACGCATTGGCGCATAAAACCACAATTCCCTGTAGCTCGTCACCAGAACTATAACTTTCAAGTGCTCGTTGTAATTTCGGTGACATCACCGCAGGCCCCGTATCAAGTTCGAGCGATGGTGGATCAATTTGTTGTGCGAAAGAAATGTTGAAAATTGATACCCCAAACAGAACGCTTATTAGTAAAGATAGTCTTTTCATGGCTCACCTCATTTATCTGATGCACCATAACTATATCATAATTATGTCATTTTTTCGATCATACTTGTGATATGGATTTGGTTATGAAATAGTGAAGCCATAATTTAATGGGAACAATCAAAATGAAAAAAATCATTCTTTTAATGTCGTCACTTATTATGACGAGCACTGCATATGCAAAAGATATCAAGGTACTTGCCTTTTCACAAGTGGAACCGGGGATTTATCACCACCTTTCAAACCTAAATGGCATTGCGCTGATTGAAAGGCTTGGCAAAAAACAAGGCTGGAAAGTAGACGTGACCCACGATAGCGGCAGTTTTAATGATAAGCGCCTCTCGCAATATGATGTTGTTGCCTTTATCAATTCAACGGGTGACATATTGAATGATGAACAACAAGCATCCTTTGAAAGATATATCAGAAACGGCGGCGGGTATGTTGGCACCCATTCCGCGGCAGACACAGAACATGGATGGGAATGGTACGGAAAACTGGTCGGCGGTTTTTTCAGAAGCCATCCTGATACCGATCAGGTCGGCGAAACAAGCCTTGAAAATAAAAATCATCCGGCACTTAAACACGTGCAAGAAACCGTTCCTGTTCTTGAAGAATGGTATGATTACACATCAAACGTGCGCGGCAAACCGGGTTACACCGTTCTGATGACTGTCGATGAAAATACATATGAAGGCGGCGTTACCGGTGACGATCACCCAATCACATGGGTCAATGAATTTGATGGCGGCAGAGCCTTTTACACTGGCTTTGGCCACTATTTCCAAAAAGATCATCCGTTCTTATCAGAACTTCTAATCGGCGGCGTCGAATGGGCCGCTGGTGAGTAAAAAACTTATGTCATTGCCCGACTTGGTCGGGCAATGTATTTCAATGATTTATTGATTTTCCAGGTCTTCTAATTCTTCTGCGCGCTTCATTGCTTCTTCGCGTGCTTCTTCTGTTGCTTCGTTTACTTCTTTCGCTGCATCATTTATCGCAGAAGACATTGAGCTTTCTTCTTTGCTTTCACCACATGCTGAAAGTATGGCGATCATTGCTGTCATAAGTATAAATTTTAATTTATCCATTATTTCCTCGTTTTTTGTAATCCATTAATCGGTATAAAAACCTTATGCGACAATGATATTTTATTCAATCTTTACTTATGTCGTAATAAACAAATTACTGAATATAAGGACGAGCGCCCCAAGAATGTAGAACTTTAAGCTCTACATTCTTATCAGGCGCAACTATGACGTTGTACGAGTAATTATTCGGCTGCGGCCTCTGCTTTACCTTCAAGTTTTTCATTCTTGAATGTTGCCATAAAGAAGATGGCAATCACAAGGGCGAAAACGCATGGTGTCATCCAGATACTGGTCCAGTCACGCACGCCGTCTGTTGTAAAGGCATCAACCACGCGGCCCGCTGTTGCGGTACCGATGGCAAGCCCCACACCATATGTTAATAGTGCAATAAAGCTTTGTGCACTTGAACGAATTTCCGGTGCGGCTTTATTGTCCACATAAATCTGTCCGGTAACAAAGAAGAAATCATAACAAACACCGTGCAGGATAATTCCAAGGTAAACAAGCGCCGCAAGGCTATCCATATCGCCTGTGGCAAACAAGCCATAACGAACCACCCATGCAAGCATGCCCACAAGAAGCATCCATTTAACACCAAGACGTCTGAAGAAAAATGGCATAATCACGAGGAATACCGCTTCACTCATTTGTCCCATCGTCATTTTCGCGGCGACGCCTTCCATGCCGATTTCATTTAAATAGAGGTTCGCAAATGAATAATAAAACGCAAGCGGAATGGAAATCAGCAACGATGAAATGGCAAAAATCGCAAATGATTTATCCTTCATCAATGCAAAGCTTTCAAGACCAAGAACATCACCGATGGTGACCTTTTTACCCTTACTTTTTGGTGGGGTATTTGGCAATGTAAAGCTAAACAGACCAAGGATCACAGAACCCGCAGCCGCCATTTTCATTGGCACTGATGTGGCCTCAACATTTTCGACCTGCGTTCCCAAAACGAACGTAATTCCAAGCCCGGCTACGATCCAGCCGATGGTACCCCATACACGAATACGTGGGAACTGGGCATCCGGTTCATCAAGTTGATAGAATGACACACTGTTCGCAAGCGCCAGTGTCGGCATATAACAGGCATTATAAATAAGAAGCCCCAAAATAATGTTATTGGTTCCTTCCATCCCCGAAACATAATAAAGAACCGCCGCACCCATCAAATGCAGGATCGCCATAACTTTTTCCGCAGGGAAGAACCGGTCCGCCACAAGCCCGACAAAAAGCGGCGCAATGATCGCCCCAATATTATTGGTCAAATATGCAGTGCCGATTTCCGTGCCGGAAAATCCGATATTTGCCAGATAACTGCCAAGTGTTACAAACCAAGCCCCCCATATGCCGATTTGCAAAAACATCATAATACTAAGCTGACTGTAAACTTTGCGGTTCATTTTTGCCTCCCTGTCTCTTATACTGCGAAAAACCATAACCGATCTTCACTGCGATGACCAGTAGAAATGTAAACGGTTACAAAAAGTAAAGTAATAAAGGGAATTAGCAATGAAATTGGGTCTCCAGAGCGCCATTCTTGACGGCATGTCTTTCGAAGAAGTGGTCGATTTTGCCGCCGAGCATAACTTTAAATCCATTGAATTTATGTGCTGGCCAGTTGGAAAAGCAGAACGTAAATACGCTGGTGTCACCCATATTGATGTCTCAGATTTCACCAAAGAAAAAGCCGATTACATTAACGAATATTGCGCGGATAAAGGGGTTGAGATCAGCGCGCTTGGATACTACCCAAATGCCTTATGTCCAGACGAAGAAGAAGCACAAATCTATATTGATCACATCATGAAAGTTATTGATGCCGCCGCAATCCTTGGGCTTGATACAGTTTGTACATTCATTGGCAATAATTGGCACAAAAATGTTGATGACAACTGGCCAAGACTTATCCAGGTTTGGACACCGATCCTTGAACACGCCAAATCGAAAAACATCAAAATCGGCATTGAAAACTGCGCTATGTTCTTCACCGATGATGAATGGCCGGCGGGGAAAAATATTGCCTATAGCCCGAAAATATGGCGCAGGTTATTTGCCGAATTTGACGGGTATGAGCTTGGATTAAATTATGATCCATCCCACCTTGTCTGGATGCAGATGGATTATGAAAAACCATGGGGCGAATTTCGCGACCGCATGTATCACGCCCACGCAAAAGATGTGACCGTTCATCAGGAAAAGTTAGACGAGGTCGGCACAATGGCGAACCCGCTTGAATATCACACCCCGCGCATTCCAGGGCGTGGTGATATTGATTGGAAAAAATACATTTCCACCATGAAAATGGCCGGTTTTGATGGTGCCATATGTATCGAGGTCGAAGACGCCGATTATGAAGACAGCCTTGCATCAAGGAAACAGTCGCTTATTGACAGCGCGAACCATTTAAGACCATTCATAGAAGGATAACCATGGACGAAGAATTTGATGCAATTGTTGTGGGTTCCGGCATATCCGGCGGATGGGCCGCTAAAGAATTCTGTGAAAAGGGATTAAAAACACTTGTAATCGAGCGGGGCCGCCATGTTGAACGGGGTGATTATCCGACCGAAGGGAAAGGCCCTTGGGAAATGCCCAATCATGGCCGCACATCCCGCGAAGAACTGGCGAAAGATTACCAGGTCCACCGTCAAACAGGCATCAACGAATGGAACAAACATTTCTTCGTAAAAGACAGCGAAAAACCATATTCACAAGAGAATGG
This sequence comes from Pseudemcibacter aquimaris, assembly GCF_028869115.1. Taxonomy (NCBI): domain Bacteria; kingdom Pseudomonadati; phylum Pseudomonadota; class Alphaproteobacteria; order Emcibacterales; family Emcibacteraceae; genus Pseudemcibacter; species Pseudemcibacter aquimaris. The sequence goes on from NZ_CP079800.1 coordinate 2,538,646, forward strand.
AAAACCGTTTTCATGGATCCGCGGTCATCAATTGGGCGGTAAATCGCTAACCTGGGGGCGGGTAGCACTGCGATTAAGTGATCTGGATTTCGAAGCCAATAAAAAAGATGGCTTCGGCACCGATTGGCCGATCAGATATAATGATCTCGCGTCATGGTATGATTACGTGGAAACATTTGCTGGCATCAGCGGATCAAAAGAAAACATCCCACATTTGCCGGATGGTGTGTTTCAGCCACCGATGGAAATGAATTGTATTGAAAATTATGTGAAAGAAAAGGTTGAAGCCACCTACCCTGACAGGAAGATTATACCGAGCCGCACGGCAAACCTAACAGAACCCACGGAAGAACAAATGGAACTTGGGCGTGCTAAATGTCAAAACCGTGCTGAATGTATTCGCGGCTGTTCATTTGGGGCTTATTTTTCCAGTCAGTCAGCCACCTTACCGGCGGCGGAACGCACTGGAAACCTGAATATTATCACTGATGCCATTGCCCACAGCATTGAATATGATGCAGAAACAGGCAAGGCGACAGGCGTGCGTATTATTGATGCCAAAACGAATGAACACCGTGTTTATACCGCAAAGGTCATATTCCTTTGTGCATCGGCGCTTGGATCCACGCAAATTATGTTAAATTCCATTTCTGAACGGTTCCCGAACGGCATTGCTAACGATAGCGGTGTGCTTGGTCATTATCTGATGGATCATATTTTCTTTGCTGGTGCCCGCGGCCGTTACGCCGGATTTCAGGATAAATATTATAAAGGTCGTCGTCCTAACGCCATTTACGTGCCACGTTTTAGAAATGTTGGGAACGACAGTTCAGATTTCCTTCGTGGTTACGGGTATGAGGGATGGTCATCCCGCGTCTGGGATAATGGTGCGGAAACGGGGGGATATGGCCCCGAATTTAAAGAAAGCCTAAAAGGCCCGGGCGAATGGGAATTTGAAATTATGGGCTTTGGTGAAATGCTGCCACGATTTGAAAACCATGTCAGATTACATGAAAACAAAACCGACAAATGGGGTATACCGCAACTGCATATGGTTTGTGAACATTCTGACAATGAACATGCCATGTTGCAGGATATAATGGATTCAGCTGTTGATATGTTAAATACCGCGGGTCTTAAAAATGTAACCGGATATGTAAAACCAAAAGCACCGGGGCTTTGCATCCATGAAATGGGCACCGCCCGTATGGGCCGTGACCCGAATGACAGTATCCTTAACGGATTTAATCAGGCACACTCGGTTAAAAATCTATTTGTCACTGACGGCGCCGCTATGACGTCAAGCGGCTGTCAAAACCCGTCGCTGACTTATATGGCCATGACAGCACGGGCGGTTGATTTCGCGGTTAAGGAATTAAAGGCAGGCCGGATATAATCAGCTCTAAATAATACGCACACGTCTTGCTGGGATGGAAATTGAAACTTTTGTTCCTTTACCCACTTCACTTTCAATAAGACAGCTACCGCCGTGCAATTCCACAAGCTCTTTCACAATCGGCAATCCTAAACCGGTACCTTCTTCGTTAAGGTCGTGTGATCCATGTGCCTGTTCAAACGGGTTTAAAACATGCTCGAGTCTGTCTTTCGGGATACCAATACCAGTATCCTCAATTTCAATGGTGATACTTCCGTTTCGCTCATTAATTACTCTACAGAATATATCACCTCCGCTATTCGTAAATTTCACAGCATTGGATAATAAATTAATCATCACCCGGCGAAATGCGATTTCATCGCCGAATAATTTTAATTCTCCGTTTTTATTCTCGCATTCAAAGTGAACCGGAATGTTTTTAAGTTCCGCCATTTTATCAATCATCTTAATGGCGCCTTTAATTTCAGAAACAAGCGAAAATTCAACTTCATTAAGTTTCCATTTCCCAGCTTCGATCTTGGACAGATCAAGAATATCATTAATCACAATGGATAAATGTTCACCGCTATTTTTAATATCGGTTAAATATTCCTGATGTTTTTCCGAAATGATTTTACCGCCAATGCCACTCATCATAGCTTCGGAAAAACCGATGATCGCGTTTAATGGTGTTCTTAATTCATGGGACATATTGGCAAGGAATGTTGATTTTGCCTGATTTGCTTTTTCCGCATCTTTTAATGCTTTTTCAGCTACTCTTTGTGAATGTCTCAATTGACTTTCAATTTCAATTCTACGCTCGACTTCGCGGCGCAGGCTGTAATTCCAAATCAACACTAAAAATATGACGACCGCTGCACCAAAAGCAATTCTGAAGATCAGTTGAAAATCAATCGTGTCTTCTGATTTCAAGCCGATCCAGGTTCTTGAAATTTCTGCGCGTTCCTCTGGGGTTATCGCGCGTAATGCCTTTTGCATTGCGCTAGCAAGAAGCGGCAGATCTTTTCTAATCGCCATAGCATTTTCGCCGCGATATGGCGTGTCCCCAACCACAGCAAGGTTCGAATATCCTTCGCTGGCGATGGAATATGTTGCCATTGGCATACTACCGACATAAGCATCGGCTTCACCAGTCGCGACAAGCCCCATTGCACCCGCGACCGTATCAGCGGTCACAATATTGATGCGTGGGTAATCCCGTTCAATAAAACTTTTCACGGCGAAATTATTCACTTGTGCGACTGTTCTGCCAACAAGCGCATCAAGATTACCGTAAACCTCTTCGCCTTCACGTGCGAAAATCATATGCACAACACTGACATAAGGATCGGTGAATTCAAGCGTCTCTCTACGTTCATCAGTTTCTGTAATAAGCGTAAGAATATCAGCTTCTTTCGTATTGATATCTTCAAGGGCTTCTGTCCAGTTCCGGCTTCCTGTATGGCGAAATTCAACATTTAGCTTTTCTGCAATTTTATCCAAATAAGCGCCGGTGACCCCGCTGATATTTCCTTCTTCATCAAGAAACTCAAGAGGGTTTTGCGTCGGATCAACCCCGACATTAATAATCCTATTATCCGCAAGCCATTCTGCCTCTGCTGATGTAAGGCCAATACCGGTTGACGCGTTAAGTTGTGTTGTTTGCCATTTATTAGATAGCATCACAATTTCTTCATCGGTAACCGCCGCCATTCCCTTTTCAAGGATATCGCGCAAAATCGGCCAATCATCCCGAACGGCAAGACGGATAAAATCTGAATTTTCAGTTTCTGGGAAAAATTTATCACCAATAACCTCAATCCCCGGAAGCATGCTTGTACGGATTGTATAAAGCGAAACTGGCAATATATCCGCATGCACATCGATTGTGCCCGCCGCCAATGCTTTTAATGCAAGCGGTGTAGTATCAAAACTAACAAGGTTTAATTCAGGATAATCTGATCGATATATCGTATCCGGAAATGCCCCAGATACCACACCCACACGTTTTCCGTATAGATCATCAATTCCCGTAATTTCACCTGCCCCTTCGCGGCCAAAATAAACCATCGGCAAATCAAGGTAGGGTCTTGTGAACAGCAAATATTCTTCGCGGTCTGGCGTCTGAATAATGCTTTGCCCCATGTCGATTTCTTTATTTTCAAGCGCTTTTAAAAGATCAGACCAAACAAGCCCATTTACATATTCAATGTTGATACCAACTTTACTCGCTACCAAATTAAGATAATCAATGGAATATCCGTAAGCTTCACCATCACGCATAAAATCAAGTGGTGCCCAGCCCATTTCATTAGTCGATGTAATAACGGGATGATCGGCGATGAATGCCTTTTCTTCTTCGGTAAGTTCAACAGGAACTGTATCCACAGGCGATTGGCTTTGCGCATACACATGTGTCACAAACATAAACAACGCTAAAACAGCATAAATATATCTATTTATTGCCTGCATCTATAGACTAAATCCTGTACTTCCCATAATCTGTACTAACCATATAAGGTAATTTTAATACAAATTAGTTAACAACTCACATAATATGACGGTTTTATTACATAATTTAATGGTTTTGCGCAAAAAATGAGGATCATTACAATTTCTGGCGCAAGTGGATCAGGCAAATCAACACTTGCAGAATATATCCTGAACATCATGACAGGCAGCAAACTCCTGAGCGTGGATCGCTATTATTTAAGCAAAAATGAACAAGTGGAAAAATTTGGCTCTTTCAATTTCGATGACCCAAATGCCATAGAACATGAATTGCTTCATGACCACCTTGATCAATTAAAATTGGCGGGTGAAACGAATGTTCCCATTTATGATTTCACCATCAGTGAACGTGCGGGATATGAACCATTTAAAGTGGGTAAAACCCTGATTATGGATGGTTTATTTGCCGGAACACTTTTATCAGAACGAAGCGATTTTAATATTTTCGTTGATGCCAATCTTGATACTGCCCTTGATAGACGTATTGAACGTGACATGCGGGAACGGGGCCGTACAAGGGAAAGCGTTATTGAACAATATGAACGTGATGTCCGTCCTGCCTATTTCAAACATATCGAACCATTAAAGGCCAATGCGGATCTGGTGATTGAAAATAATGGCGACATCCAAGAAATGTTGGACGCGATTAATACCCAAGACGCTTTCCGCGAACATTCACATAAATAACCACTAATGTTACGTACCCGATGATCAACACCCATCCGGTTCTATCGATATCGGAAAATGAGAGCGCGAACTGGCATAACAGTATCACAAGCCCCGCCACACTAATCGATTTAAGTTTGCCTTCAGAAAGTTTCCAATATGCCCCATGGAACACATCGGGCAGACGTGCGGAAAGAAGAAACGCCGCCACCAGCGGTACCATGTCATAAATGAACACCAACCCTGACCCGAGCATAATAATATACCGAAGGTCCCACCCCGCCATGATCGGTGCAGCACCAATTAACAATAAAAGCGTCAGCAAAATATGCGGCGTGTTAAAGCGTTTGTTCACAACCGCGATCCCTTTGGGAAGCCATCCGTCCTCACACGCAATAAGGACAGATTTCGTTGCCCATGAAAAGGTTGAATTAATACTGGTCGCAAGGGCGAATAATCCTGCCCCGACAATAAACGCCGTATAAAGCGCGGGCGGTAATATTTCCTGCGCCACGTCAGAAAGGGTCGCACCTGCCGTTTGTTCAACCGGCAAAATCCCGACAGCCACAATGGACACAAGCGCAAAGAATATCGCCGCGATGACCGTGGCGGCAACAATCGCCCTTGGCAAATCCCGTTCCGGTTTATTCATTTCACCGCCCAGTTCCGATACAAATTGCGCCCCACCTGTCGCAAATGACATCACCACACATGCAAGCGCAAAACCATACCAACCATCCGGGAATAATTTTTCCTGGGATGTGAAATTGGAATAGTCGACCTCTAATATCCCGAAGAATATCAAACTGGATAAACCAATCAGCAAGAAAATAATCATTATTTTCTGCACCGCAGCGGCCTGTTTTATGCCTACCAAATTCACAAAATAAAATAATGTTAATATCCCAAGCGCCACATAGGTTTCATTAAGCCCTGGCAATAACGCAAGCGCATATTTCGCAAAACCCAACGCGAAAAGCGCGATTAAAATATGGGTAATCAGTAATATCGCCAGATAAAAGAAACCGACCCGCGGCCCAAGCACCCGTTTACAATAAACATATAACCCACCCGTCGCGGGCATGGCCGATCCCATAAACACCACAGGCAACTGTTTTATAATCGATAGAATAGAAGAAAGAATGAACGCAAACGGTACGGCGTAAGCGGTAAATTGAATACCAATACCGATTAAAACCATAATACCGGACCCAATCACCTGCCCGAGTGCAATGGCAAACACATCCCAAAAGCCAAGTGATTTTTTAAGCTTCATTCTATTACCCCTTAAATCCTAGCCATTAAATTCCAGAAAGCGCCTTATCAAAATCAGCGATTAAATCATCGATATCCTCTAACCCCGCTGAAATACGGATCATCCCTTGGGTAATGCCCATTTCAAGACGTTCTTCTTCCGGAATATCAAGGAACGCCATTAACGCCGGAATTTGTGTTGTGGTTCTTACCCCACCAAGGCTCGCTGAAAAACAGCTAAGCTCGAGTGTATCAAGAACCTTAAGCGCGTTATTGGCATTGCCCACATCAAAGGCAAGCATAGCGCCAAATTTCGGCATTTGTTTCCTGGCAATATCATGCTGAGGATGGCTTTCAAGGCCCGGGTACCAAACCCCGGATACTTTATCGTGCCCTTCGAAATATTCTGCCATCTTGGCCGCATTTTCGCATTGCCTTTCCACACGCACGCTTAATGTTTGTATGCCGCGTTGCAACATCCATGCGTTAAAGGGCGACAAGGGTGAACCCAGCTTCACCATGGTGTTCCAGCGAATTTGTTCAAGAAAATCATCCGGCAAAATTTCCGATTTCATGGCGATTGATCCACCGATCACATCGCTATGGCCACCGATGAATTTTGTGCAGCTTTCCACCACAATATCCACACCCCATTCAAGCGGGCGCATCACATACGGACTGGCGAATGTATTATCACAAACGACCACAATGCCCTGATCATGGGCCAGTTTCACAAGCGGCGGCATTTCTGCCACTTTCATGGACGGATTCGCGATCGTTTCAAAATAAATCACTTTGGTGTTTGGGCGGATCGCATCACGAACTGCATCAATATTTGACGTATCCACAAATGTTGTTTCGATATTATAATCGGTCAAACGGTGATCCAGCATTTCATGGGTTGAACTATAGGTCGTCCAGTCACACACAATATGATCACCGCTTTTGAGTAATCCCAAAAGCGTTACTGAAATCGCCGCCATCCCCGACGCGGTCGCAAGGCAGGCATCAGCCCCTTCGATCATCATCATTTGTTCTTCGAATGCATATTCGCTTGGATTGCCGCAACGGCCATAAATATTGACCTCTTTACGGGCGCCATCGACAATGCGTTGGAAAATTTCCGCATCATATTCAAAACTGGATGCCATCACAATTGGCGGGTTTACAGCCTTTGTTGCCTCATCCGGTGGGCAATATACGGCACGGCTGTTAAAGTTTAATTTTCGTCTATTATTGTTATCCATGGTGACCCTTTTTCTATTTCGATAATAGAAGGGCATAAACTTTTTCAAATGTCATTAAAAAAAACATTTTACCTATTGATAAAGATCATATTTAATACGCGCATATAACTAAAGGGGCGAATTATAAATGAACAATAAAACCAATAGACGATCTTTCATTAAAAAAACGGCTGGTGCGGCACTGGGCTTTACCATTGTACCAAGACACGTACTGGGTCAGGGCATGACAGCACCAAGTGATCAGTTAAACGTTGCCGTCATCGGCGGCGGCGGTAAGGGATATACCGATGCACTGAACGCATGGAATAATGGCGCATCACGCATTTCTGCGATTTGCGACGTTGATTTCAATATGGCCGAACGCGCATTTGAAAAATTCCCGAATGCAAAAAAATATAAAGACTGGCGTAAAGTTCTTGATGAAATGCAAGACATTGACGCGCTAACGATTTCAACACCGGATCATACCCATGCGGTGATTGCAAACGCGGCAATGAAGCTTGGAAAACATGTTTATGTGCAAAAGCCATTAACACATAGCATTCATGAAGCGCGCGTTCTAACAGAATCTGCTGAAAAACATAAAATCGTTACCCAAATGGGTAATCAGGGTGCATCCGGACCGGGCGTTAAGAAAATGATCGAATGGTTCGATGCCGGTATTATCGGAACCGTTGACGAGGTCCACGTCTGGACCAACCGTCCTGTTTGGCCACAAGGCATTAAATCACCAACAGAATTTCCAAAAATGATGGATGGCCTTGATTGGGATAGCTTCATTGGCCCAGCCAGCATGGTTGATTATCATCCGCTTTATCACCCATTTAAATGGCGCGGCTGGTGGAATTTCGGCACAGGCGCACTTGGTGACATGGCGTGTCACTTGATTGATCCGCCATTCCGTGTGCTTGGTCTTGGTTACCCGACAGAGGTCGAAAGCAGCGTCGGCGCCCTATATTCACAGGACTGGGTTCCGGATTATTTACCGGAAAGCTGCCCACCGTCATCACGTACGCAGCTTAAATTCCCGGCATCTGATAAAAACCCGTCTGACGTTAAAATGTCATGGACTGACGGTGGTCTGCGCCCATTCCGTCCTGACCTGATTCCTGCGGATCATGATATCGGTGACCGCGGCAGCAGCAATGGTGTGATTATGATCGGGACAAAAGGCATCATGACTTGTGGTACCTATGCGGAAAATCCGAAAATTTACCTTAATGACGGTACGATGATGGAATTTGACACCGATGCGCTTGAAGAAGCACCGAATGCACTTCCAGAAAATGGCCACGCCGCCGCATGGGTTGATGCCTGTAAAGCCGGACACGGCAGTGCAGAACATAAGGCGCTCACATCATCATTTGATTTTGCCGGACCGTTAACGGAATCCATCCTTATGGGGAACCTTGCCATTCGCAGCTTTAATGTGCGTGAAAAGAACGGCAACAGGTTTAATTACCCAGGGCGTAAGAAACTGTTATGGGATGGCCCGAACATGAAGATCACCAACTTCGACCCCGCCAACCAATTTGTAAAACGCGAATACCGCGAAGGTTGGAGCTTGTAAGATAAAATGAAAAAGCCCCGTTAATCGGGGCTTTTTTTATACCCTCTCAATAATAGTCGAGATCCCCATGCCCATGCCGATGCACATGGTGGCTAGTCCTGTGGTTCCGTCGCGACCTTCCAAAACATTAAGTAATGTGGTGGTTATTCTGGCACCGGAACAACCAAGCGGGTGACCAAGGGCGATGGCACCGCCATTCATGTTGACCTTGTCTTCCATGCTATCCAGCAGTTTCAGATTTTTAAGAACAGCCAAACCTTGCGCGGCGAATGCCTCGTTAAGTTCCACATAATCAATATCATCCATGGACATGCCAGCGCGCTCAAGTGCTTTCATGGATGCGGGAACCGGACCAAAGCCCATGATCGATGGATCACATCCCGCCACAGCCATGCTTTTAATGCGGGCCCGTGGCGTTAATCCAAGTTCCTTTGCTTTCGCGGCGGACATCACAAGCATACCGGACGCCCCATCGGATATCGCCGATGATGTTCCTGCGGTTACCGTACCGCCTTTCGGCATAAATACGGGTCTTAATCCGGCGAGCCCTTCCATGGATGTGTCTGGTCTTATGACCTCATCATAGGTAAGCGCGATTTTGTTGCCGTCTTTATCGTGTCCCTCAACCGGGATGATTTCATTTTTCCATCTGCCTTCAAGGGTCGCTTCATGGGCAAGCCTGTGTGAACGTACACCGAAGGCATCCTGATCTTCGCGGCCGATACCGTTGATATTGGCAAGCATTTCTGCGGTCACCCCCATCATCATGGCGGCCTTGGCGGCATGTTTTGACATTTCCGGATTGATATCAACACCGTGGGTCATTTCAACATGGCCCATATGTTCCACCCCACCGATCACAAATAAATCACCATAACCGGATACGATCGATTGCGCCGCAATATGAAGCGCCGACATGGATGACCCACAAAGGCGGTTCACGGTCTGACCGGAAACGGAATGCGGCAGTCCCGCAAGTAACGCCGCATTCCGGGCGATATTAAACCCTTGCTCGAGCGTCTGATTAACGCATCCCCAGATCACGTCTTCGACCATATCGCCTTTGACTTCTGGGTTTCTTGCCAGCAATGCTTTGATAACCTCGGCTGATAATTTTTCGGCGCGAACATTTCTAAACGATCCGCCTTTTGATCTTGCCATTGCAGTACGGACACAATCCACGATCACGACTTCATTTAACGCTATGCTCATGATTTGTCTCCTTCTGCTTGGTGGTATTTTTCTTTATTTGCCGCCATTTCCTTCATTCGGTCGGTCGGATGATAAAGCGGCCCTAAATGTTCGTATTTAGCGGCCATGGCGAGGATGTTATCCATCCCGACCTGATCCATATAATGTAGCGCACCACCCCTGAATGGTGGAAAACCGATACCGTAAATAAGCGCCATGTCGGCCTCTGCCGCGCTGGCGACAATGCCTTCTTCAACGCATCTTGCGACCTCGATCAGTAACGGCAACATCATGCGTTCAATGATTTCTTGATCGTCAAATTCTTTAATATCACCGGTTACATCGCTCAATAATCCAGGGACATCTTCATCGATGATCTTTTTATCTTTGCCGCGTTTATCCAGTTCGTATTTATAGAAGCCTTTTTTGTTTTTCTGACCAAACCGTTCCAGTTCAAACATCAGATCAACGGCATTTTTTCCTTCATGGGTCATACGGTCCGGGAAACCATCGGCCATTACCGCATCCGCGTGATAGGCAGTATCAATCCCCACTACATCAAGCAGGTATGCAGGCCCCATTGGCCAGCCGAACCCTTCCATCACTTTATCCACTTGTTTGAAATCGGCCCCTTCGCTGACCAACGAGGAAAACCCGCCAAAGTAAGGGAACAACACGCGGTTCACGAAAAAGCCCGGGCAATCATTCACCACAATCGGTGTTTTACCCATTCGTTGTGCGTATGCGACCGTCTGAGCGATCGCCTCTTCACCTGTTTTTTCACCGCGGATGACCTCAACCAGTGGCATGCGGTGCACGGGGTTAAAGAAATGCATACCGCAGAATTTTTCCGGTTTCTTTAACGCCGTGGCCAGTTCCGTAATGGAGATGGTTGATGTATTTGACGTTAGGATCGCACCATCTTTCATATTTTCTTCTGTTTCAGCAAGGACGGCTTTTTTGATCTTTTCATTTTCGACGACGGCTTCAACCACAATATCAGCACGGCCAAAATCGCCGTAACTTAAGGTCGGTGTGATCTGCGTTAATGTCTTTGCCATTTTCGCCGTATCAATGCGGCCGCGTTTTAATTGACCGCTTAATAATTTCACCGCTTCATCAAGCCCAAGCTGTAATGCATCTTCGTTGATGTCTTTCATCAATATCGGCGTGCCTTTTGATGCCGACTGATAGGCAACACCACCGCCCATGATACCCGCACCAAGTACGGCTGCCATATTCACAGGTTCTGCGTTTTTCGTGTATTTTTTGGAAACGCGTTTCACGATCTGATCATTTAAAAACAGGCTAACAAGTGACGTACAGACATCGGTTTTAGCAAGTTTTGCGAAGCCGCGTACTTCTTGCTCAATCGCGCCGGCACGGTCCATGGTCACGGATTTTTTCATGGTTTTTAAGGCTTGCATCGGTGCCGGGTAATGTGGCCCTGCCTTTCCGGCGATGACACCTTTCGCGCTTTCGAACGCCATCATATGTTCAACGTGATTAAGCTTCACGGGCGTTTGTTTTTCCGTGCGTCTTGCCTGATAATCAAAATCACCCGCGTTACACTTGTTAATGAGATCAATGGCACTTGATAGTAATTGGTCCTTTTCCACCACTGCGTCAACAGCGCCTTCTTTTAATGCTTTTTCCGCGTCATTATTGCCGCCCGCGCAAATCCATTCATTGGCGTTATCAACACCGATTAATCGCGGCAGTCTAACCGTGCCACCCCAACCAGGGTTAAGGCCAAGCTTTACTTCCGGTAATCCGATTTTTGCGTCCGGGGTCATAATACGGTAATCGGTCGCAAGACATAATTCCATGCCCCCACCAACAGCAATGCCGTTAATGGCCGTAACCGTCGGACATGGCAGGTCTTCTACCGCATTAAAATAATCATGATGTTTTAAGATATGGTCATAGACCTCTTCTTCCGTATGAGAGAACATTTGAATGAATTCAGTAATATCAGCACCAACAATGAATGTATCTTTCGCGCTTGTGAAAACCGCCCCTTTAATGCCTTCGATTTTGGCGACTGCCGCAACGGTATCTCGTAATTCTTCGAGTGCAGCCTGATCAAATTTATTGATTTTATCGTCTTTGCGGTCAAAAACGATTTCATAAATATCGTTTCCGGCGTCCTTCACTTGGATAAATTGCCCTTGCGGAAGCATGGTGCATCTCTCCTTCTTTGCTGATTTTTCATTTGTTATCAAATACTCTATACCTTTAATGTAATGGCATCAATATGGCCTTCAATAGTTTTATTGATATTTTTATATGTTTGTGATCATATAAAATGATGAATAAATACCCGCACATGTTTGAACCGCTTGATCTTGGTTTTACGCGTCTTAAGAACCGTATCATCATGGGTTCCATGCATACTATGCTCGAAGATATGAAGGATTTAAGCTGGCTTGCGGAATTTTATGCGGCCCGTGTTCGTGGCGGTGTTAGCTTAATCGTCACGGGTGGTTTTCCGGTAAATGAAGCATCATTTGCAGGCTTTCACGGTGCACGCGGGCTTTATGATAATAATGACATCGAAAGGCATAAACTAGTCACCGACCGCGTCCACAATGAAGGCGGCAAGGTCATCATGCAGCTTTTGCATATGGGCCGTTATGCACCAAGCCCGGAAGCGATCGCACCATCACCGATCAAATCCCCGATTATGCCGTTTGCGCCGCTCGAGCTCACCCATGAACAGATTTTAGAGCAAATTGATGATTTCGCCGTGGCAGCCGAACGCGCGAAACTGGCCGGATATGACGGCATCGAAATCATGGGATCAGAAGGATATTTCATTCATCAATTTGTTGCAAAGCGCACCAATAAAAGAACCGACCAATGGGGTGGGTCATATGAAAACCGTATCAAACTTGCCCTTGAAATCGTGAAAGCCGTGCGTGAAAAAATCGGTGATGATTTTATCTTAATGTACCGTTTTTCAATCCTAGATCTTGTTGAAGAGGGCAGCACCTTTGATGAAGCACTTATGCTTGCAAAGAAGCTTGAAAAACTGGGCATCAATATCTTAAACGGCGGCATTGGTTGGCACGAATCCCGTGTTCCGACAACCCATACCGTGGTGCCAAGGGCCGCATTCACATGGGTCACGGAAAAATTTAAAAAGCACCTGTCCGTGCCGATGGTGACATCGAACCGTATTAATAAACCGGAAATTGCCGAACAGGTTTTGGCGGATGGCCATGCCGATCTGGTTTCTTTGGCCCGCCCCATGCTCGCCGATCCAGAATTCGTTAATAAAGCAGCAGATGGCCGCGAAGACGAGATAAACATTTGTATCGGCTGTAATCAGGCCTGCCTTGAACACACATTAACCGGCAAACCGGTAAGTTGCCTCGTTAACCCGCTTGCTTGTGCGGAAAGTTATTTGAAAATCACCCCCACCGAAACACCCAAAAACATTGCCGTTGTGGGTGCTGGTCCCGGCGGGATGGCTTTTGCCGTTTATGCCGCCATGCGTGGGCATCATGTCACCTTATTTGATAAAGCGGATAAAATTGGCGGGCAATTAAACATGGCCAAGAAAGTGCCCGGCAAAGAAGAATTCTATGACATGATCAAATATTATGAACGTCAACTGGAAATTCATAATGTCGACGTCAAACTAGGCACCCATATCGATGGTGAGGTGATCAAAAATGGTGATTTTAACGAGATCATTTTGGCGACGGGTGTTAAGCCGCGCATACCCGACATTCCCGGATTGGATCATGAAAAGGTACTTACCTATATCGATGTGTTAAATGGCACGCATGTGGGTGATAAGATTGCCATCATTGGCGCAGGCGGTATCGGTTTTGATGTCGCGGAATTTTTAAGTCATTCTGGTGAACGCACCAGTCAAAATATTGGTGCATATATGAAAGCATGGGGCGTGGATATGGCACTTGATGCCCGCGGCGGCATCGAAGGGGTTGAAGCAAAATTTCCAAAATCGAAAAGGGAAATATACCTATTGCAACGTAGTGAAACTGGCGTTGGTAAAAAGCTTGCAAAAACGGTCGGCTGGATCCACCGCACGGAACTTAAGAAAAAAGGCGTTCATATGGTTCCGGGCTGCGAATATCAAAAAATTAATGATGATGGATTGCATGTAACAATGAATGGCGAACAACAGATACTGGATGTTGATCATATCATCATTTGCGCGGGCCAAGAGCCGGAACGGTCACTTCAAAATGACAATCCCGATTTAAATGTTCATTTAATCGGTGGCGCCGATGTGGCCGCAGAACTTGATGCCAAACGCGCCATCAATCAAGCATGCAAACTTGCGTTAGAGATTTAAGCTACATTATATTTCGCGGTATTGTAATGGTCGCCTTGGTACCAACACCAACTTCGCTGGATAATTCAAATGTACCACCATGAAGTTCGGTTAATTGTTGCACAATCGGAAGCCCTAAACCCGTGCCACCTTCGTTTGATATGCGGACATCTTTATCTTGTTCAAACGGCCTTAATACTCTTTCAAGCTTGTCTTCTGGAATACCAATACCAGTATCAACGACCTCTATCAAAATTACATTACCGTTGGATGACGTAATTTTTAATTTAACACGCCCGCCACTATCCGTAAATTTCACAGCATTGGATAGTAAATTAATCATCACGCGTTTCATGGCATGTTTTTCTGCATCAATGATACACTCATCTTCGCTGATTAGGGATAATTCAACACCCTTTTCTTCTGCCATAGGTTTTATAATATTAACTGTACTTTTGGCACTATCGATCAGGTCAAACTTTTCTTTTTCTAATTTCCATTTGCCGGCTTCGATTTTAGAAAGATCAAGCACATCATTAATGATTGTCGCCAAATGTTCGCCACTAAATTTAATATCTTTTAAATATTCTTTATGCTTTGGAACTGCAACCTCACCATAAATACCGGATGAAATGGCTTCTGAAAAACCAATTATTGCATTTAAAGGCGTCCTGATCTCATGACTCATGTTCGCTAAAAACTGTGATTTTGCCGCATTGGCTTCTTCTGCTTTGGCTTGCATTTCCCATGCGGTTTCACGGGCAAAAATAAGTTCTCTTTCAATAATTTCTCTTCTGTTGATTTCTCTTCTCAAGCTTATTGCCCAAATAAGAACAATAACCAAAACAAACATCCCAGCGCCGACAATTTGCCAGACAAATGTATAATCCACACCTTCATTTACTGTGGTTGAAAGCCATTTCCTTGATATTTCAATTTCATCCGCTGTCGAAATCGCACTCATGGCTTTGTAAAGTGCACTATATAACAATGGCTTATCTTTTATGACACCCATTGAAAACGTGATATCATACTGCGTCTGGCCAACAACACGAATATTATCAAAACCTTCTGTCGTAATATAATAAGATGCAATTGGCAGAACGCCAACATGAGCATCAGCCACTCCATTCTCAACTAAATCAAGTGCCTCAACGGTGGTTGCTACATCAATGATTTCAATACCAGGATAATCTCTAAGGATATAATTACTAATGGCGGAATTTTGAATTTGCGCCACTTTTTTGCCAATCAACCCTTCCATAGCCCCAATCATTTCTTCACCATCTTTAGCAAAAATGGCATAAAATCCGGTTAAGTAACCATCTGTAAAATCAAAATATTGCCGTCTTTCCACATTTTCAATCATGAAAGACATCATGTCGGCATCACCCGCAACGGCCATATCATAACCTTGACCCCAGGTTTCATTTCCAACCCACTCAAATTCAACATTAAGCATGCGTGATAAAATATTTAGATAATCACCTGTCATCCCGGTGATTTGACCGTCTTCCGAGATAAATTCAATTGGCCGTGAAATTGGTGATGCTGCAACGCGTACAACCGGATTTTCATGTAACCAATTTAATTCTTCATCAGTCAGTTCGTGTCCAGCCGCAGCAAGATAATCCGTATTCCATTTTCTTGTAAGGGCACGATATTCTTCATCACTTACAGCCAACATACCTTTATCCAAGATATTGCGCAGCATATCATTTGTTTTGTGCGTCCCCATCCTGATCTGGTTCATTATGAGCAGTTCTGGAAAATATTGTTTATCCAGAATACTGATACCTTTAACGTTATTTTGTTGAAGGATATAATTTACAACTGGCGCCCGCCCAAGAAATACATCGAACTCTCCTCTAGCTAAAGCCATAACAGAGGTATAGGATGATTCAGTACTTACAAAATTATAATCAGGGAATCTTTCCCTTATATAGCGTGACTGTGCTGTATCCTCAACGAGGCCAATTCTCAGATTGGAGATATCCGTTTCACTGCTATTCAGATTACTTTCATCGCGGCCAAAGTATACCACAGGCATTTCAAAGTAAGTTTCTGTAAAAATTAAATGCTCTGCTCTCTCTTCAGTACGAACCAAACTATGAATTATATCGATTTCGTCGTTATAAGATTTATCCAGAAGTTCCGTCCAAGTGTAGCCACTGATAAATTCAGTTTTCAACCCAACTTTACTTGCAACTAGATTAACGTATTCCACTGAAAAACCATACGGCATCCCGGTAACTGTAAAATCAAAGGGCGCCCAATCTGATTGACTGGTCACAGTTACGGTTGGATTATTTCTAATCCATTCTAATTCTTCTTCAGTAAGTTGGGCTTGCGCATGTGAATAACTTAATGTGCAATAAATGAAAATCAGTAAACTTAAAAGATATCTAAATACATTTAACTTCATTGATGAATATACGTACCTACAAAAATCTACCCCATAGTTTTTATATCAATCGAACCTTAATTAACCATTAATACGAGTAATTAAAAATCTGCAACACGTAAACCGATCTTAAATCGTCTACCCGGCGACGGTAATCCAAGTTGGGGGAGAACGACTTCATTGGTAAGATTATCAACCGCCGCATAAAGTTGCCAATTGCCGAATTCACTGACCATTACAGGCATAGATACCCTTAAATTTATTTCGGTTGATGGATCAAGTTTAGTTACAATACCGTCTTCATTTTCATCATAGGCTTTACCAGTATGATTAAGTTCCGCGCGGACATTTGCTTCATTTTCAAATGTATAATTGGCAGCCAGTAACATTTGGCTATCTGGCCGTTGATAAAGCGTTGGTCTTAAACTATTTTCATCTAGGTCCGCTTTTAATTCCTGCCAGAATAGGTCGGCTTCTAATGTTAAAGTATCCGAAATCATCCAGTCGGCGGAAAACTCTACACCATACCCGAATGATCCATCCAGATTATATCGCTGCCTTAATGTTTTGCCGTCCACTTCGACATTGCGTCTGGAAAGCGTGTCATTAATGCGCGAAAACCACGGGGTAAAATTAACAACCACCGGTGCTTCTTCCGCTTGCCATGCAATGGTTAAATCACCAACAAGTGCTGTTTCCGGCTTTAGATCAGGATTAACCAAAAACATGCCAAGGGCCGCGCTATATAATTCGCGCATTGACGGGAACCGTGTACGCTGTCCGATGGTGGATGTGACCGTGACTTTATCAGATGTTTTCCATTCAATAGCAGCACTTCCCGCCCATTTTGAAATGGCGGGTTGTTCTGGTCTGCCGCCGGTTAATGGGGTTGATGACCTGTCATATGCAGATGAAAATGATGCTTTTACCGTTTCCCCTAACGGCACATCCATTTCAGCACCGATGCTCATGACACGTTGGCGGAATTTCTCATTATTCCCTGAAACATCATTGATTAGATCAACTTCGACCTGATCATGGGTACTTTCCTGCGTTGATGCAACAAGGCGTGTTGTGACATCTGTCCAATCATGGCTTAAAACAATTCTTCCACCATATGTTCTGTCACTATCATCTTGCCTATTTTCAGTGAGTGAATAACTAACATCATCATATGAAACAATGGATTGTCCAAACTGCTGGTTCCAGACGTTAATTCTTAAATCACTATGTTCGCTAAAATTAAATTCACTGGCCATACTGACTTGTGTCATATTCCAATCTGGATAACGCCAATATCTTGGGTTTCCATCTTCAGGCTCAACATGTGCAGCGGCGGCAATCCCCTTATTCGCGCTAATATCAAGCAGGGTAAATCGAACCATGCCCCATTCCTGATTAACGCCTGCAGACATAAAAATGCTATCGCTATTTAAATCCGTATTGGTTCTGCCATTTTCAGGGTTTGGGTCAAACGGTATAACGTCATGATCCGCAACCGTTATCGCATCACGTTCGATGTGATTTGCACCAAACTGTAAAAATAATCCATTTTCAAGTGGGGCATACACGGCCCCTTCCACCAAAACTGCATTATGACTACCCCATTCCGCGCGGGCGTTATAATCATATTTATCCGCAAAATGAACCGTTGATAAATCCACAACCCCGAGCACAGCCCCAGCACCATATTCAATAGGTGCAGCACTTTTAATCACACGGGCATTCCTAATCACACCCGCTGGGAACAAGCTTAAATCCGCACGTCCGTCCCACGGTACACTAATGGGTGCGCCATCTATGAAAATCTGTGATTGTCTTTCTTCTGATCCACGAAGTCTCAAGACCGCTTCACCGCGGGAATTGGTTCTGATCCCCACCCCGAGCTCAGCATTAAAAATATCAATCAGTGTTGATGGGAATTTTCCATTGATTTTATCGTAGGAAATATCCATTTCCGGTTGAAGTGATCGGCGTTCGGTTTTCGGTGCGGTTACAACGATATTGTCAATTGCACCATATTCAACAGCAGCCGCGAAAACATTCCCCGACAAACAGGACGATGATAAAAGAAAAGCTGTAATCAGGTTCGTTCGCATCTATACAGTTTTCCCTATAATCCTTGCTGTTTCAATAGTACTGCGACGTTGTTTAAGAACAGATTACCCCTTTGTCAATCTTTTGCTATGCTCACGACATAAGGCCGCCCATCAAACAATATTTAATTTCGACGTAATCATCGATGCCGTATTTTGATCCTTCACGGCCAACACCGGATTCTTTTACACCACCAAATGGTGCCAGTTCCGTTGAAATAATACCTTCGTTAACACCGACAATGCCATATTCAAGTGCTTCTGTCACACGCCACACACGACCAAGGTCACGGCTATAGAAATAACAGGCAAGTCCATATGGCGTATCGTTGGCCATTTCGATGACTTCATTTTCATCTTTAAATTTAATGATCGCGGAAACAGGGCCAAAGATTTCAGAATTGGCAATTTCCATATCCATTTTGACGTTGGTTAACAATGTTGGTGTATAGAAATTATCACCGGCGTCATGCCTTTCACCGCCAAGAATCAAATCCGCGCCTTCTGATGTTGCGGAATTTACAAGTCCTTCAACCTTATCCACTGCGGCGCTATTAATCACCGGGCCAACATGAACATCATCATGGGCGCCATTTCCAACATTTAATGCTTCAATCGCCGCTTTGAATTTTTCGACAAATTCATCATGAATATCTTCGTGAATGAAGAAACGGTTTGCACAAACACATGTTTGGCCGGCGTTTCTATATTTTGAAACCATCGCACCTGCAACGGCCGCATCAATATCCGCATCATCAAACACGATAAACGGTGCATTACCACCAAGTTCCATGCTAACTTTTTTCACGGTGCTTGCGGATTGCTGCATCAGGATTTTACCAACTGCCGTTGACCCAGTGAATGTAATCTTGCGAATGGTTGGGTGCGTTGTAAAAACATTACCAATATCCGCCGGTTTTGTTGTTGTGACCGTTTTCATCACACCTTCCGGCACACCCGCTTGAAACGCTAGTTCCTCAAGCGCAAGGGCCGATAATGGTGTTGCTTCCGCCGGTTTCACCAGTGCCGTACAACCCGCGGCAAGCGCAGGCCCAACTTTACGAGTAATCATCGCAAGTGGGAAATTCCACGGTGTAATCGCGGCAATAACGCCGATTGGTTGCTTCAGCGCAATAATGCGTTTATCGGAAGCATGAGTTGGGATTACGTCACCGTAAATACGTTTTCCTTCTTCAGCGAACCATTCAATGAATGATGCGGCGTAAGCCACTTCGCCGCGTGCCTCGAATAACGGTTTACCGCATTCCGCCGTGATCAATTGCGCTAACGCTTCCGTATTTTCTAGGATCAACTCATACCATTTTCGTAGAATGGCGGCGCGTTCTTTTGCTGTTTTTGCTGCCCAAGTTTTAAACGCAATGTTAGCGGCTTCTACGGCGGCTTCTGTTTCCGCAACTGAATAATCCTTAACCACCGCGATCTGTTCACCAGTGGCCGGATTATTCACGGCCAGACCGTTTTCAAAACCAATATAATTTTTCACTAAATCTAAATCGTACGACATTGTTTTCTCATTTTAAAAAATTGTGATCACATTTTTATATCTGAGTCTCTTAAAGAGGAACAGACTTATCTACTTACTATATAAAAATAAAATCTGGCGTTAAGATTTCAAGGCTCTGGCTTTATGAATTTTCTTATAACTTTCAATAAGTTTTAGATGCTTATCAAGCCCTTCCAAATTCATACTTGTTTTATTGAGGCCATAGAATTTTACCTCACCCGTGATGGAACCCACGACATTTTTCATCACATCATCACCGAACATACGCGACATATTGGTCAGATAATCCGCCATATCAAGCGTATCATCCTGCTCAATATCAAGCGCAGCATTCACCGCCTGATAAAACAGAACCCGTTCTTTTGTGTTGTCATTGTAATTTAGAAAATCAAAAATGATTTCCTTGGCATCTTCGTAATTTCCAAGGGCCAGATGAATTAATATTTTAAGCTCACCTATATCAAGTCTGCTCCAGACCGATGTATCATCAAACAAGATGCCAATTAAATCTGAAATCAGCGTGTAATGATCCAGCTCGCTTTCTTCTAACCTTTCAAGAAGATCTTCAAGGTCGTCATAATCAAGTGAATGAATATTTAGAATATCTTCACGGAATAAAAGCGCTTTATTGCTATTATCCCAGATCAGATCATCGGCCGGATACACTTCAGAATAACCGGGTACAAGAATACGGCACGCACAGCCACCAAAATCATTATATGTCGCCACATAAACTTCTTTGCCGATGCTTTCCATAATGCCCATTAAAGTTTCGCATTCCTGCTCATTGGTGCCGGAAAAATCCCATTCCACAAATTCATATTCGTTTTTCGCGCTGAAAAATTTCCATGACACAACCCCCGTTGAGTCAATGAAGTGTTCAACGAAATTATTAGGTTCGCTTACCGCTAAACTATTAAATGTGGGTGGTGGAACGTCATTTAACCCTTCGAAACTTCTGCCTTGCAATAATTCGGTTAGGCTTCTTTCTAATGCGACTTCGAAACTCGGGTGACCGCCGAATGACGCAAACACACCGCCCGTTTTCGGGTTCATTAAAGTCACACACATCACCGGATATTTCCCACCAAGTGACGCATCCTTTACCAGTACCGGAAATCCTTTATCCTCAAGCTCATCAATACCCGCCTGAATATGTGGATATTTATCTAGAACGCTTTTCGGCACATCAGGAAGCACAATTTCATTTTCAATGATGTCACGCTTTACGGCGCGTTCAAATATTTCAGATAAACATTGCACCATGGCTTCATGTTCATTATTACCCGCGCTCATGCCGTTGCTGACGAACAGATTTTCGATCAGGTTCGATGGAAAATAAACCGTTTTAGCATCGGATGCCCGATTAAACGGCAATGCGCAAATGCCACGGTCACTTCTGCCGGAATTGGTATCAATCAGGTTGGATGCTTTTAATTCATCATCGGGGTCAAATATCCCAAGGGTATAATCATCCAATATCCCATCCGGCAATGCATCATTCGGCCCGGCTTTAAACCATTTTTCATTTGGATAATGAACAAATTCACTGTTCGCGATTTCTTCACCGAAATAATAATCGTTATAGAAAAAATTACAGCTTAACCGTTCGATATATTCCCCAAGTGCGGAACATAATGCGCTTTCCTTGCTTGCGCCCTTACCGTTCGTATAGCAGACGGGTGACGCCGCATCACGAATATGAAGTGACCAAACATTTGGGACAATATTACGCCATGATGACACCTCGATCTTGATACCAAGGTCGGATAGAATGCCGCTCATATTTTTAATGGTTTGCTCAAGCGGTAAATCTTTACCCAAGATCATGGTTTCGCCATCGATCATATCATCCATGCTAAGGATCGATGTGTCATCCTCGATGCTTTCGACGGTTTCGATGTTGAAATCCGGCCCTTCCTGCACCACTTTTTTCACGGTGCAGCGATCAATGGATCTTAAAATCCCTTCGCGGTCGCGGTCCGATATTGTATCCGGAAGCTCAACACCAATTTGGAAAGTTTGTTTATATCTGTTTTCAGGGTCGATAATGTTGTTTTGGGAAATTCTGATGCCGTCTGTTGGTATTTTACGGGCAAGGCAATAAACCTTTACAAAATATGCAGCACATAACGCGGATGAGGCCAAGAAATAATCAAACGGACTTGGGGCCGTGCCATCGCCTTTATACCTAATGGGCTGATCCGTGATGACGGTAAAATCATCAAATTTCGCCTCAAGTCGCAAGTTATCCAAAAAATTTACGGTGATTTCCATAATTTACTTTCCTGAAATCCGGGTGCAGCAACTGGCCGCACCCTATTTTTTCAGCAAGATAAATTAAAATTCACGAATTAGATAGTCAAAAGCGGAAAGTGATGCTTTTGATCCCTCGCCCATGGCGATGACGATCTGTTTATAAGGAACTGTGGTTACATCACCGCAGGCAAAAATGCCTTCTTCGCTGGTTTCGCCGCGTTCATTAATCAGGATTTCACCGTATTCGGATTGATCCACCAAACCTTTTACAAATTCACTGTTCGGTAACAATCCGATTTGCACGAAAACGCCGTTTAAATCTTTGGTCAATACGTCACCACTTTCACGGTCCTGATACTGGATTGCCTCAACACCTGATCCATTTGCCAGAATTTCCTGTGCAGCGACATTTTTATAGATGGTGATGTTATCACGGGATTCTGCCTGCTCGATTAACACCTGATCGGCCTTAAGTTCCGGTAAAAATTCAAATACGGAAACCGAATTTACGATACCGGATAGATCAATTGCCGCCTCAATACCGGAATTACCACCGCCGATTACGGCAACATCCTTACCTTTATAAAAGGGGCCATCACAATGCGGACAGTAGGCCACACCATTACCGATGTTTTCTTTTTCACCCGGGATGCCAAGCTCACGCCATTTTGCACCGGTTGCGATAATCACGGTTTTGGTTTCAATCACCTCACCCGATGAAAGGTGGACTTTTTTAATTTTACCCGGTTCAATTCGGTCAACACGTAAATGTTCCTTACGGGTGATGGTATAATCATCCATGTGCGCCATTAAGGCACCCGTTAATTCCGGGCCAGTTGTTTTTGATACGGAAATCAGGTTTTCAATACCCATAGTATCTTTCACCTGTCCGCCAAAACGGTCAGCGATAATGGTAATGGCAAGTCCCTTACGTGCACCATATATGGCCGCGGATACACCCGCCGGACCACCGCCAATGATGGTCATATCCTGTAGCGGTAATTTTTCATCATCAGAAACGTTTATGGCTTCCGGGTTTCTTTGTAAAAGTTTATCCATAAGCACCGCAGGATCAATTTTACCGTTTGCGAAAACCTCACCATTTAAATAAACGCTTGGGACCCCTTGAATATTATTTTCTTCGATCAATTCCGGGAACACACCGCCATCAATGGTTTCTGTGGAAATCTTATCATTAATAAGCGCGAATTTATTTAACGTCTGCACCACATCCGGACAGTTATGGCAGCTTAGGCTGACGTAAACTTGAAAATTCAGCTCTTCATTGATATTTGAAATGATTTTCAAAATACTATCGTCCAGCTTCATATCTGTGCCCGATGAATGAAGGATTGCAAGCACCAGTGAATTAAATTCATGGCCGCCCGGTAATCCGGAAAACCTAATGCCGGTGTCTTTACCGTCTGCCTCAATTAAAAAGCAAATTGGTGAACGTAATCTGCCGCCCGTGTCACGCTCTTCGAATTTGATATTTTCTGATACTGATGAAAGCTTCGTTAGAAAATCATGAAGTTCAGCGCGTTTTTCATGTTCACCTGTTTCAAGCACAAGTGTAATCTGATTTTGCATGTTGGCGGTATATTGCTTTAAAGAATTCAAAATTTCATTTGTTAACATAATCTATTCCTCAGTACTTAAATATCAATTGGGGGGATCGGTGGCAGGCGAGCCGCCACCGTTTATTATTTTTAAAGTTTAAATCTTGCCGACAAGATCAAGGCTTGGTGTTAATGTTTCTTCACCTTGTTCCCATGCCGCCGGGCAAACTTCGCCGTCATTTTCCGCGACATATTGTGCGGCTTTTACTTTACGCACCATGTCTTTTGCGGAACGGCCAATACCCAGATCGTGAATTTCAGCAACCTTTACAATGCCGTCCGGGTTCGCAAGAAATGTACCGCGAAGGGCAAGTGCCTCTTCTTCGATCATCACGTCAAAGCCACGTGTAATTCTGCCTGTCGGGTCACCGATCATTGGGAAGTTAATTTTACCAATTGCCGGGCTTGAATCGTGCCATGCTTTATGGCTGAAATGCGTATCTGTTGAAACGGAATAAACCTCAACACCTAGTGCTTTAAGCTCTTCATAATGATCGGCCATGTCCTCTAACTCAGTTGGGCATACGAATGTAAAGTCGGCTGGGTAAAAAAGGAAAATTGACCATTTCCCTTTTACATCATCAGATGTAATTGTTTTAAATTCGCCGTTGTGGAATGCTTCCGCTTTAAATTCCGGAATTGATTTGTTGATCATAGACATAATTTCTTTCTCCTTAATTCATTTAAAAAATTCCGCTGAATGTCTCTCAGCTTCAAAAAGAGAATAAAACCAACCTCAATTTAAGTAAAATATATTGATTTTATCATTTCAATAAGTAATATTTATGATTATGAATTTACGTGATTTAAAATATTTAATCGCTGTTGCAGAACATCTGCATTTCGGCAAAGCCGCCGAAAGCTGCCATGTCAGCCAACCTGCATTAAGCATGCAGTTAAGCAAGTTAGAAGATTTTCTCGGCGTTAAACTGATCGAACGCACCAATAAAAAAGTGCTGATCACCGATGTGGGTGAAAAAATTGTTGAACGCGCGAAAGACGCCATTCGCGCCAGCGAAGAAATCATTGAAATCGCAGATACTTTTAAAAGCCCGTTTGTCGGTGATTTTAAACTGGGCGCCTTCCCGACCCTTGCCCCTTATTATTTCAGTCAGATTGTACCGATTATATCGAAAGCTTTTCCGGACATCAGGCTTTTACTGATCGAAGAAAAAACTGAAATTCTGGTCGATAAAATATTAAATGGTGAAATTGATGCTGCTTTCCTCGCAACACCAGAAGGGGATGGCATGCTGACATCAGCGCCACTATTTAATGATGAATTTATTTATGGCACACCCATGAATGATAATGCTGTAAAATCCATCACCCGTGATGAATTATTATCTGAAAAATTACTGCTTCTTGAAGAAGGACATTGCCTGCGCAATCAGGCCCTTGATTATTGCAGTATCCCGACCGAAAACGCGGGCCATGATTTTCAAGCAACCAGCATGGAAACATTAAAACAAATGGTATCAGCAGGGGTCGGATCCACACTCATCCCACAAATCGCCCGTAAAAAAGACGATCATATTCATTACGTTCCCATCACACCAAATCCGCCGTACCGAACCATATCGTTAAACTGGCGAAAATCTTCACCCAAGTACCCGCTATATGAAAAAATGGTTGAGCTGTTAAAACAATAAAATTCTGGTGCATTTAAACTTCCTGCCCTAAAGTGATGTGATCACAAAATATAAGTGGAAATATCCATGTCCAAAATTACCAGAAGAAATTTTGTCAATGGCACCTTAATGGCGGCCGGGGCATCGCTTTTGCCCTTTAAGGGAACAGGACAAGAAGTTCTGGCAAAAATGAACCCGGATTTTTACCCGCCATCAATGACCGGACTACGCGGCAGTCAGCCGGGATCAAATGATGCTGCCCATGCGCTAAGCTGGGCTGGCCAGGATGATTGGGGTAAGAAGGAAAACCTGAACGAAGAATATGATCTCGTGGTTGTTGGTGGCGGCATCAGCGGCCTTGCGGCCGGATATTTTTTCCAAAAGGAATATGGCAATGATAAAAAGATACTGATCCTTGATAATCATGATGATTTTGGGGGACACGCCCGACGCAATGAACACCACATCGACGGCAATCTTCGCATTGGTCAGGGTGGTTCTGAATCGCTTGAGGATACAGCAAGCTATAGCGGCGCCCTGCTTGAAATGTTGAATGACATTGGCATCGATCTTAATCAATTTACCGAAAGATATGATTTCGGCTTTTTCAAACGACACGGCCTTAGTGCAAAAATGTTTTTTAATGAAAAGACCTTTGGCAAAAACACGCTTGTTGATCACCCGCTATGTGATTATCCCGGCTTTATCGAAGGCATGGTCAGACCAACTATTTCGGTCGAGGATGCCGTTGCACAAACCCCACTCAGCGAAAGTGGGAAAGAACAGCTTCTTAAGGTGATTAAGGCAAGCCAGGATGATCTGGGCGTTCCAAAAAGCCAGATGAAAGAATTCGCCAAATCCAATTTATATTTTGATTTCTTAAAAAATACACTTGGTGTGGATGATGAACATGTGCTGCAAATCGCAAGACATACTTCCGTTGATTATACCGAAGGCGGGCTTGATGCATTAAGCCTTTATGATGCGCTCGCAAGTGGGCCACTTGGTGATGACCCGAATGTGGCATGGAAAGATGCACTTGGTAATGGTGCATATCAGCATTACATCAATAAAGATAAGGGCACATACGGCACCGACGATCCATTCATTCAACATTTCCCAGATGGCAATGCAACCATCGCCAGATTAATAGTTAAAAAATTAATCCCCCACGTGGGACCCGGTGACAACGTAGAGGACGCAATCTTATCCAAATATAATTACGCCGCCCTCGATCTGCCGGATAATATCGCGCGAATTCGCCTGAACAGTACTGTCGTGAATGTAAAACATGATGGCCCCGTTAACACCGCCATAAGCGCATTTGTGAATTATATCAATGATGGCAAATCATATGTGGTAAAGGCCAAAAATGTTGTGATGGCATGCTATAATATGATGATCCCGTTTATTGTTCCTGATTTGCCGGAAGATCAATTTACGGCGTTAAGAAGCCTAACCTAGCGTGGCCATCGTTTGGCTGCCATGTTCCGACAAGTATTTTGCAAAGGGTAGTTTTGCCAGCCGATGATGGCCCGATAATGCCAAGTACACTACCTTGATCCAACGTAAAATTTACTCGGTTCAATGCCGGCACCTGATGCCCCTTGGGAAAATAGGTTACATCTTCACAAACCAATTTCCCATTGGGTTTTGGTAAATTAGATTGTGTTTTCTTTTGATCGGATATTTCAAGCAATGTTCGGATACGTCCATAAGAACTTCGTGCATTCACGAAACCGCGCCACGATGAAATGGCTTGTTCCAATGGGCCAAGCGCACGAGCAAGCAATATCGATCCCGCGATCATACCCCCAGGCGTTAGCTGGTTCCCAAGTACAAGATACGCGCCAAGCCCTAAAACACCAGCCTGCGCAGCCATTCTTAAGAAACGGCTCATACCAAATAAAGTACTGCTTCTGTCTGATGCGATTTGCCTTTTGGCTAGTATTTTATGATTACTTTGCTGCCAACCTTCACTAAAAGGATTAAACATGCCCATGGCTTGCAATACATCAGCATTTCGAACCGCAAGATCAGCAAGATGTTGATTTTTAATATGTTCTTCTGATGCTTCTGATAATGGTTTTCTTGTTGCCACTTCATTTAACCAAGTAATGGTGATAAGCATGGCACCGAATACCACAGCCAAAATACCAAGCCATAAATGTAAAACAGATACCGCAGCAAGAAAAATTGGTACCCACAACAGATCCGTTAATGTTCTTAATGGGCCTGTGATAAATTGTCTGATGGAACCTAAATCTCTTAATGATTGTGCACTAGCAGGCATGCCACTTAATGCACCCTGCATGCTTGCCTTTAATAATTTTGGGGATAATGATTTATCAAGCCAATTACCGATCCGGTTTAAAAGACGTTTTCTGACGCTTTCCATTATGCCGGATACAAGCAATGCAATAATCACGATGAACGTAAGAAAAAGTAATGTTTCCTTACTACCGGAATTTAGAACCCGGTCAAATATCTGGATCATATAAAGTGGAGTTGCCAGAAGAAGTATATTAGCCACAAAGCCAAAGCCGATCAGGGCAATTAACCCTGATCTACCTTGCTTAATTAAATCATTTAA
This sequence comes from Pseudemcibacter aquimaris, assembly GCF_028869115.1. Taxonomy (NCBI): domain Bacteria; kingdom Pseudomonadati; phylum Pseudomonadota; class Alphaproteobacteria; order Emcibacterales; family Emcibacteraceae; genus Pseudemcibacter; species Pseudemcibacter aquimaris. Next base: position 2,566,896 of record NZ_CP079800.1, read on the forward strand.
TGATGATCTGTTTTTCATGATAACTCCTTACCTATACAAATAACTAGACAAAAGATTGATAGGAATTAACCAACACCAAAATCATTACCATCAAAGACCACAGTGAATTCTTCATCATCAGTATCCTGATCACCATCCATTGCCGTCACGGTAACATCAATTTCATAATCCGGAATTTCATCTTGTGTTAGCAGGACGAAATCTTTTACACGGATGGTATCATTATCCTTATCATCAGGACCATTATTTGATTCAGGATCATCCATTTCGAACCAAACAACCATGAAATCAAAGAATTGGAGATTATCGGCAAAGCCGTCATTATTGGCATCGACGCCATCTCCACCAAGAACATCATCCGGAGTAACCTGTAAAACTACTCCGCCATGCTTGTTAACTCCAGCGAGCTCATCCGCCAGAACTTCGCCATAGTCCACCATGCCATCACCAGCACTTAAAACGCCATCGTTATTAGTATCGTTATAAGCAACCCAATGGACGGTCGCATCATTATTGTTACCAATACCATCAACCGTAAATCTGAACCCTACGGATTCTTCCGGCATTGGAATTGCAATAAATCCGCCAAATTCTTCAAAGTTTGAATCCTGCTCGGCACGGTTACCAAATCCAACCTGATTAGCATTTAGGTCATCATCCGTACTTGAATAACCACCCGCTGCCGCATCGCCTGGATTTATAACATCACCGTCATTGATTGGATCAATGGTTGTGAAGTTTTCGACAAATACGCCATCAAAAGTTACCAATATTGGCTGGTTGGCGTCACCACCTTCATTTGCATACACAAATTCCTCTGGTGATCCAGGATTCACAAACGCAAGATTTGTTTCAAATGGGACAATTGGTGGGGTCTGCACTGTTACCTGCCATTCCGTACCACCGTTGATTATGTCAAACGTAATTGTCGTCGCATCTTCCGAATTAATATCACCCGGCATATTGGATAAAATCAACTGATCTGTTCCAAGTCCACTAACTACAACCAATCCATCTGGAAGGTCAGGGTGCGTTAAATCAACCGCTGAAAATACCACTGGCGTAGTACCATGTTCTTCATCGTTACCATAATCAACGGTGATCGCGCCTGTATCCGTAGGTGACATACTATAAATTTCTACAAGGCCGTCATCTATGTTGGTAATTTCAACACCATCATCAAGGATCGTGATTTTTTCACCAAGGTCAATGCTGCTTGAACCATAATCGCCATCACCATCTGTAACAGTCGCTGTGACATAAAGAACATCAGAATCAAGTGTGATCGCTTCATTATCATCATTTGGATTTGGATGCACGACTGAGCGTTTTTGATCAAAATCCACTTCGGCTGTCACATCATCAATTGAAATGATAAATGCAACGGCACCGGCTTGGCCGCCGACACGCCCTTCCACTGTACCTGTATTGGTTTTATAAAGCAGGATATCTGCATCGGTTAATGTGTCATTAAGACCGCTATCCACGCCTTCTGAATCAATGGTAAGGCTAAATGTTTTTGCCGCACTTCCACCATCAGAACCGTAAGTTATCGTACCAAAGTAACCAGCGAAATTATCACTTCCATTATTTGGAAGCGTACTTTCATCAACTTCAATTGCGGCATCATCTTCTTGAAGGGCAATTGATGGCCCATCATCTTCAAAATTAATCAGCTCGCCAAGATCAATGGTATCTGAAACATAATCTCCATCACCATCAGTTAACATAACCATCAATTCTACGAGGCCAGAATTCATTACCTCTGGAGAGGCATTTTCATCAGGATCATTCGGATCATCATGCTTAAGTGCACGGCTTTGAGTAACGGTAATATCGCCAGTATCAGCATCAACAGCAATACGGAAAACTTCATCACTATTTCCATCGGATGTACGTCCCACGACATCACCGCTTTCAAATGACAAAACAACTGCTGTATCAGATACTGTATCCGTTAATCCAGATGCACCAGCATTCAGTATAAGAGAAAATACCGTTGGATCCGTGGCCGCTTCACCATCATTTCCGTGCGTTAATGTGGTATAGAATGAGCTGCCGTTTACTGTGACATCTGCTAGCAAGCCACCAACATCACCATCATCACCATCATTATCGGTTTCATCAAGCACGATTGGTGCAGCGTTATCGTTAAGTTCAGCTGTCGGACCATCATCTTTAAACGTTAGGTTGCCACCAAGATCAACTTCGGCACTATCCGTATCACCATCGCCATCTTCAATTTCAGCCACAAGATTGATGACATTGTCACCTAGACTTAAGCTTTCATCGTGATCAGTAACAGGGTCAGGTCCGGGGTTATCCGTATGTACAATCGCACGTGACTGATCAAGTTCGAGCATTCCACCAACAATCGAAACTGTAAAGACTAGCTCGCCTCCACCTGCTTGGCCACCTGCGATTGTCCATCCCTCGATACTTCCGGCATTGTTATAAAGAATAACTTCATTACCGGTCAACGTATCATAAAGGCCACTATTGGCGTTTTCTATTTCAAGACTATAAGTCGTACTACCCGGACCATCGGAACCGTAAGAAGTATCAAAATAATCGGCAACAGCATTTGTATCAGTATCATCCGTATCAAAATCACTGTCATCAACCATTAAATCAGGCTCTGATCCAGTTGCTTCTACAGAGGGACCATCGTCCTCAAAGCCTACCATGGACCCTATGTCGGCGGTATCCATGTCATAGTCACCATCCCCATCGGTCACGGTCAGCACCGCATCAATCTCTCCACTGTCCAGCATCAACAGACTGTCATGGTCATTACCATCGTCACCATGATCAACAGCACGGTGCTGGGTCAAGGTGACATCGCCTGTGTCCGCATCAATCGATAACGTAAACACAAGTAGATTGCCATTCTCTGTCCGGCCTTCAATGACACCGTTATTATCCGTGAGCATGACATTCTCACCGCTCGCGGTATCATCAACACCGGAATCACCATCGCCGCCACTGTTCAGTGCCAAAGAATAAACCGCATAGTCACTATCGGCCATGCCGTCTGATCCATAGACAGAACTATCCACAAACAGCAGATTACCAGCGATGGTCGCAGAACCAAGATTGCCACCGACCACATCGGTCTCACCCGGAGCATTATCAACACCATCGGTTTCATCAACAACAACATAACCACCCGCAAGCGAAAGATCAGATGTTGGGCCATCGTCCTCAAAGCCTACCATGGAGCCAATGTCGGCGGTATCCATGTCATAGTCACCATCCCCATCGGTCACGGTCAGCACCGCATCAATCTCTCCACTGTCCAGCATCAACAGGCTGTCATGGTCATTACCATCATCACCATGATCAACAGCACGGTGCTGGGTCAAGGTGACATCGCCTGTGTCCGCATCAATCGATAACGTAAACACAAGTAGATTGCCATTCTCTGTCCGGCCTTCAATGACACCGTTATTATCCGTGAGCATGACATTCTCACCGCTCGCGGTATCATCAACACCGGAATCACCATCGCCGCCACTGTTCAGTGCCAAAGAATAAACCGCATAGTCACTATCGGCCATGCCGTCTGATCCATAGACAGAACTATCCACAAACAGCAGATTACCAGCGATGGTCGCAGAACCAAGATTGCCACCGACCACATCGGTCTCACCCGGAGCATTATCAACACCATCGGTTTCATCAACAACAACATAACCACCCGCAAGCGAAAGATCAGATGTTGGGCCATCGTCCTCAAAGCCTACCATGGAGCCAATGTCGGCGGTATCCATGTCATAGTCACCATCCCCATCGGTCACGGTCAGCACCGCATCAATCTCTCCACTGTCCAGCATCAACAGGCTGTCATGGTCATTACCATCATCACCATGATCAACAGCACGGTGCTGGGTCAAGGTGACATCGCCTGTGTCCGCATCAATCGATAACGTAAACACAAGTAGATTGCCATTCTCTGTCCGGCCTTCAATGACACCGTTATTATCCGTGAGCATGACATTCTCACCGCTCGCGGTATCATCAACACCGGAATCACCATCGCCGCCACTGTTCAGTGCCAAAGAATAAACCGCATAGTCACTATCGGCCATGCCGTCTGATCCATAGACAGAACTATCCACAAACAGCAGATTACCAGCGATGGTCGCAGAACCAAGATTGCCACCGACCACATCGGTCTCACCCGGAGCATTATCAACACCATCGGTTTCATCAACAACAACATAACCACCCGCAAGCGAAAGATCAGATGTTGGGCCATCGTCCTCAAAGCCTACCATGGAGCCAATGTCGGCGGTATCCATGTCATAGTCACCATCCCCATCGGTCACGGTCAGCACCGCATCAATCTCTCCACTGTCCAGCATCAACAGGCTGTCATGGTCATTACCATCATCACCATGATCAACAGCACGGTGCTGGGTCAAGGTGACATCGCCTGTGTCCGCATCAATCGATAACGTAAACACAAGTAGATTGCCATTCTCTGTCCGGCCTTCAATGACACCGTTATTATCCGTGAGCATGACATTCTCACCGCTCGCGGTATCATCAACACCGGAATCACCATCGCCGCCACTGTTCAGTGCCAAAGAATAAACCGCATAGTCACTATCGGCCATGCCGTCTGATCCATAGACAGAACTATCCACAAACAGCAGATTACCAGCGATGGTCGCAGAACCAAGATTGCCACCGACCACATCGGTCTCACCCGGAGCATTATCAACACCATCGGTTTCATCAACAACAACATAACCACCCGCAAGCGAAAGATCAGATGTTGGGCCATCGTCCTCAAAGCCTACCATGGAGCCAATGTCGGCGGTATCCATGTCATAGTCACCATCCCCATCGGTCACGGTCAGCACCGCATCAATCTCTCCACTGTCCAGCATCAACAGGCTGTCATGGTCATTACCATCATCACCATGATCAACAGCACGGTGCTGGGTCAAGGTGACATCGCCTGTGTCCGCATCAATCGATAACGTAAACACAAGTAGATTGCCATTCTCTGTCCGGCCTTCAATGACACCGTTATTATCCGTGAGCATGACATTCTCACCGCTCGCGGTATCATCAACACCGGAATCACCATCGCCGCCACTGTTCAGTGCCAAAGAATAAACCGCATAGTCACTATCGGCCATGCCGTCTGATCCATAGACAGAACTATCCACAAACAGCAGATTACCAGCGATGGTCGCAGAACCAAGATTGCCACCGACCACATCGGTCTCACCCGGAGCATTATCAACACCATCGGTTTCATCAACAACAACATAACCACCCGCAAGCGAAAGATCAGATGTCGGACCATCGTCTTTAAATGTTAGATTTCCACCCAAATCAAATGTTGCATCATCTGTATCCCCATCGGCATCTTCGATCGAAGCATTAAGGTTAATTATATTATCACCAAGGGATAAACTTTCATCATGATCAATCACAGGATCAGGGCCTGGATTATTTGAATGAATAATCGCGCGCTCTTGATTTAAAACCAATGCACCTCCAACGATTGACAAACTGAATACCAGTTCACCGCCACCACCAGCGCCGCCTGGTAAAGTCCAGCCTTCAACAACGCCATTGTTGTTATAAAGAATTACTTCATTGCCAGTGGCGGTATCGTATAATCCTGAATTCGCATTTTCTATTTCAAGGCTATATGTGATTGAGCCAGGACCATCTGCACCAAATTCAATATCAAAATAATCCGAAAGCATATTGGCATCGGTATCATCAATGTCCAAATCACTTTCATCGACCATTAGATCAGGTTCTGAACCATTTACATCTATTGTCGGAATATCATCTTCTATATTAATTGTAATGGTTGAGGATGCTGTCAGATTAGTTGGATCTGTAACAGTATAATTAAACAGTTCATGGACGCCATCAGTTGCCGTGCCTTCTGTATTATGATCAGTACTATTTGTTGTCAGGGTATATTTGTAATTCCCGTACATATCAATTTCAAGAACACCAAAATCACCATTAATGGTCGTGGTTGTGCCGTCCTGCGGTACATTCACCACATTACCATCAAATTCGACACTGGTGACAGATACGGAACTATCGGGATCACTGAAAGAAAGTGTTCCGGAAACGGTTTCTTCGCCTGAATCTGGATCGGATCCTGTTGTATCTGCCGGCGCCACATCATTGGTATCATCATCACCCGTTACATCAGTATCAAGTGCAGCTTCATCGACAGTTCTCTCTTCCGGATTAGCAACAGGCGGCATCGGAAGTGTACCAACAAGTTTCAATGAACCTTCACGTGGGCTGTTTGGCGCACCAACACTGGTCAGACGAATGCCAAAATATTGTTCAGCAATATCTTCATAGGAAAGAGATTCTGTTTCGCTATCTAATATAAAAGTAACCGATTGAAGGTCATCAGAAGACATGCCGGGTGTGCCAAGCTCAATACCTGCATCAAACGGTGCTTCCTCAACACCATGCATATTGGCACCATTCCCAAGATCGACTACACCGTCGGTTTCAAATTGATAATCCGTAACAACCCCATCTGGATCATCGACATAACCATCATTGGTGTCATTTACATATGTGACAGACAAGTCGTTTAAACTGTCATTTGCTAAATCAAAAAAGAACCCCCTTAAATCACCAATCTTTGGACCATCCAAAATAGTGATTGTGAATTCCAATTCCATATCACCATCACCATCATAGTCCACTTCATAATAGTCTATTTGTATTGTGATTCCTGCGCCTGATACATATGTGGTCGCCATAACATTCTCCTGCCAAACTTTATTTTTATCGAATAATTTACTTCTTTAAAAAATACTTAGGTACGAACCCACACCCCAATTCAGGATGTCAGAACTCAAGAAAACAAACGGAGAGTATAAAAAAGGCAGTATGCCCGGATAATGATAATATCCCGCATACACCCCGATCAAATGGAGATGCTCTCAAATCCTCCAATTTAATACATCAAAAAAACGATGCCAGTTGCCCAAAGGAATTTTATATTTTCACCTTTATTATAAAAGAATTAGGTGATGTATTGTGAAGCTTGACATTGCACATAATATATGTCAAACAAATATATATTATACAAATTATAAATAGCATTTATAATGAAAGCAATTGACCTCAACCTATTAAAAGTTTTCGAAGCCCTTTATGAAGAGGGAAATGCAACCCGTGCCGCCATGCAATTAGGGGTAAGTCAAGCAGCAGTCAGCGCATCACTCGCAAGGTTACGCCAGACTTATAACGATGTCTTATTTACGCGGATTCCTGGTGGCCTGGAACCCACTGAACGTGCAAATGAAATCAGGCCGCTAATAAGAAACGCCCTAAATTCAGTAAAACAGAGCCTTTCATATGTTGATGAAGGTTCACAGGATCGCAGTATAAACATTGGGCTATCCGACGATATCGAAATTGCATTTGGTAAAGATATTATTGCAAGTATTAAAGAATTATTTCCCAACGCAAGGCCGGTATTTAAACAAGCGCATAACCCGGTTCTTGCCGATATGCTTAAAAACCGGGAAATTGACATCGCGATCGGTTCAGGTGGACTTTCTGACAGAAGTATTCGCGCACAATCAATTGGCCAAACCGGCTATTTAACACTTAGCAACTTTCCCCCTGATAACGGCCGTACTTTTACCCTAGATGAATTCCTGGAACATGAACACTTACTTATCACATTCACTGAACAAGGTAGTAGCGATGCCATTGGTTTAATTGATGAAGTTCTTTCACAAAGCAATCTTCGGCGAAAGATTGCTGCTACGACCACACATTTTTCGGTTGCTAAATACCTGTTGCTAGGAACAAAAATAATTACAACGATACCGTCACATGCAGCTGTAATCTTATCAAGAACAGAACGCCTTTTTATGTCTCGTTGCCCATTGGACTTAAAACCATACACCATCCGTATTGGCATGCTTTCCACCAATTATAAAGACCAATTTCTTGCACGCATTATTGAAAATGTTGAGGAAGCTATGCGTAGTCAAAATAATGTGCTGCTTGCACCTTATTCACAGCGTCTTAACAGAACACAACACTCTTTCGATCTTGAATAATATTATTGAATTCACTGGAAGAAGAACACAACTCTACAGCAAAGGATGGAAGTAAAAAAACATATTTTAGAAAGTGGTGCCCGGGGGCGGATTTGAACCACCGACACGCGGATTTTCAATCCGCTGCTCTACCCCTGAGCTACCCGGGCATCGTGTGTAGACTCATATGAGGTGGGAGGGTTATAGGAAATTAGAACGTGGCTGTAAAGCACTCTTTCAAAAAAAATTAATATTGATAATAAACGACTTATCAATAGTCCATTTCATCGTCATTTTCCTGACCAAGCGATGTTTGCTCACCGGGAATTACATAGCTCTCGTTAAACCAGCGGCCGAGATCAATTTCGCTACATCTTTTGCTGCAGAAAGGTCTGTATTTTTCTTTTGTGCCTTCATTACAAATCGGGCATTTTAAAATTTGATTTGCCGCTTTCATAATTGTTCCATTGTTAATGTTGACCCAGTTTTCTTAAGAAAATCATCAAAAAGCTCGCTATGGTCTTCTAACCATTTTTTTTGCGGCTTTGAGACCTTAATTAAAACAGGCAGTCCCGGTTTATTTTTTGCGTCCCCCTCAGCCATGCGGATCAGGTCAAGGCATGACGCTTCCACGCTTTTGGTGATTTCCGTTTTTTCAAGCAATAGCCTATCAAGCGGAATGTGTTTTGATTTTCTGGTGAGTTCCAAAAGCCCGAATGATGAAATATTTCCGCGCTGGATCGGCATCGGGTCATCAAACATCAATTCATCGATAAAATGAAGCAGGCTTTTCACATTCCCTTTATCGGTCATGTCGATAAAATCAATAACGATAAGGCCACCAATACCACGCAAGCGAATTTGTCTGAAAATTTCACGGGCCGCTTCACGGTTGATGGCGAATACGGCTTTACCCGCGTCCTTGGAAACATTTGCACTGCCCATATTAACGTCAATGGCGGTAAGCGCTTCTGTCCCTTCAATCGTGATCCATGCGCCGCTATTTAATGAAATATGTGGGGAAGTCACAAGTTCGATATCATCGCTGATTTCATAATAATCAAAAAGCGGTGTATTTTCCGTATAGCTTTCAATTTTATCCGATAAATCTGGCGCAAATATTTTTGACCAATTTTTTGCGGTTTTTAACGCGCCCACTTGATCAATAATAATGCTGTCGATATCAGCAGCGGAAAAATCACGTAATATTTGTTCAATTGGTTCCGGCCCTTGGGTCAGTAAGGACGGGCATTTCCGGTCTTTAATATTCTTGGTGACATGACGCCAATGGGAAATCATTTCTGTGGCAATTTGCTTTAATTCATCATCATCCACATTTTCCGCGTCCGTGCGGAATGTCATGCCCATATCATCCGGAATAATATCTTCACCAAATGATTTTAGGGTCGCGCGGCGGTCCGGGTCTTTAATTCGGCTAGATACAAAGGCACCAAGACGAAATGGATGTAAAACCAATGATGTGCTGATTAATTCCGCCTTTGCGGTTAGCTTGCATAATTTTCCCTTTGGCGCATCGGCGGTTACCTGAACAATGATGCGCTGCCCTTCATGAAGAAGGGTAGTTAAATCCTTTGGTTTTTTACCCGGTGTTTTTGGTAAGTTTTTAAGCGGTAAGAACCCCTCGCGCCCCTCACCCAAATCAACGAATGCAGCCTGCATTTCCGGCGATAATTTTGTAATTCGGCCAAGGTATATGGCCCCAACATAGGACGGGTTATGGTCGCGGAACAAACGAATATCGGTCACCGTGCCATATTGCATAATCGCCATACGGGTTTCGCCAATACCGCGGTTGATCAATATATGCTTTCCGGTTTCCATATTAAAACTTACATCCCTTGCCTTTTAACATGTTCGCGACCTCAAATAACGGTAAGCCAACAACATTGCTGTATGACCCGTTTATGGATTTAACGAATTGCGCGGCGATCCCTTGAATGGCGTATGCGCCCGCTTTACCGACCCATTCATCATGATCAAGATAGGCGTCAATTTCATCCGGACTTAAGTTCTTAAATTTCACCGATGTTTTAATTGTTTTGTGGCTGCTGCCGTTTGGGGTGATCAGTGATACCCCCGTATATACGGTATGGCTGCGTCCGCTTAATATCGATAAAAACTGTTTTGCCTGTTCCTTATCTGCTGCCTTACCCAGTATACGTCTGCCGCAGGCAACAACCGTATCAGACGCGAGAACAAAGCGATCAGAATGATCCGCCGCGATATGTTCAGCTTTTGACTGTGCAAGTCTGCCCGCAAGGGCGCGTGGCAATTCACCTTTAAGCGGTGTTTCATCAATATCCGCAGGCATTACCTGATCAGGCGTAATGCCAATCTGACCCAGCAGATCAAGTCTACGCGGTGAAGCAGAAGCAAGGATTAATGTTGGATTTTTGACATGTTCATTGGATGACATGTGACGAGGCGCGCTTATTTAAAGCGGTATGTGATCCGACCTTTGGTCAAATCATATGGTGTCATTTCCACAAGAACATCATCACCAGCCAGAACACGAATGCGGTTTTTGCGCATTTTTCCTGCTGTATGGCCAAGAACCTCGTGCCCATTTTCAAGGGTTACGCGGAACATTGCGTTTGGTAATAGTTCTGTGACAGTGCCACGAATTTCTAATAATTCTTCTTTAGCCATAATGGCTCCCTGGTTAATATGATTAACTAACTAGCGGAAAAATAACGGATAGCTCATAAATTTCAAGAAAAAACTTTATTTATGCACCTTCAAGAACAAAGTCTCTGTTCGATTTTTCCTTTTAACTCTTCTGCGACCTCCCTAAAGGCGGTCATGATATTTTCCCGGCTGCCCTTTACGCCCGACGGGTCTTCTGTATTCCAAAGCTCGATTTTAGTATCATTGCCACGGGTGAGTTCAGACATGGTTTCTTTTGCTTCTTCGCTTAAGCAAATAATAAGATCGATTGAGGTATCATGAAGGTCTTCGAAATGTTTTGGCTTATGCGCGGATAAATCAAGCCCCGTTTCTTCCATCACAGAAATGGCAAAAGGGTTTACCTTCAGCAGGTCCTTACAAATACCAATACTATCAATGAAAATCCGGTCGCCACATAATGATTTTGCAATACATTCGGCCATTGGTGAACGCACCGAATTATAATTACACACAAAAAGAACACTATCTGGCATATGATTATCCATGAACGCTACCTTATTTGTAAAACGCAAATAAGGGTGAACAAACGGCGGGCCGTTTCAAAATCAATATCGATTTTATCGGCAAAGCGTTCCTGCATAATCCGTGACCCTTCGTTATGAAGGGTACGTCTGCCCATATCAATGGCTTCTAATTGCTGCGGTGTTGCAGATTTCACCGCATCATAATAACTATCGCAAACAATGAAATATTCTTTGATAATCCGGCGCAGCGGCGATAACGGCAAAACAAGCGTTTTCAGATAATCTTTCGCCTCCGTTTTTAAATCGATGGCAAGACGGTTATCCTCAATGCGCATATTGACATGATACGGTCCCTGATATTCATCGGGCAGTGCGCCATGTGGGGCAAAATGATTGGTCTCAAGCAAATCAAAAATGGCGACTTTTTTTTCATGTTCAATTTCAGCCGAACGTCGAATGATTGATTTTTCATCAAGTTCGATATGACAGATTCTGTTGGGGCCGCTATTTTCGATCATGTCATTATTCTTTTTTAGCAATCATTTTAAACGAATTCCTATGGAATGTTTATGAGCGTCGAGCCCCTCTTCATCGGCAAGAGACATGGCAGGCGGCCCAATAACCGCCAGATTATCCGCATCACATTCAATAAGTGTATTTCGTTTCATGAAATCAAGCACGCTTAAGCCAGATGAAAATCTCGCGCTTCCTGATGTTGGCAAAACATGATTTGGCCCGGCGATATAATCACCGATGGCCTCGGGTGTATAACGGCCAATGAATATGGAACCGGCATTTCTGATTTTCACGGTAAACCCACGCGCGTCTTCCACCGCCACTTCAAGATGTTCCGGGGCGATTTGGTCAATAAGTGCCGGTGCATCATCAAGGTTATCCACAATAATAACACATCCGTGGTTTTCCCAACTGGTACGGGCGATTTCAGCACGAGGTAACGTTTTAAGGTGACCATCCACCGCTGCAATTACGTCTTTTGCATAATCCGCATCATCAGTGATTAATATACTTTGGGCGACCTCGTCATGTTCGGCCTGCGAAAGCAAATCCATGGCAATCCATTTCGGATCATTTTGATTATCCGCCACCACAAGAATTTCTGAAGGACCCGCGATCATATCAATACCAACGGTTCCGAATACTTCCTTTTTCGCGGCGGCAACATAGGCATTACCCGGCCCCGCAATCACATCAACCGCATTAATCGTTTCGGTTCCGTAAGCAAGTGCACCAACCGCCTGCGCCCCACCAATTTTATAAATTTCAGTGATACCTGAAACTTGCGCCGCGGCCAGCACCAGCGGATTTAATTCACCGTTCGGGCATGGCACAACCATGATAATGCGTTCAACGCCGGCGGCTTTTGCCGGAATAGCATTCATTAAAACGGATGATGGGTATGCCGCTTTACCGCCCGGCACATAAATACCGGCGGCACCAACAGCATTCCAACGAACGCCAAGACGTACGCCCTGCTCATCGGTCATGTCATCATCTTCGGGGATATGGCGAATGTGAAAATCACTAATGCGTTTTGCCGCGATTTTAAGGGCGTCCATGGTTTCCACGGATACCTGCTCAAGCGCCGCGTTTATTTCCGCGTCACTGACACGCATTGTGTCTTCGTTTAATTCAAGGTTATCAAATTTCGACGTATAATCAAAAAGGGCCTTATTCCCGTTTTCACGAACGTCTTTAAGAATTTCTTTAACGACACCAGATACGTCATTTTCCGTGTTACGGTTCGCTTTTAATAATTCTGAAAAAGCATCCGAAAACCCGGCATCTTTTGTGTTTAACTGATTAACCATCGAGCGCCCCTCTAACACGATCGATGATGTCGCTGATTTCTTCGCTGCGGGTTTTAAACGCTGTACGGTTCACAATAAAACGTGACGTGATATCAATGATTTTTTCAATTTCAACAAGGCCGTTTGCCTTCATGGTCGCGCCCGTGCTGACCAGGTCAACAATACGGCGACAAAGACCAAGGCTTGGCGCAAGTTCCATAGCACCATTAAGCTTGATACATTCCGCCTGTACCCCACGCTGTGCGAAATATTGTGCGGTTAAGTTCGGATACTTGGTCGCAACACGAACGTGGCTCCATTGGCTTGGGTCATCTGTTTCGCTTAATTCTTTAAGCTCAGCGACGGATAATCGACAATGCCCGATATCAAGGTCAAGCGGCGCATAAATTTCCGGATAATCAAATTCAAGAAGCACATCATTACCGGCAACGCCGATTTGCGCAGCACCAAAGGCAACAAAGGTCGCCACATCGAAACTTCTGACACGAATAATTTTTAGATGATCATGATTGGTATCAAAGGTAAGTTTACGTGATTTCGGATTATCAAAATCCGCTTCCGGCTCGATCCCCGCAGCGCGGATGATCGGCATAACTTCTTCGAGAATGCGCCCCTTTGGCAAGGCCATAATCATAGGTTCAATATCTGACACCGTCTTATTCCTGATTACCAATTATAAAAAATAGCGTAATCGCTATAGATTCTGGCTTCTTTTACAGAAAATCAAGACTGATGGCTAGAGCAAATCTAAAGAAAACCAAATGGTTTAGACAAAATCTTCTTTAACCCCACTATAGCTTTTAAATTCAAGCGGGTTTCCCGATGGATCAATGATGAACATCGTATGTTGCTGTTCGCGCTTGCCGGCATATCTGACCGTCGGTTTAATCACGAATGGATAATCATGTTTTTCCAGTGACGCCTGCACCTTTTCATAATCATCAATTGATAAAACAACCCCGAAATGCGGGATCGGAACCTTAACCCCATCCACAAGACCACAATAATCAAGTTCCGGGATATTATCGGAAAGATGTGCGGTTACCTGATGGCCGAAAAAATTATAATCAAGCCAGGTTTCATTTGAACGCCCCTCCTCACAACCAAGGATATCGCCATAAAAATGACGTGTTGTATCATGATCTTTCATTTTGAAAGAATAATGAAATGGTGGAATGTTACTCATTTAATCCCTCTAAAATTCCATGCTTTGGATGGCATTTCGCCTTATAGGGCTCCCCAATATCCTGCATGCTTGCTTCAATTAATTCTGTTTCAAGTCTGATCACCGCGTCCGCAGCAAAAATCAGATCAATGGCGATGTTGCCATTTTCCAATTCACCCGCCTCAATCGCGAGCAATTCTAACACGTGGGATTTATCACCTTGTGGAATGTTTTGCGCGCTGACCTTAAGCACATTTTCAAAATGACAACCCGTGCGGATACGGTGACAATTATGCTTTTGATCCTTGCTGCCGATGCCGTGTTCTTCCCACTGGTATCTATTGATCATTAGGGCAAAAAGACGTTCGCGCGGTGAAAATGAAAAATCCCCGACAACCGTCACCGCATCCTGAAGGTACGCAGAAATGATCGTCAGGTCTTCATGATCCTGTGCTTTAAGCTTTAACCCTTTTTCCATTTAAATTCGCCTTTTGGCTTTAAATCCCCATACCGCTGTCGCGGGTTATCTTCGCACCAACGTTCTGTAACTTTTCTACCAGACGTTCATAGCCACGATCAAGATGATAAATGCGATTAACGAATGTTTGTCTATCGGCCACAAGTCCGGCAAGCACCAATGACATGGATGCACGAAGGTCCGTTGCCATCACTGGTGCCCCCAAAAGCTGATCAACACCACGCACAATCGCTGTTGATCCATGCATGGTGATATCCGCGCCCATACGGGTGAGCTCCGGCACATGCATAAAACGATTTTCAAAGATGGTTTCATTGATCACTGATGCGCTATCGCAAATGGTCATCATCGCCATAACCTGCGCCTGCATATCCGTTGGAAAACCCGGGAATGGCTGTGTTGTGACATTGATCCCCTTAATTTTATCACTCGCTAGCTTTGCAATCACACCTTGATCCGTTTCGGTGAATTCAATGCCAGCTTCATGTAATGCGCCAACGGTTCCCGTCATGACCTCAAGCAAATTTTCGCCAACCAGTTCCAGCTCACCACGTGTCATGGCAGCTGCGATGGCATAACTTCCAGCCTCGATCCGGTCGGACATGACGGAATATTCCGTGCCGTGTAATTTATCCACACCTTCTACGGTCAGTGTTCTTGTACCAATCCCGGTAATATTCGCGCCCATTGCGATCAAGCAACTGGCGAGATCAGCAATTTCCGGCTCACGTGCTGCGTTCTCAATAACGGTTGTTCCTTCTGCAAGGGTTGCCGCCATCAGGATATTTTCTGTTGCACCAACCGATACGGTAGGGAAAACGACTGTGCCGCCCTTAAGCCGACCGCCCGGTGCCACCGCACGCACGTACCCTTCCTCAAGCTCAATATTCGCACCCATGGCTTCGAAGCCTTTAAGGTGCAAATCAATCGGTCTGTTGCCGATGGCGCATCCACCGGGCAGTGAAACAGTTGCCTCACCCGTTCTCGCGAGTAACGGACCAAGCACAAGAATGCTCGCGCGCATTTTTCGCACGATATCATATGGTGCGGTCGTATTGGTAATCGCGGGTGTCGTGAAAGATATAATCTGTCCTTCACCCAGTTTTTTTCCTTCGTCCTCGATCTTTGTTTCTGCGCCGTGTCCTTCGAGTAAGGATTTGAGAGTGCTAATATCCGCAAGGTGCGGCAAATTGGAAAGTGTCAGCGCGCTTTCAGTTAATAACCCCGCACACATAAGTGGCAGTGCCGCATTTTTTGCCCCACTGATCGGAAGACTTCCTTTAAGGGCAAAGCCGCCCGTTACTGCAATTCTATCCAATATTTAATCCTTAAAGTTTTGCCAAATTACTTATAGTTTAGGAAGTGTAACACCGGTTTGCCCCATATATTTACCGCTTCGGCTGTTATATGGCACTTCGCAAGGTTCGTTTCCTTCGAAGAACAGGAACTGACATGCCCCTTCGTTGGCGTAAATTTTCGCAGGCAGCGGCGTTGTGTTGGAAAATTCAAGTGTCACATGCCCTTCCCACCCTGGCTCAAGCGGGGTTACATTCACAATAATACCGCATCTGGCGTATGTGGATTTACCAAGACAAACAACAAGCACATCTTCCGGAATACGGAAATATTCAACCGTTCTTGCAAGCGCAAATGAATTTGGCGGGATAATACAAACATCACCCGGGCGGTCAACAAAACTGTTGTTGTTAAATTCTTTTGGGTCAACCGTCACCGAATCAACATCGGTAAAGATTTTAAATTCTTCAGAAACCCGCGCATCATAACCATATGACGAAAGACCATAGGAAATAACACCATTTCTTTCCTGACGGTCATGAAAAGGTTCGATCATTCCGTGGTTCAGTGCTTTATCCCTAATCCATTTATCTGACATTATGGCCATAATTTAACTTTCCTTTTTATCGCTTTTTTCATCGGTTTTGCGTGCCTGAGCTTTACGTCTTTTCAGGTTATCCCGCAAGGCCTTGTTTAAGCGTTCCTGCTTTTCTTTTTTTGCTTGTGATTTGCTGCTTGTCATTTTTCATCATATTGTTTTAATCAACATTATGACCTTTTTAAGGGTAATGGAAAATAATCGCAATTATTTCCTTACTTTTGACTTGCAGGAATTAAAACGTTGTGGCATGTTCCGCGCCTGACGGCAGATTTTTGCCACCCATCTTTCGCTGCTGTAGCTCAGTGGTAGAGCGCATCCTTGGTAAGGATGAGGCCGAGAGTTCAATTCTCTCCAGCAGCACCAGTTTTTCATCTGTTTTATCCTTACTGATATCGATCTTACAGTAAATACTCTTAGAACATTCCTATATTCAGAAATTTATTATTTTAAAAAATGAAATAATAAATTTCAAATTATCCATATTAACAAACAAGCAGGAATTAATCATATTATCTTCATCAAGCAAATAAGCTAACGAAGGAAAGATTTATGAGACCACCAGTTCCACCTTTTAATAGAGAAACTGCAATCGAAAAAGTTCGGCTCGCTGAAGATGGCTGGAATGGTCGTGATGCTGAAAAAGTTTCTTTTGCCTATACCGAAGACAGCAAATGGCGTAACCGCGACCATTTTATTAAAGGTCGAGAAGAAATTGTCACTTTTCTAGAATACAAATGGGAAAAAGAACGAGAATACCGCCTTATAAAGGAACTATTCGCGTTCGAAGGAAATCGAATAGCAGTTCGATATGCATATGAATATCATGATGGTAAGGGAAATTGGTTCCGTGCTTACGGCAATGAAAATTGGATATTCGATAATCAAGGCCTTATGAAAGAACGTTATGCTAGCATTAATGACGTCGCGATTAAAGAAGATCAACGTCTCTTCCATTGGCCTCAAGGCCGTCGCCCAGACGACCACCCAAGCCTATCTGATCTTGGTTTATAAAATCTTGCTATAGATTATATCTGGATCTGAGCATATCAATCTGCGTATTTAGTTCGTTTGCGCGGCTAATATTTCCTAGTTTTTGTTCAATGTTGGCAAGGGTTATTGCCGCCGTCATGAATTGATGAACCGCATCTAACACAAATTGCTTTTCTGAATTGATAAAGCTCTCGTTCTGTGTTCCTTGTGCGGTCAGGTCTTCAAAACGTTCTAGTCGACCCTGATATGATTTTTGATAGCCATCAAAAACTAAAGAAAATATCGTGCGGGCGGCATCAAGGTTATTATGCGCTAATTCCTGTTCACCCATTTTTTGATAGGCATTCAATAAATCAAGTGGGTGATGGTGGCCGTCATTTAATTGGTTTTCATAAAGTATGTCGTACGGATTATTTTCAATAAGCGCCAATAGTTCATTTATTGCCGCGCGACTTCCCCCGTCCGCCATGACAAGTTCAAGTCCGTTTTTCGCGACCAATAGGTCAAGTGCTTGATGATGACCCGCAAAGCCACTGGCAAGCGCCAGATGATGAAAGGCTTGCCCCGTATCACCGAATTCAATTTCATAATCGGAAAATTGTCTGTGAAGATAATATTTATATTCAGCATAATTTTGCGCTATAACGCCAAGAACTTCTGGGAAATCCTCACCGTAAGCTGGGAATTCATCCGCAAGCCTATTCAGCGCATCAAACGATTGTCGCATGGCGGCATTGTCACCTTTTTTTGTGAAAATTTCTGCGCGCATCAAATGCAACATGGAATTGAAAGAGGTATAGTTTTCAACCACATCAATTGAACCCGCCAATTTAATATCATTAAGGGCTGCTGTGTAATCATTGATTTTAACATTATGGTCAGCACGCAAGGCATAGGCCCTCGCCTTACAGGTTTCAACCGGTGCCGTTTGCACATCTTCGATCCACTGATTGACCAAAATGAAAATTTCATCGTTCATTTGCCGCGATGATAAATAGGCATGATAGGATGTATAAAAATTACAGAGCCTGTCATATTGCTGCGCTTCACGAAATTCGCTTATTGCAGCATTATAACGCGCGACGGTTTGTTCATGGGCGATATCGCGGCGTTCACGAAAGGCGGGCGCAACAGTTCCGTTATAACCCCCGGATACATCCTGCCTAAATTGAAAGGCGATGAATTCAAGCAACATGACAGTAAGCAAAGCAGCAAATACGGTGCTTACAATCACCAAACGCCGATTAAAAAAACGACCCAGTTGGGTAAAGGCGACGAAACTAATTACCAATACGACCACAAGTCCAATCAGCAGCTCACCAACTGATGACATGATAATTTGATCAAAGAAAAAATCTGAAAAATTCATATTGTCCCGCTTTTTGACGCCACCATAGATGAGTGTCATTGAGCCCGCAACGAAAAAAACGCTATTGTTATTCTTCTGAACGCCAATGTTTGACAGTTGATTTCAAATCATATAATCAAATAGTATATTATATACAATCCATAAAAGGGGATCATTTAGATGTCATTACAATCATTATTAAAGACGGCCATTTTGTTCATAATATTGGCCCTGCCCGTAAGCGCGCAGGAAGTCGTTGACGATTCAGAATGGAATTATATTCCGGACTTGGAAAAAACCGATGCGGAAGCACGTGATGTGATCGGCAATAACGTCATGTTCTATTACGATGATCTCGCCCATGCGATGCATTATTATGGACGCATTCTTGGCTTTAAAAAGGTGTGGGAATTTGATGGTCGCGTTGTGACGTATCAAACATCACCATCAAGTTACATTACCCTAGTAGCAAAAAGCGTCGGCCTTCATAAAGAAGATAAGCCAAAAACATTTGCCGTTGCTTTTGTATCAGAACAAATCGAAGAATGGTACGCTTACGCCTTAAAACAGGAAGCGCTCGGTAATGTGGAATTTTTTGATCATCTTGACCCACTCAATGGCCGCCCGTATCACGGCTTTGTGCTTAAGGACCCAGAAGGTTACCTGCTTGAATTTGAACGCTTTGGCCCACACGAGGAAAATGCGAAATTAATGCCAATTCTGGATAAAAGCCCGACATTATTCCCGGATGAAACCCAAGACAGCTGGCGTCCAGCGAATATCGGTGTAAAAGCAAGTGTTTATTGGATGTATTATAATGATGCCGACAAGGCCGGTGAATTTTATGAAGATGTATTTGGTGGCGAGCGTGTCGTAACACAAAAAAACAGCCTGATTTACAGAACATCAAACACAGGCTATGTCGGCATGGTTCGTTCTGGGCAAGGAATGCTTAAAGCAACCCCAGAAAAGGCAGCGACCGTATCGTTCCTAACGTCGGACGTGAACCCATGGTACAAGTTTCTGAAAACCAAGCCTGCTTTCGAATTTCGCGCTGATTCAGTGGTCGTTGAACGCGACCGCATGAACATTGTCGTTGGATACGGCCCGGAAAATTATTACATCGAAGTAAACGGTTTTTATGATATTCCGAATAACAAACTGCTTAACGATACGCTTGAAAAATATAAAGAGTGAAGCCATAAACCGATAACAAACTTTTTACTAGCCCCGTTTAATTTCGTACGGGGCTTTTTTATTGCTATATCTACTGCTGCATTCTCATAAAAATATTATTGAAAAAATTAAGAAGAAGTGATCCAATATCATAAGTCATGCGTAAAGACAGCATGCCAGAGATTGAAACACATGTTGAATTTAATGATAAAGCTGCACTATATGCCGCTGCTGCTATCCCTACTGCGATAGCTGAAAAATCATTGGCGATAAAAGGGAAATCAATGGATCAGCCACCCAGCTTATCAACGTTAGATATAACCTCGTTAAGTCATGAAGAACTTGTGTTAATGGTAGCAACAGAAAAAAACCGCGCGGCATTTAAGATATTATTTGAATATTTTGCACCACGGTTAAAAAGCTATTTGCTAAATTTTAAAATCTCTAATCAAAAGGCAGAGGATATAGCACAGGATGTAATGGTCGTCTTATGGCAAAAAGCCGATAAATTTAATCCTGAAAAAGCAAAAATTTCAACATGGCTTTTCAGGGTCGCAAGAAACAAATATATCGACATTACCAGACGCCAAAAATATCCAACGGTAAATGCAGACGATCATTTACACGAAATTGCAGCGCCTGAACAAACTGATCAGAACCTTCAGCATTCGCAAGATTCAAAATTGATTGAAGACGCGATGGGTAAGCTAAACGATGACCAAAAGACAGTCATTAAACTTTCATTTTTTCAGGAATTAACACATTCGCAAATTGCTGAAACAACAGGATTGCCGTTAGGCACAGTAAAATCACGTATCAGAATGGCTTTTAAAGCCCTTCGAAAAGAGTTAGGAAAACATCAATGAAAACCAATGGCATTATATCCGACGATTGGATTGTGTCCTATGCATCTGGGGCGCTCAGCGAAGCACATGCATTAGTGGTGGCCTCGCACTGTTCTTATCATCCAACGTTACAACAAAAAATTTTGGATGCAGAAAACATTGGCGGTATGTTCATGGAAAACTGTGAGCCAGCCGATATTTCAAACGACTTATTTGATAATTTGATGGACCGGATTGATGAAGAACATCAAGTTTCTGAAACTGAAAACAGTGACAGTAATCTTCCGACACCTCTTGCGGATTATATTGGCAAACCATTGGATGAACTAAAATGGCGCACAATGGGTCCAGGCCTTTCTCAGGTAAGGTTATGGACTGGCCCAAATGATGAACGTTTATGGCTTTTAAAAGCCAAAGGCGGAGCAAAAATCCCAACCCACGATCATAATGGGTTAGAGCTTACATTGGTTTTACAAGGAAGCTATCATATTGATGAACAATGTTATCGTCCAGGCATGATTGAAATCGCGGATGAAGATACAAAAAATCATACACCCATCATTGATGATGGTGAAGATTGCATATGCCTTGTGGTAACAGAAGCCCCCATAAAAATTCACAGCCTAATCGGACGTATGGTACAACCTTTCATCGGCCTTTAATTTCATGATCCATTCTTTCCTTTTCTGCGTATAAAGTTATATTCAGGAAAGGAAAAATATGTCTGCTATAATTCTTCTGCTATCAACGGCGAGCCTCGTTGAAAATGCCTCGTACACTATGGATAATCCAGCTAAGTGGGCCAGACATATTTATGGTGAAAGACTTGAATTTATCATCAATAGAAATGATAAACCCGTTGGCCAACACATCGTTGAATTTGGCCATACTGATGGGCTCGATGAAGTAAAATCATCAACAGAAATCAATATAAAATTCCTTTTCATTACGGCTTATAAATTCAATCTTTCCGCAAGTGAATATTGGGCGCTTGATGGCCTTAGTAGAGTGGAAAGCAATAGCAATGATGGCGGCTCAAAAAACGTACTATTGAAAAACTTTGATCAAAATAATGATCTTTTGCCGACCAGTCACTGGAACCCGCTCATCCTTAATGACACCAAAGTTTATAACACCATCACAGGAAAAATAAATTCAATTAAAATTTACCCTATTGGATGGGACAAAGTGCCGACTAACTTGGGAATTCGTGATGCTTACCGCTATGATTATCACGGCGATTTAAATGATGTATCGGCATGGTACGATGATAAAGGAAGATGGGTATCACTTAAGTTTATAGCACGCGACGGATCGGTAATTTCATATGAATGCGTAAAGTGCGGGACATGAAGAAAACCAACTGGAAATCAGCATGGGTCGTTGGCGGCTCAACCGGTCTGGGGGCCGCACTTTCGAAAAGGTTGGCATTGGAAGAAACGCGGTTATTTATTTCATCAAGAAACACCCCTGCTTTAAGAAGAACATGCCATAAAATTTCAAACGCCACACCAATTCCACTGGATGTGACCGATCATATTGCCTGTGGTTTAACAGCGGGACTTATCCAACATAAATTGGGAACATTTCCAGATTTAATCATTTTAAATGCAGCCATCTATACGCCAATGAAATCATATGATTACGATCCCAAAGATATTTTTGACATGATGAATGTAAATTTCATGGGGGTAGTTAATATGATCAAGGCTATAGCATCACAAAAGAATGATGATCATAACGTTACAATCGCTGTAATCAGTTCACCAAGCGGATGGCGTGGTCTTCCTGGTGGGGGCGGTTATGGCGCGTCAAAAGCTGCGGTTACAAATTTTGTCGAGAGCATGAAGCTGGATCTAGAGGAAAAAAATATTCATCTTCGTCTGATAACACCTGGCTTTATTAAAACAAGACTGACAGACAAAAACGATTTTGATATGCCGCAACTAATGGAAGCGGATTATGCTGCTGAAAAGATCCTTAAAGGTCTTAAGAAAAATGGATTTGATATCACTTTTCCAAATCCATTTGTATTCATGTTGAAAATTTTGCGTATATTGCCTTATTCAGTATATTTTTGGTTTATGCGGAAAAAACGGCTATCTAAATAATCTATAAATCACTGTTCTTTATAAAAAGATAAAGTCACAGAACCAACGTGGAACCCCCATTTACTGACGAAAGCACGATTAATCATGACTTCATTATCCTGTAAAAACATCCAATCATCGAATTTAAGTTTATAGCTTGTGTTTTTAACCGGAAGATCGAACACATATGTCCAGTTAAATGCATTGCCGGCACGTTTCCCGCGCGCAACACCGACAACCCCGTTTGTGGTGCCTTCATAATAACCATTAGGCAGAATTTTGATCTGCCATAACCTTTTATCGATTTGTCCATTTTGATAGATAAAATCTTCATGAAGCGTCAGGATATCATCCTGAACTGATCCTGTAATTGTGGCTTTAAACTGATTAACAATTTTTCCGGATCTGTTTTCAAAAACACCATAGGCAACCGTCTTGCCATTGAAATATTGCTCAAGAATAAATTCCGGGCCATTATTTTGATAATCATTTACATTCATAATTCTTAATCCACTCACTAAAACTTAACGGCCATGAACCATGGTGAAATGCATGACATCAATCGTGTTTCTTTCAAAACCGGCGATACAATAATCCAGGTAATAAAGCCATAAACGGTAAAACTGTTCATCGAAGCCGAGTTCTTTAATTTTTGGCCAATTGGCGATAAAATTCTTTTTCCATTGAATTAATGTTTCTGCATACCCGTTACCAAATGCGTAATCATCAACGATCTTCAGATTGGATTTTCGGGCATATTCTGCGAAAACCTCCTTGCTCGGTAACATACCGCCAGGGAAGATATATTTTTGAATAAAATCAACACGGTTTCGGTATTTTAAGAACCTGTCATGATCGATGGTAATAACCTGTATGACCGCTTTACCACCGCTTGCCAGTCGTGACTTTAACGTTTGAAAATACTTATCCCAATGCTTCTCGCCGACGGCTTCAAACATTTCAATCGAGACAATTTTATCGTATACGCCCGTGGTATCTCGGTAATCTTCAAAGACGGCCAGATTTTTTCTAACTGTAATTTGATTAAACCGGTTAAGCGCATAATCAAGCTGTTCTTTGGAAATTGTAATACCACGATAATCAAGATGATGTTTCGTCAAAACATGTTCTGCAAAACCACCCCAACCACAGCCAATTTCAAGCACACGATCACCATCACTTAAATCCAGTTGATCCGATATGCGTTGATATTTATCCTTTTGTGACTGTTCAAGGTCATTTGTTTGGGCAAAATCACCCGCAGAATATGTCATCGTTTTATCAAGCCAAAGGCTGTAAAAGTCATTACCCAGATCATAATGAAACGAAATATTTTTCTTTGATCCGTTACGGCTATTATCATTTAGAAATAAATGTGAAAATCGATTTATCAATCCAGAGGCTGCGTGATTTTGCTTTTCAGGGAAATAAGGTTCGTTATCCAAAAACCAATTTATCAATGAAGGCAAACACGAAACGGTAATATCGCCTTTAACAAACGCCTCAACGAATGCAAGTTGGCCAGATAAAACATAGCCAAAAAGGCTTTTCCATGTTTTAAAATGAATATAAACATGATGACCTTGTTTATCGCCTTTGTGTACCACTTTAAAATCATTGGGTAGTTTGACCTCAATAAAGCCAAATTCTGCTAGCCCAATACGCTCACGAATTTTGCGGTCTAATATTTTCTCTATTAAACCATACACAATATATGTGTTTTTATAGTCACTCTGTTGATTTTTTATCGTTTCAATATTTTTCATTACTTATCCCTAAATATCACTATTTTCATTTACGATTTTGAGCGCTTTTGATGATTGGTAAATATGGTCTTCTGGGTGCGGGTTAACCCTTAACCCTTTCAATTTTAATTTCATGGCTTCAAATAAAATTCCGCCAATGACTTTTATTGTCATAAAGGGTGATTTCAAACTTAGCAGAAGCAGATTTTTGTCGGTAATTGCCGCGCGTTTCCCGCTAAAGCATGCTGTTAATCTTGGCTCGCCTTGATGTTCATATTGAATGGTAAGAGAAATATTTTTACCCGGTTTCCTTAGAGAAAATTGATATTTCCCTTCCCTGTCAAAAAACGGGCTTACATGAAATCTTTTTTGCGCAAAATGTTTATCATAAAAGGATGCATTCTCAGGAACTGCATATATGTAATTATGACGTTCGGAAAATGTATTTCTGACCTCGTAAACAATGGCAATATCCTGATCGTTTTTCCCTAAACAGTAATAAACCGTTAGCGGATTAAACGAAAAACCAAATATACGCGGATAGGTAAGAATTTTAATCTTTTCAACGGCCGCCGCATCAACATCATTATCACTTAATAATGTTAGGATTCTGTCTTTCAGTGGCATATCATTTTGATGATTGGGATCTCCGTAATCCTTTTCATGAAGACTGATCAAATTGAACCTGTTTAAGGAAAAAAAACGGTTCTTTTCAGCAAGCTGCTCTAACTCATCAAGGTCCGCATACAAATTAAACACCTTGTAACGCAGTTTATGCACCTTTGGCGCATAACGTTTATGAAATACGCTGCCGATATAAAGTCCGTTCGTATCCATTATGCAGCATCTTTCTTGTGATTTTGAACCTGACGAATACTCGTGTTTTCAGCGTTAAGCGCAATAATGCGACCATTCATATCCTTCATGTTCCACGGTCGGCACACACCCCCTAATTGTTCTGCTGCAAATAAACCGCTTTGCAATCCATCTTCATGAAAACCATAACCAAAATGTGCACCAGCATACCAAACATTGCGGTGCCCCATAATGTCCATCAGTTTCTTTTGCGCATTTAATGTCGATAAATCGAAAATTGGATGCGCATATTCCTTGCTGTAATGAATTAATTCCTGTTTAGGTTCAATGGATGGATTTAACGTCACAAACAATGGGGTATTCGTCTTTAGTGGTTGCAGTTTATTCATCCAGTATGTAACCGATAAACTATCATCATCCGCGCTATCATTTTGCAAATAATTCCAACTGGACCACGCCCCTTTACGGTTAGGCATAAAGCGTTCATCACTGTGTAAAACAGCGCGGTTTGTTGCATATTTAAAAGCACCGAGAATATTTTGTTCAAGCGCATCGGCATCTTTTAAAATGGAAAGCGCGGTATCCGCATGTGTTGCTATCAGTATTCTATCAAAATGCTTTGCTTCTTTTCCGTCAATTTTTACGGAAACACCGTCTGCCACGCGTTTAATTTCTGTTACCGGCGAATTTTTCTCGAATGTGGCATCCGTGTCATTCATCAACGCATTGACATATTCGCGACTACCCCCCGGAATGGTGAACCACTGCGGTCGGTCTTTTATCTGTAATAAACCATGGTTTGTACAGAACCTTAAAAAGCTGGCTAGGGGGAAATCACCGACTTTACTCGAAGGTGTCGACCAAACCGCAGCGGCCATCGGCAAAATATGATCACGCAAGAACGTGTGATCATATTGCTGTAATTCCAAATATTCACGTAACGTTTGATTTTCGGCGGCACCCAGATCGATTTTGCTGCTTTCATCATAAAAGCGCATAATCGATTTTATCATGCGCCAAAACCTTGGGCGTAGCAGGTTACGTTTCTGCGCAATCAAGCTCATTAAATTTTGGCTACCTGCATATTCAAAAGAATGATTATCCATGCTGACCGCAAATGACATTTCAGTGGGGTGCGGATTAATATTTAATTTATCCATTAGGGTCAGGAAATTTGGATAATTTCTGTCATTACAAACAATAAAACCCGTATCAACCGGAACATTACCATCAGACGTCACCGCGGTGACAGTATTAGCATGCCCGCCAAAATGGCTTCCTGCTTCATAAACTGTAACGTTATGCTTTTTTGAAAGTAGCCACGCAGCACCAAGACCAGAGATGCCTGAACCGATTATTGCTATATTGAGTTTTTTATTATTTTTCATAAATGCCTACTTATCTTTATTGAATATTCTTATTACGCATTTACGGGATCACCGGATCACTCATAATATCATATTCTTATAAAAACATCTTGGCTTAGATGATTATAAAGAAATCCTAATTTCTATTGCCTTTAAGCATTAGTGGATAAGTCAATAATATGGAGGGGAAAACCCTTAAGAAGCCATCTTTCTCCAGACCGCTTCTAATGGTCCTTGTTTAAAGTTTTTCAGCCATAATGAACTCATGATAATCTGTACAATCCATACTATGACGACAATTAAAAATAATTCATCATGATCAAGGGTATCAAACGCGATCAATTCGAATGAATGAAATATCAGTACAAATAACACTGAATGAAATATGTAATTGGTAAGCGCCATTTTTCCAACGGCTTCAATTTTAGTTGCAAAGGTTCTTGATAAAGTTGGATAAATTAGATGTAAGCCACTTAAAACACTGAATGACAAAATCGCACATCCCGTTCTGAATGTAATATTTTTAAGTGGTAATGTTTCTGTAAATCCAAGATAAGCTCCAACCGTTTCATTAATGCCGATACGGGCAAAAATGCCGTATAGCAATAAAGGCAACCCGGCAAGCAAGCTGAACATCAACATCTTACGGTAATACAAAGTGTTCTTACTACCTTGCAGCACACCCGTTTTAAACAGGGCCATACCAATTAGCATAAACCCTAACGCATTCCAGATTCTGAAATTCGGTAATGCCGTCCATTGAATAAATTGATTACGCCATGTGTTATATTTTAGAAAGTCACCATAACTACCGCTGTAGGCTTCGGCGGCCGTTGATGGCGCAGGTCCATAATCAACCCACCATGAAAATAAAACTTGCTCAATTGTCGATGTATAAAGCCCCGGCCATTCACCAATTGCCAAATCGATCAATTTAAATACAACGCCAAAACAAATAAGATATGACACCCGTACATTCATAAACAACAATAAAAATGGCCCACATACAGCATAGGTAATCAGAATATCGCCGGGCCATAATAAATATGCATGGGCAACCCCCAACACCATTAAAATCGCCATCCGGCGCAGGTAATAACGGTTAAATTTGGAGGAATGAGTATCAGAACCGGCAAGAAGATATAAACTCGCACCGAACAACATACAAAAAATTGGCATAAACCGCTGGTCAAATACCAAATATTGCAACAACCATGCGACCGTGCTGGTAAGATCGGGATCATAAACCCGGGACATTGATGTCCCCGCATGCCAAGGGACGTTGGCAATTAGCATCCCCAGCACAGCCACACCACGCAGAAAATCAAGAGATAAAATCCGATTTTTATCCTTTACTGCGTTTTGATCACTCATGTTGTTCTGTTTAAGTTCGCTCATTTATATTCTTCTGCCGGTTCTGACGGTGGGAGACTTTAGAAATCTGCCTGTATCGTGAAACCAAAGCTTCTTGGTGCGCCAAGGGCCAGTTCATTTGCATAAAGGAACCCTGGACTTACACTTTGGTAATAAAACACATCCGACCATGGGATTGAGACCGTATCAAACAGGTTATCAACCCGCGCTGATACGCG
The DNA here is from genome assembly GCF_028869115.1 of Pseudemcibacter aquimaris. Lineage (NCBI taxonomy): Bacteria > Pseudomonadati > Pseudomonadota > Alphaproteobacteria > Emcibacterales > Emcibacteraceae > Pseudemcibacter > Pseudemcibacter aquimaris. The sequence goes on from NZ_CP079800.1 coordinate 2,595,473, forward strand.
AATTTCATCATTCACATCCCATCCAAGGAATAGATTAACCGTTGTGTATCCATGAAGTTTGGTTGTATTTGCGTTATCTGCAAATCGTTCCCCAACATAACGAACCGATGCCCCCGCATTAACCGGAAGTCCGGCAATTTCATTATAATTGATATATGCCGCAGTCGTCCATTTCGGTACGTTCGGTGGGGTATTTCCTGCAAACGCAACAACATTCTCCCCGGGTGTAAATTCTGCGTCCGTATATGCCGCATTAAACCCAAGACTAAGTTGATCCGTTGGTTTCATTGTCGTTGAAAATTCAAAACCACGTGACTTTCTGCCGCCGATTAATCCCGCGCTATCACGGTTAAAGGCTTCCAGAATATCATCACGCGTAATATCGAAATAGGCAAAGGTCGTCTGTAAATCGCCATCAAGGAGTACGGCTTTTACCCCAACTTCCCATTGTTCCGCGCTTGTCAGGTCGTAATCCTGATTACCGTTTACAAGGAAAATATTTGATCCAACTGGGTCTTTGGCATCGCTATATTGGCCATAAACGGAAACATTCTCGTCGAATTTATAAACAGCACCCACACGGTAACTCCACCAATTGAAATCACGCGTAAAGCCGTTTGCCTCCAAATCACCCTCTGCGTTGAAATTCTCGCGGCGAAGATCCATTTCTTCATAACGAAGTGCCGACACAATGCTAAAGGCTGGTGAAATACGGATCATATCTTCCGCAAATAAGGCACGAATTTGAATGCCTGTTGGTGATGAACCACGTAATTCACGTTCACCATAAACACCCGGCACAGGTTTTCTTAAATCAACGGAATCACCGTCCACTTGCCCAACAGAACGTCTAAAGCCGCGCGTACGTACAAAATCAAAATCCGAATATTCAAAGCCATAAACGGATTTATTTTCAATACCACCAAAATCCTGATCTACGTTGATGGAAAATCGGTTTCCGTAATTTTCCTGTTCATGATCCAGAATGAAGTATCCGTAATAACGTTGAACTTGTCCTTGCGAATCTGCATCACAAACACCAACGATTTCGGAACAATAAACATAACCTTCTGCATTTTGCCAGTTTCGGTCTGCTTGGTATCTGTAAACTGTATTGTTGATGCGAACATTTTCATTCACCTGATATTCCATATCAAATCTGACGAATAATTGATCGGCGATGGAATAGGCATCTTCGACGTTATAATTGTTAAATCGTGTCGTAAGGTCGATTGTTTCCCCAGTTGTCGTTGTTAGAACATCTGTGGCAGGATCAATAGCAACGGACATCGGCACAAGTGGCGTACCGAAATATCCGCTCACTTCATCATCAAGATAATCAACACTTGCTTTAAAGCTAAAGTTTTCTGTGACATCCCACAGCATACTGGCCGTGATATTCGTTGAATGGCTATCGCCGCGGTCAACATACCCATCGGATGAAAAACGGCTGGCATCAATACGGTAATACATATTGTCCGCAAGCGGCCCGCCAATCCCCGCGCCCAGATGCATTGAATTCCATCTTCCGTAACTTGCAAGGGCATTTAAGTTATGTTCATCCGTTTCTTTTGCAGTTTTAATAACGGTATTAATTGTACCGGCGACAGCGCCGTTACCATTTAATACGGATGCTGGCCCACGTAAAATTTCAACACTTTCCAGGTTAAATGTATTTTGTTGACGCATGGTCATACTGGCCGGGCCAATCCATAACCCGTCACGAAGCACCGTAATTTGTGCACGGTCAAATCCACGCAATGAAAACATCGATGGTGCCGTCGGATGTTCACCAACAACTATACCCGCCTGATTTCCAACGGCATCAGATAGTTTCTGATATCCGCGAGCTTGCATTACTTGGCTGTTGATAATGTCTACACTTGCTGGTGTATCTAATAGTGATAAGCCAAGGCGGCTTGATGCCTCGGCAGATGATTTTAATTCCAGCTCGCCAACAATGCCTTTAACAACGATAACGTCTTCTTCTAATTCTTGGTTGTTATTTTCCTGTGCAATCGATGAGAGTGACATCGAAAGCGATAATGCAACAGCAGATGCTGTGCATAATAGTTTTTTATTCATTTTTTATTCTCGAATATTTTTTTCTTATAAATTTTATTTAAAAAGTATTGTTCGAGAATTGCGGAGGTGCCCTTAAAAATGGAATGAACCAATGATTGTATGATGCTATTATGGTGTTAAACGCAAATAACATCCCCCCCAAGACAATCATTAATGACAGTTCAATTGGTGTATTATTTATGTTCGTCAGATTATTCTGATCAATTATTTTACATATTGCGCAAGGGTCAACGGTATCTTTATGATCATGCGTGATCAATTCATGCTGACTGAATAGCAATGAAGCTATTACAGCAAACAAAATAAATCTGATATGTCGGCGAATAATTCGCATTTCATTATACCCTTGATCAGTGGTTCAAGAGCAAAATGAACGGTCATTCCCCCAACCACTAGATATTATTGATTCTGCGAAATATTAAATTGTTATAATATAACAATAAAGCGTTATATCGTCACTTATTGCGATTTATTCAGAAAAACGAATTGGGTTCATTATGGTCTGATTTTTTCGACATAATCATTCACCATGTTTTTAATCTCTTTACGCATAACAATCATACAAAGAAGATTAGGAAGCGTACTAAACACAACCGTAATTGCCGCCACCGTCCATATGATTGTGGTATCCGCAAAGGATGCCAAAAAGAACCCCGTTAGAAACACTGCCCTAAACGGTGTAACCGCTTTAATACCAAACAAATAAACCACGCATCTGTTACCGTAATAAGACCAAGATACAGCCGTAGAAAAAGCAAAAAGCGTAAGTGCAATGGCAACGATATACTTACCCCCCTCACCTAAGAAACTTTTGGTAAAGGCAATACTGGTTAGTGCCGCAGAATGGACAAGCGATTTTCCCGTTACGACAATGTCACCATTATCAATGTCACCGTTTGTTATTGATAATGGTCCTGAATATAATTCACTTTCACCTGTTAACGTGTCTTCGTAAAAAATAACATCTTCCGCCACGGACCGCGCATTCAAAATAGTAACATCATCAGTGACCATTTTCCCGTCAACAATTTCAATTTCACCGTTATATTCTTCAATGGTCGCGCTTTCTAAGAAGTTTAAATATTTAAATAGTTCTTCTTTATCTTGTGAATTGGTATCGGAATATGTTCCTTCAATAATTGCGAAGTCGGATTGTTGGAAAATATTCTCATGTTTCTCTGTCCAGACGCCAGATGACAAAATAACCAGTCCCGTTAAGGTACAAATCATGATCGTGTCAATGAATGGCTCAAGTAACGCCACCACGCCTTCTGATACCGGCTCATCTGTTACTGCGGATGCGTGGGCAATCGCTGCTGCACCCTGCCCGGCTTCGTTGGAAAATAACCCTCGATTGACCCCACGGTTAAAGGCAAACGCGAATGTTGCCCCAAGGAACCCACCTACAGCAGCGCTGCCGGTAAAGGCATCAGCAAATATTGTCATAAATGACGGAATGATATTTTCATAATTGGTAAGGATTACCGCAAAACCACCAACCAGATAAAGCATCGCCATGATAGGAACGACTTTTGACGTAAAGCTCGCAATTCTGGTCACTCCACCAATAATCACAAACGCCAGTAATGTGGTTGCAACACCACCAGTGACCATTTCATTAATATTGAAAGTTTCACGTAAGACTTGCGCCATATTGTTAACCTGCGGCATACTACCGGAACCCATAGATGTTATCGCAATGGTCGCGGCAAATAGTATCGCCAGCGGTTTCCAGTTTAGCCCATTATCCATCACATACATGGGGCCACCAGATACGGTTCCGTCTTCGACGGTTACCCTGTATTTATGGGAAAGGCTTACTTCAACAAATTTTGTAGTCATACCAACAAAGGCCGTTACCATCATCCAGAAAATGGCCGCCGGTCCGCCCAAATAAATAGCAAGGCCCACACCGCCTATATTCCCCGTACCGATCGTGCCGGAAAGCGCCATCGACATGGCCTGGAAATGGGATGTTTCCCCCTTTGCTTTACTGTCTTTTTTCGGGTCGAATAAAACGGCCCAGGCATGTTTAAATAATCTGATTTGTGGGAATGCTAAATAAATTGAAAAGAATAATCCAACCCCCAATAACACAAATGGAAACCATGGCGCGCTTCCCAATAAACTGTCGATTGAGATTAAAAAATCATTCAAACTCATAAATATTCCCCTGATTATAATTATTGTTTTATTTCTTTTTCTTTATGAAAAACATTATTATAAAGTATTTTAAAAATAACAACTTATATATTTATCAGGCGCACGAATAATGACCGAAAATTTAATTAAGTTACGTCACCACATTCACCAACACCCTGAACTTTCTGGTGTTGAATTTGAAACGGCTGATCTACTGAAATCAAAGTTAGAAACACTTAATCCCGATGAAATCATTACCGGTATCGGTGGTTGCGGCGTCGCGGCCAAATTCACATCATCCGAAGATGGGCCAACAATTTTATTCCGTGCTGAACTTGATGCATTACCCATCGAAGAAATAAATGATTTTTCCTATCGTTCGGTGAATAAGGGCGTTTCCCATAAATGCGGTCATGATGGCCATATGTCGATCATTTTTGGACTTGCGGAAAAAATTGCCAAGAACCGCCCTCAAAAAGGCAGCGTCGTCATTTTATTCCAGCCTGCCGAAGAAACCGGCGAAGGCGGAAGATTTGTTGTTGCCGATCAAAAGTTTAAAGATCTTGAAACTGATTATTGTTATGCGCTTCATAACTTGCCCGGACACCCAATGGGGCAGGTTATGATCCGAACTGGAACATTTAATTGTGCCTCTCGCGGAATGATCATAAAATTATCCGGGAAAACTGCCCACGCCGCCTATCCGGAAACAGGCATTAGCCCGGCACAAGCACTTTCCGAATTGCTCGCCGCCTTCCCAAATATTGCAGATACAATTGATATGGATGAATTATTGATGTCCACGACCGTTCATTCAAGCATGGGTGAATGCGCGTTCGGCACCGCACCAAGTGACGCGGTTTTCATGGTCACCTTACGAAGCGAAAGCAACGAAGGCATGGCAAAGCTTGTCGAAAAATCAGAAGAACTGGTTAAGAAAGCGGCTCAAAAACACAGCTTAAGCCATTCAATTGAATGGGCCGATGTTTTCGATGCCAGCGTAAACCACGAAGAATGCGTTGAACATGTCGCGAAAGCCGCACAAAAAACAAATCATGACGTGGCATATCTGGATGAACCATTCCGATGGTCAGAAGATTTCGGCGCCATTAGCGCATCCGCCAGTGGGGCCATGTTTGCATTCGGTGCCGGTGAAGAAAATCCGCAAATCCATAACCCGGATTACGATTTCCCCGATGAATTAATTGAACGGGGTGTGTCGATCTTTTATCAGATTTATAGCGATCATTTATTATAAATATCCCAAATAAAAAAGTGGCGCCAAATCATTATCATTGGCACCACTTTCAATTTATTTATTCATAATAACGAACACGGTATTCTGGTGGTGCTTCCCCCAACAGATGCTCGACAAAATAATCCCATCTTTTACGAATGAAATAGAAATCATCCTCTAATGAATGCTGTTTATTCGGCATCATAATCAGATCGAAATCTTTATTGGCTTTAATCAACCTGTCAAGTAACTGCATCGTCGCAGCGGGTGGCACATTGTGATCCAGCTCCCCAACAGCAAGCAGCAATTTTCCATCTGTTAATCTGTGAGCAATTTCAAGGTTTGAACTTTGAACATATTGTTCCCCAACCGGTAATCCCATCCAGCGCTCATTCCAGTTGGCTTTATCAAGTCGGTGATCATGGTTGCCCGATGATGAAACGGCAGCCGTATAAAAATCAGGATAAAGGAACATGGCCCGTGCCGATGCATATCCACCAGCAGACATGCCGAAAATACCAACTTTTTCCCCGTCAATATATGGATACTTTTCCGCGAGCTGTTTTACGGCCGCAACCCTGTCACCATAAAAACCGCCAAGGTTGCCACGGGCGCCAAAATGGAAATCAGTACGTCTATAACCTGTACCACGGCTATCAACCAGAAACACGATAAAACCCAGTTCCGCAATGGACTGCGCCGTATCTTGATAGGTCTGCCTGAAGTTTTTCTTTACGTTATGCAAGGCAGGGCCCGTGTAAATATTTTCAATGATCGGGTATTTTTTGTTGGGATCAAAATGGGTCGGGTAAAACATCATTCCGTAAATTGGTGTTTTACCGTCTTCTGCGAATGCCTTAAATGTTTTTGGGAATTTCCATCCCTTAGCGGTTAATTCACTGATGTCAGCTTTGGTAAGGAGCTTGTTTGAACCACCATCATCTATACTTTTCAACATTGTTTCAGTTGGCAGATCATGACGCGAATATTTATCAACCACCATATCCAGTTTTGGTGACATGGAAACTTCATGATCGCCGCGTTCCTTGGTGATTAACTGAATATCCGAACCATCCAGATTAATACGGTATAGATAACGCAAATATGGGTCACCATCAGTTTCCCTGTGCGCTTCACGTCCGTTGGCGGTGAAATACAGATGGCCGTTTTCCTCATCAACACCCATGATTTCCTGAACGAAAAATTCACCTTTTGTAATTTGATGTTTTACATCGCCGGTCTTACCGTCATGCATATAAAAGTGGTTCCAGCCATCCCGTTCTGATGTAAAGATAAATTCAGCATCATTATTAATAAATTGATATCTGGTTGAATGAGGGTATACAAACCCTTCGCCTGCGGTTTTGGTTGTGATCAGTCTTGTCTTGCCTGTTGCCGCATCGACCTCTTTAAGCCAACCTTCAGAATTTCCACGGTTATATTCAATGTATCTTAAAAGTTTTGAATCATTAGACCATGTGTATTCTGGCCCAACGCTCTCATACCTAATCGGAATGGGGCTTGCGTCTGTTGGCACCGCTTTTAAGCCATCCACATGGAAAATAATATGTTCCATCATGGTTAGTTCATTATCTTCGGGTAATGAATATGGATAATTAAATGTTTTTGGTCTAATGCCGTCTTCATGGACCGCCTGAACAAGCGTCAGTGTTTTGGCTTTACTCATATCCAGTTTATAAGACAGGAATTTTGAACTGTCCGGTGCCCAGTAAATGTTCGGTCTGCGTAGCACATCTTCTTGTCCCGCCGCAATCATCAGGTTTACTGCAGGCATGCGCGTACCATAGATAATATTTTTCTTATCCGCACCATGTGTCATTTGATGCTTTTCACCGGTACTAACATTTATCAAATAAATATTACGGTCTTCTTCGACGGTGGCGGACCATTTTCCATCTGGTGATAAAACGCCGTCAATATGACTAACAGAACAACTATATTCCGTAAGGGAACAGCTATATTGGCTATAATGATTGCCACGGCTTGTGGTGAAACTGAATTGTTCGTTATTTCCAATGATATTCAGATTATCAAAATCCAGATTATTTTCATCAAACTGTTTTTCATCAAGTGCGTTCAGCGATGCTGCAATGCGCCCATGGTCAAATGCTATTTCAGCATCATTTTCAGTATGGAATTTATACCTGATACCATTCGGTGTTTGCTCCCGAAGCCATAACCCGTCACCATTTTCCAGCCAGGATATATCCGGATCAACGTTAGTAACCAATTCGCGCATATTCCACGGTAAAAAACTTTCCGCACGTTCATAATCCGCACTGCTAACCTTTGAAAATCCGACTGACGGAACCATACAAGTCATAAGCGATACAATTAAAAACTTTTTCATCAAATATTCCCCTTTTTATTATCGATTGAGTGCCTATTTCGTTAGCCAAATTCAATCAAAAGTGATGATTCATTTTAACATTGTATATTATATACCATTTATTGTTTTTAATTGCATGCTTTAACTTAAATCAACGGTTCTCGGGTAAGATCTCATTCATTTTATCGGCAAAATCGCTGATTTCCTGATGGGTGAATTTTGTTTTTACGATCTTGGTTGAGGGCGGCTGATGTTTAGTGCTTAACCCTTTTCGCCATTCATTTGCGGGCCTGATCGGTCTTTTAACAACACCACCACCGCAATTAGGACAAACATGCTTTAGGATATTTTCGGTGCAATCCTCACACCAAGTGCATTCATAACTACAAATGTAGGCTTCCGTTGAATTTGGCGGTAATTTCTTATCGCAGCATTCGCATTCCGGCCTGATTTCCAACATATCTTGTCCTTTCCTGGCTTAATTTACCTGATTGGCTAATTTAACGTTTCACGTTTCGCTAATCTATCCTTGTGATTTGATTACTGAATTTGATTATTTTGAATAATCTATTTCGCGTTTAATTTCTGTTGCGCTTTTAACTTATGGCCAACTTCAACGATTGCTTCTAATGCCGGGATCAGCTCCCTTCCAAGCTCGGTAAGTTCATATTCAGTGGATGGGGGCGATGTCGGTCTTACGTGACGCAGGATGACACCACGCTCTGTAAGTTCCGATAAACGTGCCGACAGTACTTTTGCTGAAACCGGGGGAATGTCCGCGCGAAGCTCACTAAAACGGCGTGGACCGCCACGCAACATCCAGATTACATTTGGGGCCCATGCACCGGCAATGACGTTCATACACTGCGTTAAGGCGCAGGGTTCAATCGGTTTTGGGCTTTTATTATGTCGCATTTTTAATGCCATGAACGGCCTCACTTTCCTTACATCTGGTTACCCGATTTTCAGCTGGTTTCCCAGAATTCATCAGGTTTCTTTGGGGTAACTCAATTCTTATAGTAACCATTAGTTACCATATTGCAAGATGATACTACACATCCTATGTAAACCATCCAGGGTAATTAACGCTGGCAAATTTTTTAAGCCAATAAACAATGGAATATAATGATGAAACTATATTATTTGCCGGGTGCCTGCTCAATGGCATCACACATCACGCTCAATGAATTGAACATGGACTTTTCAATCGAAAAAGTCATCCGTGGCACAGGAACAACCGAAAATGGAGAGGATTATTCCAAGATTAATCCACTTGGTTACGTTCCGGCCTTAAAACTGAATGATGGGACAAGCATTCTTGAAAATACAGCCATTCTTACCTTTATTGCGGATTTAAAACCAGAATCCGGTCTGGCACCAAAAGACAGTACAGTCGCACGCGCCAAATTTAACGAAACACTCGGCTATCTATCTTCAGAATTACATAAGGCTTACTCCCCCATTTTTGCTGAAGATAATATGACCGATGAAAGAAAAGAAACCGTAATAAAAAAACTAAATTCCAGACTGGATTATCTGGAAGATAAATTAAACGATGGAAGATCATATCTGTTTGGCGATAATTTCACAGCTGCAGATGCATATGCATTTGTGATCATGAACTGGTCCAATTTTATTGATCATTCGCTAGAGGCATGGCCGAACATTAAAGCATTTCTGGCACGTACCCGTGAACGCCCGTCGGTACAACGCGCCTTAAAAGCAGAAGGACTGCTATCGTGAGCAATCAGCGTGAAAAACTAGAAGCGCTGATGCAGGACTATTTCGATGGGCTATACCATTGTGATGTCGCGCTTCTTACGCTGGTATTCCATCCACGTGCCTTATACGCAACGGCCGACGAACCGGTACCGTTATTTCGCCATATGGATGAATATTTTGATGTTGTTTCAAAACGTATTTCCCCCGCATCGCGCGCAGAAGAGCGAAAAGATTTCATCGATCATATTGAAATTGCCGGGGATAACACCGCACTCGCGAAAGTACGGTGCTCGATCGGTGATCGTGATTTTGTCGATTATTCGCCCTTCCTGACGAAGGTTTTTTATCCTTAATGCTGTATTAGGAAAAACAATGGAAACTATCACAAAGAAAAAAACAAAAACATTTTTAATTCTAATAAGCACATTAATCATTGGAATGCTTATCGGCGGCGCTTTGGTTGGTCGTGTGGTAAAAGTGCGGATTGATAAACTACAATCTTTTACGACCGCAGACGGTTTCGTGAACCAATATGCAGAAATCATTGGCGAAATGCCCGCAGATCAAAAAGAAGTAGTAATGCCAATTTTAGAGCGTTCGGGCAATGAAATGGAAACATTGATGAAAAATACCAGAACCCAATTTTCCCAAATCAATGACAAGCTTGAAAGTGAATTAAAAAATCATCTTAACGATGAACAGTTAAAGGCAATCACAATTCGTAAAAATACCATAAGAGAGCGCTTAAACAACAGGCGCAATTAAGCATTTATATACGAGGTTTTACTTTTTATTACTGACGCGTTACTAATAGAAACTCATTCATGAAAAAAGGAATTTGATAAATGCACCCAAAATCCCGATTTACAATATTATTATTCGGAATTTTAACCTGCGCATTATCAATAAGTACCGCTCAAGAAACGGATCATAAGGTAATCAAACGAGAATTTGTTGATGCCGTTAAAACAGATTATGTACCTGACTTCCCTGCCTTAACAAACAATCACGGTACGCGCGTCTTGATCGACCGCTTTCATGAAACGATTTATTCCATCCCGGACGAAGAAAACGGCACAATGCATATGCAAGACATGATGCGCAAAGATGGCTTTACTTTAAAAGATGCAAATACGTCCCTTGATCAGCATTTAAATGATGCCGATGTACTTATCATCCACGGCTTACCGAACAACAAAATAGAATTGCCTAATGGCGGTGAATATTGGAAAAGCCCACTTTCAAGTGAAGAACTTGATGCCATTATTCGTTTTATCGATAATGGTGGTGGATTATATTTGTCACTTAGTCACTGGCCTGGTGGTGGTGGTGCACTTCCGATACTTGAAGCCCTGAATGTGAAACTAAGAGACGGTTACGTCTGGAGCAAAGAATACCCAAGTTATACCGATCCCGCATCCGGAATTTGTTCCCATTATTTTGGCATGTCCGAAAAAGACAACACATTAAACAAAAAACATCCTGTTGCGGGAGGACCATTACCGGTAAACAAAGTTGATTTTTTATGTGGCACGGCCATCTTCCGCGAAAAAGAAGATGCCATTCTTCCTTTCCCAGCAGGCAGCATCAATTATACAACTGGTGAAATCGCCGCCGAAATATCCGATGATTATGCAGGAATGATTGGTTTTACATTTGGTAAAGGGAAAGTTGTCGTCGCAACCGACCAAGGCATGTTTCGCAATTTTATCTTCACATTTTCCGATGGCGAAAAGACAGAAGACATCGCAGTTACACTTTCACCAAATAATGATAATGCAAATCTATTTATCAATATGATGCGCTGGCTTTCGCCAAAGATCGATTAACACCCAAAATTCAGCGATAATCACCTTCTTTACCACAAGGAAAGAAGTAGCAGAATTACATCCAAAATTTATAATTTAATTCCCACAATTATTATTTATTAGAATAATTTTTCTAATATAAGAATAAAATTTCTATCATAATAGAATAGAAATACTTGTTTGAATTTTGACCTGACAAAGATTAGCAGTAAAGGCGTTGTATTTTATCAGGGAATAAACAAATGAGCCGTTTTCCAATTTTATTGGACTTAAATAATTCGAATGTACTGGTCGCTGGCACCGGACACTTGGCTATTGCCAAAATCCGATTGCTGCTTGCGGTTGGAGCCAGTGTTACTGCGCTCGTCTATGATGATGAGAATATCGAAGAATTATTTGGTGCCGAAATTGAAATTATCAAAGGCGGCTATACACCAGAAATATTAAACAATAAAAAACTAATCTATATTTCAAAAGTCAGCGATGATGAACTTAAGACAATTGTAAAGGCAGCGAAAGAATTAAACATTCCATATAATCATGTGGATGATCCAGTTCATTCAAGCTTTACAACGCCCGCCATTGTTCAGCGCGGACCAATCACCGTTTCAATATCCACTGACGGCAAAGCACCCGTTCTATCACGTAATTTAAGAAGAAAGATCGAACAGCTCCTCCCAACTGATCTCGGAAATCTGGTGGAACTACTTCATGGATATAGACCCGGCGTTAATAAATTAATCGCAAAAGCGGCACTAAAATTAAAGTTTTGGAATAATATTTATTCTGACCGCGAAATTAGCACGTTGCTGAAATTGCCAGTAACACAACAACGCAAAAGAATTTTAAAACTTATCGGATCTGCGGATAAAGACGGTCAAAAAGGCCACGTCCGTCTGGTGGGTGCTGGGCCGGGTGATCCGGAATTACTAACGCTGAAAGCGCATCGCGCGCTTCAGGAAGCAGACGTTATCATTCATGATAATCTGGTTTCAAAAGATATCCTGAACCTAAGCAGGCGTGATGCAGAGCTGATTGATGTCGGTAAATCACGTGCCGTCCATAAAAATTCACAAGATGAGATCAATCAAATCATCGTCGACCATGCTAACAAAGGTCTTCTTGTCGTTCGTTTAAAAGGTGGCGACCCGATGATTTTCGGGCGTGTCGCAGAAGAAATCGACGCCTTAAGAAACGCCGGCATCAGTTATGAAATTGTGCCCGGCATTACGTCAGCCGTTGGCATAGCCGCAAATAGTTCAATTCCATTAACGCACCGTGAACATGCATCAATGGTCACGTTTGCGACAGGGCAATTAAAAGAAGACAAAACCCAAAACTGGCACGGATTAGCTGGTGACGGAAAAACCATTGCCATTTACATGGGCATTTCCACCGCCGATGAAACATCCACATCATTAATCAGGGACGGATATAAACCCGAAACCCCGGTTGCCATTATTGAAAATGGCACAAGAGAAAATGAAAGACGCGTATACGGTGAACTTTCACAATTAGGTGACTTGGTAAAAGAACACAATGTTATCAGCCCCGCACTCTTGATCGTGGGTGAAGTGGTGAGAGAGGCAGACGATTTTGCACTGCCGCTCGTAACACCGCTTAAAGTCGCAAATTAAGTTGAGAAAAATTATGAGTAAAAAGTCATTAACATTGAAAATCATCACTGGCAATCGCCTTAAAGACGGCGTTGTCGTTTATTTTGATGGTGAAAAATGGTCAGAGGATATTCAATTTTCATTGGTTTCATCTGACGAAGATCATCTTAAGAAAGAAGCGCTCAAAACCATCGATGATGAAAATCTGATCAGTGTAGAAATTATTCCAGTTGAACTTAGCGGTTCCGACATTCGCCCACTTTCCATGCGTGAAAAAATTCGTTCGAACGGCCCAACTATCGAATATTCAGCACAAAACAACCAAACAAGAAGAGGCAATCATGTACCAGTATGATGCTTATGACCATAAAATTGTTCAACAGCGCATCGAAGAGTTTCGCAGTCAGGTTGATCGCCGTCTAAGTGGTGAACTAAGCGAAGAAGAGTTTAGACCACTTCGTTTGATGAATGGCGTTTATCTGCAGCTTCATGCTTATATGATCCGTGTGGCAATTCCATATGGTACATTTAATGCTGTCCAACTTAGAAAGCTTGCGTATATCGCAAGAACTTATGACAAAGGCTATGGACATTTCACCACCAGGCAAAATATCCAATATAATTGGCCTAAGTTGGTTGATATTCCGAAAATCTTGGAAGAACTGGCGTCCATTGAAATGCATGCAATTCAAACCAGTGGAAACTGCATTCGCAACACGACCACCGATCAACTTGCCGGTGTAGCAAAAGACGAAGTCGCAGACCCACGCCCTTACGCAGAAATCATTAGACAGTGGTCAACATTTCACCCAGAATTTGCCTATCTTCCGCGTAAATTTAAAATCGCGATCACTGGCGCTGAGCATGACCGTGCCGCCATCAGATTTCACGATATTGGCCTTGAGGTAGTTAAAAACGACAAGGATGAAATTGGCTTTAAAGTTTTAGTTGGCGGCGGCCTTGGCCGAACACCAATCATCGGCACTGTGATTAAAGAATTTCTGCCAGAAAAACACTTACTCAGTTATCTTGAGGCGATTTTACGTGCGTATAATCTTGATGGCAGACGCGACAATAAATACAAGGCTCGCATCAAAATTCTTGTTAAAGAAAATGGCATCGACAATTACCGTGAAACTGTTGAAAAAGAATGGCAGGAGATCTTGAAAGAGAACAATACTGACCTGCCTGATGCAGCAAAAGAATTGATTTTCAGACATTTTGAGCCGCCATCATACGATTTCAAAACAGTTCCAACACAAGATTTTGAGCGTTTTTATAATAAAAATTCTGATTTTGCGGCATGGATTGATAATAACATGCACGAGCATAAAGTTGAAAATTACGCAACCGTAACGATTTCTCTAAAACCAAATGGCGGCATCCCAGGTGATATAACAGCCGATCAGATGGATGCACTTGCAAAACTTTCAGAAATTTATTCGCTCGGTGAAATCAGGTCAACACATGAACAGAACCTTGTTTTTGCACATGTTTATAAGGATGACTTGCCGGCATTATGGCTTGAATTAAAAGATATCGATCTGGCAACTCCAAATCACGGATTGGTGTCAGATATCATTGCCTGCCCGGGTCTTGATTATTGTGCGCTCGCGAACGCAAGATCCATTCCACTGGCGCAAGAAATCAGCACCAGATATTCGGACCCTGTGCGCGCAGCAAAAATTGGCGAGCTAAAGATTAAAGTCTCTGGCTGTATTAATGCATGTGCGCATCATCACGTTGGTCATATCGGCATACTTGGTGTCGATAAAAAAGGCACAGAAGCTTACCAAATACTATTGGGTGGCAGTGCTGATGAAAACGCATCCATTGGTAAGATCACTGGCCCCGGCTTTTCAGAAGAGGAAATTATCTTTGCGGTTGATACGGTTATCGAAACATACCTGGGCTTAAAAGAAGGCAACGAACGTTTCATCGACACTTATAACCGTGTTGGCATGGCCCCATTTAAAGGAGCATTATATGACTAAGTTATCTGTAATTAAATCGCTTCCTTCTGGATCATTGGTGATTGATAACACCAATTCATTACATGAACTTGATGAAGCTTTTTTGTCATCAGAAGCAATTGTGCTTCTGTTCCCGACTTTTATGGATGGTCGAGCCTATAGTCAGGCACGCCGCCTAAGAAGAGAAGGATTTAAAGGTGAATTAATAGCAAGCGGTGATATTCGCGCTGATCAGGCACGCCAATATGCGCAAGTTGGTTTCACCGCACTATATTTCGAAAAACCATTCGACCAGAAAATCATCGACGATGAACTTAATCGTTTTCCTGAAGCATACCAAAATACGTTTGCAGGAACCGATACCGTCTATGATTTAAGAGTAGCACGCAGTGGCCCACACTTTAGCGGCGGCGGGGCATTTTAACGTATTGAGCATTGGAAAATCAGATGAACTATCTGGAACTTGTGAATAAAGTTGATCAGCTAAATGATCATTATAAAGATACGGACAGCTTTACGTTGTTGCGTGACTTGGCGCTTGAATTCCCGTCGCTTACGTTGGTGTCTTCATTCGGCGCGGAATCAGCCGTATTACTTCATCTTGTTTCACGCGTTAACATCAACATTCCAGTTGTTCTTATTGATACCGGAAAATTATTCGAAGAAACGCTTCAATATAAAGATATTTTAAAACATGAGTTTGGCTTAAAAAACATCAAGAGTTTTAAACCAGACACGTCAATGCTAAATGCAAAAGACCCACATGGCATTGCTCACGAAAGCAGACCGGATTTATGCTGCTTTATTCGTAAAGTTGAACCCTTAAATCGCGCTCTTAAGAACACGAACATATGGATATCAGGTCGAAAAAAATATCAATCCGCAAGCAGATCGAATATCCCTTTATTTGAACTGGATGATATGCGTATTAAGGTAAACCCTCTTGCAAACTGGTCACGAGATGACATGGCATATTATATTGAAAAATATAAATTGCCGGAACATCCGCTACTGAAGGATAATTTTCTTTCTATCGGTTGTATGCCATGCACCACTGCAGTTGGAAAAGACGAAGATCCAAGAGCCGGACGTTGGCGTGGACAAGTGAAAACAGAGTGTGGTATTCATGGGAACACGCTTTAAATAAGTAAAATGATTAATTCAAAGGATAAGCAATGAAACGGGCTTTATTACCGTTAAATGCTTTAAGAGCTTTTGACGCGGCAGCAAGACATTTAAGTTTTAAAAAAGCAGCCGAAGAAATTTCAGTGACGCCGGCGGCAATCAGCCAGCAAATTCGCACACTAGAAGATTATCTGGGCGTGCAGCTTTTCGTGCGTGATAAACAGGTCTTGCGCCTGACAAAACCGGCGGAACGCGCCCTACCATCACTCGAAGAAGCATTTAAAAATTTTGAGATTACCGTGGGGATTATGCAAGAAAGTGAAAAAGATAATGACTTGCGCCTTACTTTATCACCATCATTTGCATCAAAATGGCTGATCCCAAGATTAGGTAGATTTCAGGAAGAGTATCCGGAAATTGCCGTGCGTGTTTCCGCATCAATGGAAATTATTAATTTCAGAAATTCTGACTTTGATCTTGCCGTTAGATACGGAAGAGGCAATTACCCTGATCTTTATGTGGAAGAATTAATGAAAGAAGAGGTTTATGCCGTATGTTCCCCTGATCTCGTAACAGGAGACGACAGCATCAAAACATATGAAGACTTAAAAGATGTTACCTTAATTCATGATGATTCATCACTTGAAGATGAAAGCTGCCCTAAATGGGATATGTGGTTAAAAGCAGTCGGTGTAACGCTGCCGGAAAATTCAAAAAGATTGCATTTCAACACAACCCAACTTGCACTTGAAGCTGCCGTCGCCGGAAGAGGCGTCGCCATCGCAAAAGGCACCATTGCCAAGGATGATGTGGATAAAGGGAAGCTTGTGAAGCTCTTTTGCCGTGCACAACCAGTGGATTTTGCCTATTACATCGTATGCCCGGAAGCGAAAAAAGATATTCCGAAAATCAAGCACTTCATCAGCTGGCTACGTAAAGAAGCAAGTTTATAGCTCGCTCATAACGATGTACCAGTAATCAAGTGCATCATAGAAATATTGCTTGGTAATATTTTCATTCAAGCCGTGTGAATTACCATCGCCAACTCCATAATAGACGCCATACACCCCATAGGTAGGAATACCTAGAGAGCGGGTCACTTTGGCGTCGGTGGTATAAGCCGCCATATATGGAAGAGGCTCAACATGTGGGTGTTGCGCCTGTACTGCCTTTTTAATGACGTCGTACGCAGCAGGGATCATGTCCGATGCACCCGGTGTATATTCCGGAATATTAAGATCAGAAATTTCTATTGCCGGGTTCCCAATTACATCGCGAATTTGACTTTTGACGTCTTCGACGCTGACACCAGGGTAAATACGACAATTCACTGTGGCTTCTGCCTTACGCGCTAGGGCTGACGGTGCATTGCCGCCCGACAACATGGTTGCAACGCACGTAGTTCTAATAAACCCTTTTATTTCAGGGAATTGTTCAATGCCATTTGCCGCACGTTCATCAGTTGGGTTATTCGCAAATGCCCGCATCGCAGCGGCCATTTCACCGCTGCTTTGTTTTGCATTTTCCCGGAAATAATCAAGGGTCATTTCATTGTAACGGACTGGGAACTTATATTTACCAAGCTTAACAAGCGCATCCGCAAGTTCATAAATCGCATTATCATCACGTGGTGCACTGCTGTGACCACCGGAATTGGTGGCAGTAAGCTTCAAATTCATTGATGCCTTTTCTGCGACCTCGATACCGAATGATACGGCCTTGCCATTTTCATCATAATTACCGCCGCCAGCATCACTGTTAAATGCAAATTCAGCGTCCGTTAAATGACGATATGTGGTGTATAACTCTTTGGTTGTTTTTGCGCCGGTTTCTTCATCACCAGAAAGCACCAATACCAAATCACGTTTTGGGACAACACCTTCCTTTTTTAACCGGATCATTGTTGTCACAAATAATGAAATTGCATCTTTATTATCAGCGACCCCCCTGCCGATTAATTTACCGTTTACTTCGCTGACAACAAATGGATCAAGTTCCCATTCAGACGGTTTTGCATCAACGATGTCCATGTGCCCCATGAACACAACAGGCTTTTCTGAACTATCGCTTCCCTTTAGTCGCACAACCAATCCCGCCGTATCTTCATACATAGGGATTAGATGAATATCTTCATCAGGGAAGCCAGCGTCTTCAAAACGCTTAACAATTACGTTTGCCATTGGGATGACTTGTCCGTTACCGGCCACAGTTCTATAGGGGACAAGTTCAGTTAACAGATTTAATGCTTCTGTTTCATATTTACGTTCTGCCGCAAAGATGAAAGGCTTAAAAATCAAGGAAAAGCACAAAGCTGCAAAGAAGCTATAAATTCCTGTTTTCATCTTAATTATCCCAATGGCAAATTCAGTTTATTGAAAAAATTACTTTTCTTGTTCTTTTTTCTTAATAGTTTCGTCTCTTAGGTTTTCAAGATAATCAATCCATGGCTGGTTGATGCCTTGTGCCTTTGCACCTTTAATCATGTAACCAAGATATTTAAGTGATGGTGTGTATGGACCTTTTGGATTTGCTACATAGTAAAGGTCAGCATTATACCATTTGCCATCTGGTGAAATAACTTTGAAAGTTTCACGGTTGTAAATCCCTAGCGGAACATCTTCAAGAATATCAAGTGCTTCGATCTCTTCTTTTTTAATTGTGTAAACAACACCTTGAACAAGACCGCCTGGTTTTGGAACGATACTACTGATACCGCCTTCAAGGTCAGTTGAATATTTTCTAAACTGGATTTCATAGTTTGGAAGATGTGCTGTTGTTACGCGTTTCGCACTTGGTGTCCATTGTTTAAAATATGTTTCATCAAGGTTTGAACCATAACCGAAATAATAAAGAACACTGTCATCAGTTGGGTTTTCACCGCCTGTATCGAAATCAGCTGCTAATGCTTGGCCGCCGACAAACATAAATATCACGGCGATCAATGAAGAAAGTTTTTTAAACATTGTTGGATCCTTTGTGTAAATGAAAAATTTTTCAAATTTTATAATGCAGTGTTATTCAGCATTTACAATTAAAAATAAATAAAGCGTTACGTCAATAAAACGAATAAATATGACTACATTGTTTAATAATTTTTATTTGTGGCTTCATATATTTTCATTTGATTGATGTGATGAATTTGCGCACTATGATCACAATCTGATGAACTCTGCGATAATTTAAGGACATAAAATGGACAAAGCATCAATAGTACTGGTTACTCTGGTTTTATATCAATCATTATTGATCGCAGTCGGTTATTGGGCATCAAAGCGCGTCACCACCGAAGAAGATTACTTCCTTGGCGGCAGGCAGCTAGGCCCTATCGTCGCAGCCCTTAGCTATTCTGCCAGTTCATCATCTGCATGGTCATTACTGGGCATGAGTGGTGCTGCATATATGCTTGGACTGTCATCAATTTGGATTGCAGCGGGTTCCATCTTGGGCGCCGTAATTGCATGGATATATGTCGCGCCAAGAATGGTGAAATTTGCCCATGAAAACAACACTGTCACAATCGGTGATTTTCTGGGTCATAATGTGGAAAGCATCTGGCAAAAAAGAATTGTGAAAGCATCCGCAATTGTCATTCTAATTTCATTTGCCTTTTATGTAGCCGCACAATTCCAAGGGGCGGGTAATACATTTTCATCCACATTCGACATTTCGCTTGATAGCGCCATTGTGCTTGGGGCTGTTATCATCATGGTTTATACATTCCTTGGCGGTTTTTGGGCCGTTAGCGTAACGGACGCCATCCAAGGCGCATTAATGGTTATGGCATCGATTGCATTACCGCTATTCGCACTCATAAAAATTGGTGGATTTGGCCCGCTGTTTGAAGGTTTAGGTGAACTTGGAAGACCGGAACTTCTTGAATTAACAGGTGAAAATATTGGATTAGCTGCCATTGGTTTTGCCCTTGGTTCATTGGCCATTGGCCTTGGCCCGATCGGACAGCCGCATTTGCTTGTGCGTTTTATGGCACTGCGTGATGAAAAAGCAATGCGTCAAGCACGCGCCTTAACACTTTCATGGTTTATTATTGTGTTCATCGGAATGTTTATTGTTGGTCTTACCGCCAACGTACTGATCCCGAACCCTGAATTTGGCGCAGAAGCAATCCTGTTCCAATTAACAGGCATTATCTTTACACCTATCATCGGTGCGATCATTTTGGCAGCTGTTCTTTCAGCGATTATGTCAACGGCGGATAGCCAATTGCTCGTGGGTGCATCCAGTATTTCATATGACCTAAAATTCGGCCAACGATACAAAGGGAAAGAAGTACTTGTTTCAAGGCTTGCTGTTGCATTTTTGGTGGTGATGTCGATCCTGATTTCATTATATCTGCCGGCAACAATTTTTGACCGCGCGTTATTTGCATGGAATGCGCTTGGTGCGGCATTTGGTCCAACGGTTGTTATGAAACTCGCCGGATACCGTTTTACCGGAAAAACGATTTATACGGCACTACTAACCGGCTTTATCACTGCCGTCGCTATTTCATTATTCCCGGACACACCGGGTGACGTGATTGAACGCAGTATTCCGTTCGTGCTCGGGTTTGGAATTTTATACTTCGGACGCGAAAAAGATTAATTTAATCACTATTCATTAATGAAAAGAAATCAGCACCTGCCGTTGACGGCAGGTCATTTCTGAAATCATCCATGATACGTTCTGCAAGGCACGATGTTGCAATTGACTGGGTATCCGGCGTCGCACGCATCACGATATATGTATGGCCTAGGTTCGGGAAACCCTCTTCTTCGGTCAGGATTTGCAAGCCCGGTACCACAACTGATTTCGCCATGGTTGCAACAGCGAACCCGGAAAGCGCCGCGATCGTTAACACAGCCCAGCTTTTACTTTCCAAAACCACTTTATATTCAAGTGGTTCATCATCATCACTTTTATGTTTTTGTAATGATGAAACAGTATTTTTATCAATGGGGGAACCATCAAGGAATAGTGCCAAATCAAGTGGTCGTTTGGTATGGGCGATGCCATCTTTCGACGTCACCCAAACGATCGGATCTTTTTTAAGAACAATGTCGCCCTCTTCCGGTGTTCTAACGGCCAAAATGGCAATATCCAGCTCACCCTTATTCAGGCGTTGTGACAATATATTTGAGCCCGCTGATTTAATATCCAGAACCACATCCGGATGGGTTGCTGAAAATCGTTTTAGAATGTTCGGCAAAAACAGCATGGCATAATCATCAGGAATACCAAGGCATACTTTACCGTCGATTTTCTGACCTTGAACCTTTTCAACGATATTATCATGCATGGATAATAACTGTCTGGCGTAAGAAACCATGTTTAGGCCCGCCTCGGTCAGAACCAGTTCACGCCCTTTTTTTTCAAAAAGCTGTTTACCAACCAGATCTTCAAATCGTTTCATCTGCATGCTGACAGCGGGCTGTGAGCGAAACACAAGTTCGGCGGCACGTTTAAAACTTCCGGTATCAGCAAACGCAATGAAAGTGCGAAGTAATTCTATTTCTAAATTAATTTTCATGAATCCCCTTATATCAAACTTCCCATTGAAAAGAAGATTAATTTTATTTTCGTTTTTCTTATTCAAGACTTAATTTTAATTCAATTGATTATCAGGAAAAGGCGCACGATAATTACAGGCATTAATAATCATGAGAATTAGTTACGTGTTAAATCGAAAAGATATTTTTCCAGAAGATCAATTGCCAGACGTGAATGTCATGCTGCAGGTCGGCAAGGATATGGCACGCGAAGTCACTGTTGGAGATAGCCCATTCTTATCGCTTTATGGCGTAAAAAGCGAAAAAGAATATAAAGAACAACAAGTTAAAGATGGCCGTGTCATGTTGCATGGTCAAATCGGTTTTCGTAGCCCGATTAAAAGTCAGGATGCCTATAAAAAGATTTATGAGGATATCGCCGACGCAGGATACCGCATTGACCGTTATGGAATCTGTCTTGACTGGAGCATGGGTTATCCAAAAAAATTACGCGCAGGCATGCCAAAAGGCACAGGCCTAATCCTTGATAATGAGGGGGATTTTGCCGCCTTAACAAAATGCGCGCCAGTAGCGCCGCACTTCGGCGATTTCGTGATGGGCACCCCCGCCGCATTTGAAAATACGATCGCCGCTTTAAAGGCCGGCTCAACAACCATCGGCAACATTGGCCAATTTTTTAATTTCCGTATGCCGCATTGGAATGATGACATTACCACCACCGCTGAAACGGTTAAAGCACTTGCCTTGTGTGCAGCACAGCCCGTAGATATTCTGATCCATTCAAATCTGGATGATGGCTTTTCTGCGCTTTTCTGTGATCTCACCTGCAGCATTGGTGCGGTTCTGATCGAACAATATATTGTCGACGAATTAATCGGCGCCAACATTTCACATTGTTACGGTCATACATTTTCTGATCCGTTAACGCGACTTGCGTTCCAACGTGCCCTTGAAAGAGTGTCGATCAATCCGGGTTCAATGGTTTACGGCAACACGACCATTTATGGTCCCAACACGACCGTCAATTATTCTAATCTCGCAAGTTATATGATGCCGGACATCATTGGACAAATGACAAGGCCAACTGGCCATGGGTTAAATCCTGTTCCGGTGACCGAGGCACTGCGCATTCCTGACACACAAGAAATCATTGATGCGCATCTATTTACAAACCGTCTGATTGAACGGACAGAGGGTTTTGTCCCGATGATTGATTACGGTGTTGCCGATGATATCGCCGACACATTAATCGAAGCAGGCACAAGATTTAAAGAAAGCGTTCTTAAGGGATTAGAAGAAGCGGGCATCGATATTAACAATCCGTTTGAACTGTTGTTATCCATTCGTCGGATTGGTGCCAAAAAGCTTGAAGAGCTATACGGCCCCGGTGAAATTGACCACACGCAAATCAGAAACAGAAAACCAGTGATTAAAGCAACAACAGTCGCTGAACTCGAAAATAAAGCTGACGAAGTTGCAGAATTTTTAAGCGCCGAAGAAAAAGAAATCATCAAAGACAAACGTTTTAGGGCCTGCGTTGCCTGTACCGATGTTCATGAATACGGAAAAGTTCTGATCGAAGCTGTGCTTAACAAAGTTGATGTAAACGTTATTGATGGCGGCGTTAGTACCGATCCTGAAGTGGTCGTAAAAGAAGCACAGGAAAAGTCGGCATCTTTCATCGCGATCAGCACATATAATGGCGTCGCCCTTGATTATATCACCAGATTAAGAAAAGAACTGGCAGACGCCGGATTATCACTGCCCATATTCATTGGCGGAAAATTAAATCAGGTAAAAGACGACGATCATTCAAGCTTACCTGTTGATGTCAGTGATGATTTAAGGCAACTTGGTGTCACGGTATGTTTAACCGTTGAAGATTTACTGACCGAACTGGTTAGAATGGTGCAGGGAGCACGTTATGACTAAAAACATCGGGATCATCGGGGTCGGCCATTTCGCCGGATATCTGGTCGAAGGGTTTATGAACCGCGCCCCATCAATCAACATAACATTATCCCCACGCAACAATGAAAAGGCAGCGTCCCTTTCAAAAGAATATGGATGTCAGGTTGCCACCGACAACCAAGATGTTATCAATAAATCAGACATTATTATTCTGGCCGTTAGACCAGACACAGTTAACAGTGTGCTTGATGGATTAGAATTTCCAGAAAATAAATTGGTCATTTCTGTGGTGGCCGGATCAAAACCTGATTTATTAAAACCGCTTATTGCCCCGGCAAATGTTGTTTGTTGCTTACCCATATCATGTGCAGCGGTCAATCAAAGTCCGACTTTGCTTTACCCGCACAATGACGAAGCACATGAACTGCTTTCCTTGCTTGGCACAGTCATCCCGTGCCAAAACCAACAAGAATTCACCACCGCTAGTACCTATAGCGCCTTTTACGGATGGCTGTTTGAATTTATCGCGAAAGCTGGAAAATGGGGCGAAGAAAATGGCCTTGATCCAGAAATGGCACGCAAAATCACAGAACAAACAATTTGTGGTGCGGCCATCATGTCCGGCAAAGATAGCGACAAGACATTTGAACAGATCATCGAAAATGTCGCGACCAAAGGCGGCATTACCGACCTTGGGTTAAAAGTGATTAATGCTGACGATGGTTATAAACCATGGCTTGATGCCATGGACGCAGTAAAAAACAGACTTTCCGGTTCGCAGGACAGCTAATCCAGACTATATCGCAATCAATTTTATTGGTTGACCCCATACATAAATTACGCAATGATTTCCGCAATTATTTACATACAAAATAACAGGAGGAAATCTTGCGGAAATTATCAACAACTTTTCTATCACTTGCAACAGCAGGGTTATTAACCACATCCGCACTGGCGCAAACCACCGTTTCATTTTCGGATAACGTCCCGTCACAAGGCAACCTTGTGATTGGCGTATTTGAAAATGGTGACCTCGGCAGTTTCGGACAAACGATTGACAGCAATTCAAATGGCGCCTTGAGCCATGCCATTAAAGCCGCCGATTTTAAAGCAGGCGAGATGAGCACGAAAGTCATCCCTGCCCCAATGGGGTCTGGATATGATCAGATTATGCTTGTGGGACTTGGTGCAAAGGGCGAAGAAAAATCTGACCTTCAGTGGCAAAAAATTGGCGGTGACGCCGCACAAGACGCGGTAAAAGCATTTAAGCAAGCCCCATCAATGGTATATGACGTATCCGCAAATGCGACTGCAAATCTGGCTTACGGCGCAAAGCTTGGTATTTATTATTTTGATAAATATTACACAAAAGAAAGCCGCCAGAAGAGCCAGGAAAACATTACCATCATCAGCAACAATGATGATGACGCCAAATCACATTTTGATGCAGAACTTGATCCGGTTGCTAACGCAATCTGGCACGCACGTGATGTTTCCAATGAACCGGCCAATGTAATTTATCCGGAAAGCTTCGTTGAAAGATGGACCGAGAAATTCGCTGGCATGGATAACATCACGATCAAAGTCATTGATGAAAAGGAAATGCTGGAAATGAATATGGGCGCCATTTATGGCGTTGGTCGCGGTAGTAAACGCCCACCGCGTATCATGATTGTGGAATATAATGGTGGCAACAGCGGCGATAATCCTGTCGCTATCGTTGGTAAGGGCATCACGTTCGATACCGGCGGCATCAGCATAAAAGGTTCCAACAACATGTGGAACATGAAATTTGATATGTCCGGCGCTGCAAGCGCGATCGGGACCATTTATGCACTTGCCGGTCGAGGTGCAAAAGTGAACGCCGTTGGTGTTGCGGCACTCGCTGAAAATATGCCAGGCGGCAATGCACAGCGCCCGGGTGATGTGGTAAATACCATGTCTGGTAAAACCGTACAAATCAGATCAACAGATGCAGAGGGGCGCTTGGTTCTTGCCGATGGCATTCATTATACCGATGTAACATATGATCCGCCGCTTCTTGTTAATCTAGCGACACTGACCGGGTCAGCGAGCCGTGCTTTAGGGGATGATTACGCGGCGCTTTTCTCGCGTCATGATGAACTTGCGGATAAATTACTTGATATGGGTAAGGAAACCGGTGACGAGCTTTGGCACCTGCCGCTAAACAAGAATCACTTTAA
Organism: Pseudemcibacter aquimaris; assembly: GCF_028869115.1. NCBI lineage: Bacteria > Pseudomonadati > Pseudomonadota > Alphaproteobacteria > Emcibacterales > Emcibacteraceae > Pseudemcibacter > Pseudemcibacter aquimaris. The sequence continues at coordinate 2,621,153 of NZ_CP079800.1, forward strand.
AGCCATCGAAAATAATGTAGCGGATATTATGAACTCCGGACCATCTGCTCCGGGTGCGAGTGCAGGCGCTGCATTCATTGGTGCATTCGTACGTGAAGAAACCAATTGGGCCCATCTTGATATTGCTGGTGTTGCATATTCCGATAAAGCCATGCCGACCAAGGCTTCACCGGGTTCAAGGTCCTTTGGAATCAGGCTTTTAAACGGATACATCAAGAAACATTACGAAAATTAATAATCCAATATTTGAAACATTAAAGAACGGCCTCTTTGTTAAATAAACATTGGGGCCGTTTTCTATAAATCACTACGCTTTACATAAATGCTGATAAGCTTTATTAAGTACGTCTTTGTTGATGATTAATAATTGGAACACACAATCATGGAAAATGTTAAGACTATCTGGCTTCGTTCAGAATCAAGACCAACAGAACGCCGTACACCGCTTTTACCGGAAGGTGCAAAAGAGCTAATGGCAGATGGATATAATGTCGTTGTTGAAAGATCAGACAACCGTATTATTCCAAATGCCGATTATGAAGCAGCGGGTTGTGAAATGGTGGATGCTGGCGGATGGATGAACCATCCTGAAGATGCCATTATTCTTGGCCTTAAAGAATTACCGGAAGAGCCAGCGGTTATTAAAAACACTCATATCCTTTTTGCCCATGCTTATAAGGAACAATCAGGTTGGAAAGAAACACTAACGCGTTTTACAACGGGCGGTGCTGACCTTCTTGATATTGAATATATGACCCGTGAAAACGGAATGCGTTATGTGGCATTTGGTTACCGTGCTGGTTATATGGGTGCAGCCCTTTCCATGCTTCATTGGTACAGTAAGCAAGCAGGCGAGAGCTATATTGATGCACCGCTTCAACCATTTGAAAATGCTGACATTCTTGATGATACAATTGCAAAACTTGCTGTGGATAAGAAAAAACCAAAGGTACTAATCATTGGTGCTGGTGGTCGTTGCGGAACAGGCGCAGCTGCAATTTACGAACGCCACGGCGCGGAAGTCACAAAATGGGATTATGAAGAAACACAAAATCTTGACCGTGATGCCGTCGCAGCGCATGACATCATGATCAACTGCGCATTTATCAAGAGCAAAATTGACCCATTCATCCGTATGCAGGACATCAAGGAAGGAATGAACCTTTCAATCGTGACTGATGTAGGCTGTGACCCATTTAGCGACTTTAATCCTGTTCCGATTTATGGCGAACCAACAAGCTGGGATAAATCATACATTGAGGTTTCCGGCGAAGATGGTACATCACTTGATCTAATCGCGATTGATAACCTGCCTTCACTGCTTCCACGTGAATCAAGCGAAGAGTTCGCTGAACTAATGCTACCGCATCTTAAAGTTCTTAGAACACGTGATCAGGAACAACCATGGACATCTGCAAAAGCAAGCTTCGACGAAGCCGTTAGCAGAATGAACAATTCTTAATTCGAAGGGACGATAAATGTCATCAGATAAACCATCAATTCATTGGATCGGTGCCGGACTTGCATCTGGCCCAGGTCTTGTATCTCTTGCCAATAAATGGGGCGAAGCCACAGTTTGGGACATGACACTTGACCGTGCCAAATTTTTAAGTGAACAAGTAAACGAAGGCGCAAAACTTAATGTTGCTGAACTTAACCTTCGTGACGAAGCATCACTTCAAAATTTCAAAAATACGCTGAACAAAGGCGACATTATTATTTCAATGCTGCCTGCGACTTTCCACGTGGAAGTGGCCAATGTTGCTTTGGACGAAGATTGCCATCTGGTAACATCAAGCTACCTAAGCGAAGAAATGATTGCCCTTGATGAAAAAGCAAAAGACAAAGGTCTTGTTTTCATCAATGAAGTGGGTCTTGATCCTGGGATCGACCACCTGCTTACGCATATTATTGTTGATGAAGCCAATAACGCTGGCGTGCTTGGTAAAGGAAACAAAGTTGATTTCGTTTCTTATTGTGGTGGTTTCCCTGCGGAACCAACACCATTTACATATAAGTTCAGCTGGACACCACTTGGTGTGTTGACAGCGCTTACCAATCAAGCCCAACTTGTGCAGGACGGCGCAGAAACGACAATCAATAAAGCATGGACCAACGTTTCTGAAATCGCCATCCACGGCGAAACATTCGAAGCCTATGCAAACCGTAACAGCCTTCCTTATATTGAGGAATATGGCCTTGCTGGTGAAAGCAATCTAAACACTTTTGTTCGCGGCACGCTTCGTATGGGCGGATGGAAAGAAGCATGGAAAGACATCTTTGATACAATTGAAAATGCGTCAATGGATGATCTTAAGGCCCTTTCTGATCAATTATGGAATGACCATCAATATGCTGACGACGAAGAAGACCGCGTTGTGCTTTATGTGGCACTAACAGCCGGTGACTGGCATGGATCACTAACAGTTGATGCAAAGGGTACTGGATGGCGTTCAGCCATGGCCGATACCGTATCATATACAGTGGCCGAAGCCGTAAGCGCGATCATTGAAAACCGTTTGGACACAGGTGTTCAACCAGCACCGCACGGCATTGCTGAAGCTAAGCTATGGCTTGAAGGCCTTAAAGCCAATGGCATCGAAGTAAAGTGTGAAAATATTACGCTTTAAATTCAAAAAGAATTTCAAATAAAAAGGCCGGGATTTTTCCCGGCCTTTTTTGTTTCTATTTCCTGTTATTATTCAACGGCGGCCAACACATCCCGTGTAAAGGCAACAACGTCAAACACAGCAACAGTACTATCATCATGACCGCGCCTGATAATGGCGATATTTCTATCTGGTATCATCATAATACGCTGACCACGGTTACCATTGGCCATATACATATCTGCCGGAAGTTCCGGAAATTTTGATTTCGGATACAACCACCACTGTGCACCATAACCAACACCCCTGCTTGGTTCGGATGGCGCCGGTGTTGATACATAATCACCCCAATTATCCGGTAATATGCGCTCGCCCTGCCAGACACCACGGTTCAAATAAAGCACTGCAAGACGGCCAAGATCACGTGCTGTGGTCCACACTTGCGATGACATGATAAAGTTACCATCCCAATCGGTTTCTAGCTTCGTATCCAACATACCGATTTTATAAAGCACCTCTTTAAATGGATATTCCATATATTTCTGGCGATCACCGATAGATTCTCTTAATGAACGAATAGCAAGCATCGTATCATTGTTGGCATATTTCCATCTGCTGCCCGGCTCGGCTTCAACCGAAAGACTGGTGGACCAGTCACTCATCAGCGCACCACCGAAATAAACATCATCGGTTCTATTGCCTGCACGGTTATGATGAAGACCACTTCCCATATGCAATAAATTTTCAAGCGTAATGCGACCACGCGGATCGCCCGGGCGTTTCCACGCTTCAATATCTGCGGGCGCCTTTACATCAACGATGCCATCATCAACTGCTGCACCAATCACAGTTGCCGCAATGGATTTTGCCACCGACCATGTACGGTGCGATGTATGAATATTAAATCCGTCACGATATTCTTCACCAAGCATCTTATCCGGTGTTGTCACCAATACGGCCGTGGTATAAGTCTTATCGCCGTATGTCTTGCCATCAAAAGCTTTATGAATAATGTCATTTAGTTTTTCATTATCATATGAACCGACCTTATTACCAATCGGCCAATTTGCATCCGGCATTTCCGGTTTATCAACATCGATGGTTGGCATATATTCACGGTCATCAAGCGATGCACCGATTGGCAATTGCACACATCCCAGATGATCACGCCAAACAACGTATCTTGGCGGCATCGTATCGCTGTATTTTACACTGACATATTTTTCATCGCGGTCAATAACCGCATCCGGCATATTGGATAACGGCTCACGGTAAGCAGGATAAATACCCGCTAGCTCTTCACGGTTAATCTGTTCAACGGCTTTTCCGCCATTAAAGACACCCGAACAGGTAAAGGCCGCTTTATAACCCGCGACCTGTGCGTTTAAATGATTATCAGTAATTGGATTTTGTGCCATCGCAACCGTTGACGATAACGCCAACATTATTGCCGATGCCTGCAAATTCTTAAGCATGTTCTCTCCCTTTTATTTTTAAAGAGAGTGTAACAACTTTTTAGTGAAGACAAAGAAAAAATTGATCTTATTTTTACTCTTTCGGTGTCATGCCGACTTGGCCTTTAAATGTACTACCCTGCACATAAAGGTTCGCAAGACCCTCTTCCACATATTCTTTGGTTAATTGCAGCTCAACACCCTCGTATTTACAAGCGGCTTTTACCTGATCGATAATGAATTTTGGTTGATATGCCGCCAAACTTTTACCGCAAACTTCCTCAATATAATGAACGGTAAAATCCAAGATATCATCAGTTAGTTCAAGCCCCGCTTTTCTGGACACCGCAGCATAAATAGCACGGAAAGCCTCAATCGATGGATCTTTGGTTTCTAGCTTATAAGGAATACGGCGAAGGAAGGCCGGATCCATCAAGTCATCCGGTGAAAGGTTTGTAGAGAAAATCACAAGTTCATCAAACGGAATTTCAAATGATTTCCCTGAATGAAGTTTCATAAAATCAATTCTGCTTTGCAGTGGAACAATCCAACGATTCAATAATTGTTCCGGACTTACTTGTTGACGACCAAAATCATCAATAATAAAAGTTCCGTTAAGCGCTTTAATATGAAGTGGTGCTTCATAAAATTTTGTCAGTTCATTAAATTTTAAATCAAGCATTTCCATATTTAATTCACCACCCGTGATAATCACCGGGCGTTTACATGGTAAAAAGCGTTTATCGTTCATTGCCCTAAAAAGCTTACGTCTTTCAGGATCAGGGTTTTCCACCTCAACGCTTTCATGAACCGCAGGGTCGAAAACCTTAATGATCGTTCCATCCACTTCAATCGCATGTGGAATATAAATTATCGCTTCGTAAATTTTCGCCACTTTTTCTGCGACTGTTGTTTTACCATTTCCAGCCGGACCATAAATCAGAATACTCATCCCCGAATTAACGGCTGGTCCCAATCGGCGGGTAAATTCATCCGGCACAACGATATCATGAAATGATGCTTCAATATCTTCTGGTGAAACGCGTTCATCGCCAATTGCCTGCGCGCGAACCTGTTCACAATATTTCTCAAGCGGCACTGGTGCTGGGCCAAAATATTGATTTTGCGCCATGGCGTCATTAAAGAAATCACGACCAAGCATGGTCAGTTTATATCTTAACTGCCCCATTCCCCCGGTGGTGCTATTTGTCATACCAACTGATTCAACCAGTTTTCTATCAACCATTCTTTGAAGGGCTGCATCAATAATATTTGATGGAAGTCTTAATTCATTCGCAAGCTGGACACCGGTTTCCAGATTTTCCATTCCCATGCCCTTAGCCATAAGCTGTAATACTAGCAATGGGTCATAACCAACATCTTCAAGTTTCGTTGGTGCTTTTGGTTCGTAATACATTAATCTTCCCTCCTTGATAATTCATTGAAGGCATTATGACAAAAATCAGTTACTTAATTATTACCTAAACAAATAAAAAAATTATTTATCGAAAACCGAATGGCGATACACTTATTCCAACTTATTCATTTGATACTGTAAAATTAGCTGTTTTTAACGCGTTTTTTTTAATAAAATAATAAGTATTTACAACTATACCTTTCTTAAGATGAAATAATCATGCAAGTGCAACAAGGAATAGTAACCAGAGTAATCAAACCAATGCAAAAATATAAAACCGCACTTTTCGGGGGGAAATGCATTTGCAAAGTCATTGCATGTGTTTCAATTATATTATGCAGCATTCAATTTTCCATTGCACAAACCATATCAACACAGGCAGTAAAATCAGAACTTACCGTCCGGTTTGTACAATATGTATTTTGGAAAGATGACCCTGATTTAAACAATATTGATATTGGTTATTTTGGCGAAGATGATCTTCAATATACGACATTAATGTCCACTGTTGAAAACAGATTAGTCAGAAACAAAACCCTAACTTTAAAAAAAATAAATTCATTATCCGATATAGCTGATCTGGAAATTTTATTTGTAGGTTCAAACGCTGGCCAGCCTCTTTCCGAAATTGCCTTCACAATCCGCGATAATAACATTTTGCTTATCAGTGATGAAAACAGCGCCCTTCAACATTCAATGATTAATTTAACGGTGACAGATGACAGTACCGTTTCCTTTGAAGTGAACCGCGCAAACATTTTGCTAGAAGAACTGGACGTCAGCAGTGATATTTTGCTTCTTGGCGGCTCTGAAATGGACGTGGCACTTCTTTACCGTGAAATGGAAGACAACCTGAACAGGTTAGCAGGAGAATTTCTTGAACTTGAAAGAAATTCAGAAGAAGCAAGCCGAAATCTTAATGAAACGCTTTCGAGATTAGAAACACAAAATGCAACACTGAATGATCAAAATAGAACCATTTCAGAACAGGCCGAAATCATCAGCAATCGTCAAAACGAATTGGAAAACATCCGTTCCGAAATGGAACAGCTTAGCCAGCAAAATATTAACGAAAGAGCATTACTCGAAGAACAGCAGGCGCAACTTAACCAAAGCAGGGATGAGGTTGCAAGACAGCAGGAATTAATCGCGAGCAACGAAGCACGCTTATCTGAGCAACAAGCAGCGCTAGAAGATCAGCGACTTTTACAAGAAGCACTAACAGAAGATCTTGGCCAACAGACACAAATTATCGGCCAACAACAATCATTATTGATCGCGGCTGTCGTCGCTATTATTGCCTTTTTATTGCTTGTACTTCGGATGCTATATTTAAGCCGAGAAAGAAACCGTGCTCAACAGCAACTCATTGCAGCTAATGACGAACTTGAAGACAAGGTCATCGAAAGAACTTACGAACTGACCAAAGCAAAAGACGAAGCCGAAGAAGCAAACTTTGTGAAATCTGAATTTCTTGCAAATATGAGCCATGAATTAAGGACGCCGCTTAATGCTATTATTGGATTTTCAGAAGCCATAAAACTAGATATTTATAGCAAGGTAAAAAACACGCCGCTTGAAGGCCCGATTGATGACATAATCGCCAGCGGCAAACATTTGCTGAACATCATTAACGATATCCTTGACCTGGCTAAAATTGAAGCCAATAAAATCACCTTAAGCGAAGAAGAAATTATATTTCAGAATTTCTTCACACCGATTAAAAATCTGTTTTCACCTGAATTAAGCAGCAAAAACATGAAGATCAATATCAGTAATAATATTAGACATGTGAAACTTTTCTGTGATGATCGCCTGCTTAAACAAATGCTGATTAACCTTATCCAAAACGCCATTAAATTTAGCCCTGATGGAAGCGAAATTGATATCCTGGCAAGAATAGACCAGCATCACTCAATTGCGATTGCCGTTAAGGATAATGGTGTCGGCATTCCTGCGGATCAATTAGAATCCGTCATACAGCCCTTTACCCAACTTGATACTTCAAGTCAGATCAGTCACGAAGGAACCGGCCTTGGTCTATCACTTGTACGTGCCTATATCGAAGAGCACGGTGGTAACTTGACCCTAGAAAGCATTGAAGGAAAAGGCACCACAGCCACCCTTCATTTCCCGCCAGAACGGACAATCAATCTTTTATAATTTCATTACTGGGAAAAACCATAATAGACAGCAAAAACGATCAAACAAATTATAATGCTGACCAGTTTCGCATGCTTCCAAGGTTCTAAATCAACCTTAACCACCTGATTAACGCGTTCCACATATTCTTCCGGCCAAATTTTACTGACAATGTAAACTAGCGTTGATGTAATTAAAAACACTAGCGCCAGAAAATGTAAGAAATGAATTTCATCATTCGTATTAAACATAGATTTTGCAAAATTCTGCACTTCTTCACCAAATGCAAAAACAAACAGATAAAAGATTGCCGGCCCTGTGATCATAGCAATTTTTGCTGCCCGCGCCGTCGCTGTTTTGGTTAAAAATCCAAACAGGATGACCGCAAGCATTGGACCAAAGAATGTCGCATTGATCTTTTGTAGATAATTATAAAGGCTGCCTTCCGTATCAATCATCGGGGCGGCGATCATCGCGGCAATCGCAAGTACGATACTGCATACGCGTCCCGATAAAACCACCTCTTTACCCGAAGCATCCTTATTCATAAAGATCTGATAAATGCCCTGACTGAATAAAGTCGCGGAACTATTCAAAACACTGTTAAACGTGCTTAATACGGCCCCCACCATAACGGCGGCAAAAAATCCCACAAGTGGTTCCGGCAGAACCTCTTTCACCAGCATCGGATAGGCCAGCATTGCATCTTCTTGTCCAATTTCGCTTCGGAACATATAAAATGCAATCACACCCGGAAGAACGATGATAACAGGCCCTAGTATTTTAAACCCTGCCGCTATCAAGACGCCTTTTTGTCCTTCTTTAAGGTTTTTGGCACCAAGTGCGCGCTGAATAATTGATTGGTTCGTGCACCAGAAAAAAATCTGATTAACAATCATACCTGTGAACAGAACACCAATTGGTAAAAAAGAACCCGGCTCATCGCCGGTGATATCAAATTTTTCCGGCACCGCCGTATAAACCGTGTTCCACCCGTTAATCGGATTGCCGTCCCCCACGAACATTAATCCCAATAACGGAATAAGTAACCCTGCGATCAAAAATCCGATACCATTTATCGTATCCGATATGGCAACAGCCTTAAGCCCGCCAAAAATAGCGTATAATGAACCAAGTGACCCAATGGACCATACCATCAGCCAGCGGGCGGTTTGCCTGTCGATACCAAGATTTTCAGATACATTAAAAAGGCTTTCTAGCCCTGCTGCACCAAAAAGCAACACCACCGGTAAAATGGCTACAACATATGAAAATAGAAAGAGTAAAGTTGCAATAACCCGCGTTGATTGATCGAACCGTAATGATAAAAATTCTGGGATCGTCGTTAACCCACGTTGCAAATAGCGCGGCAGAAAATAAAGCGCGGTTAATACCATCGCAAGCGCCGCCGTCGTTTCCCACGCCATAACCGCAATCGTATGCGCAAATGCATCGGCATTTAAACCGATCATATGTTCCGTTGATAAATTCGTCAGAATCAGGGAACCGGCAATCACCCACGCCGTCAAACTACGTCCTGCAAGGAAATAATCATCTGACGAATTCATATGATCATCACGGGTTTTCAAATATGAAATAAGCGCTACAAGCCCCGTAAAGCCAATAAAAGATGTTACTGCCAGCATGTCATTTATTCCTCACCCTTTTTATTTTGTTATTTCATATAAAAGAGCATTAGACAACATCGAATTACTGCGGCAATATACCTGCAAAATTTTCAAGAGTTATAATAATGCACAAAATATTAGTATCCGACGTTGGCGGGACAAACGGTAGATTTGCAATCGCAACCCTTAACGCTGATGGAAAACTGGACAGTATTTCCAACATCGGCGTTTTACAATGTCGTGAATACAAGACATTCTCTTTAATGTTGAAAGATTATCTTTCGACCATCAATGAAACGCCAGCAATCGCTCGTTTCGCCATTGCTGGCGCCATGACCGCAAGACGCGGAAACCTATGGCATTTTAACTGGGAAATTGTTGCAGAAGATCTTGAAAATGAATTTCATTTCGAAAACGTAACATTACTTAATGACTATGAAGCCTTGGTGCATTCAATACCACATTTAAGCAATGATGATTTAAAAACAATCTCACCTGCGACAAGTGGTCTTACCGGCGCACCATTTAGCGTTTTTGGAGTGGGCTCAGGGTTAGGTGGTGCCATTGGTGTACCATCAAAACACGCATTAAACGTTGTACCAACCGAAGTCGGGCATATTTCATTTGCGCCCAAAACAGAAAGACAACAAAAATTACTGACATTTACCAAAAAATCTGTTCCACATGTTTCCATTGAAACATTTATGTCAGGAAATGGCATTTGCAGGATATATGATTTTCTAAATTTTGATCAGCAACTTAATGCGGATGAATTAACCGCCGCGCAAATATCACAAAACGCACAAAATAATAATGATCCGCTTTGCGTAGAAACCATGAATTTATTTTTTGAAATGCTTGCCAGTATTGCCGGTGATATTTCCGTGGCGCAAGGTGCCAAGGGTGGCGTCTTTATTGGTGGCGGCATTATCCCGAAAAACATAGACTTGATCGGTCATGATGATTTTATTGCAAAATTTACCGATAAAGGGCCCATGACCGATTATAATAAACAAATACCTGTTTCGATTATTACGTCGGACATGCCCGCGCTTATCGGTTCAGCGATGGCGCCAAACTGGAATGATTAATGATTAAAATACTAACAACACTCGCCGCATGTTATATATTGCTTTTGTTGTTACTTTATGTTTTTCAAAGAAGTCTTCTTTATCAACCAACAGACATATCACCTCTTGCATTAACACCTGAAAACCCATTCAAGCAATTCGCCATAGAAAGCCATGACGGGTTCGAATTAAAACACTGGCGCTTTCAAGGACGTGAGAATAAGAAAACTATCGTTTTCTTTCATGGTAACGCGGGTAATGCGGCAGACCGTATTATGATGATGCGACGCCCTGCACAAGAAGGGTTTAATATCATTCTTGCGGAATATCGTGGATACGGCGACAATCCCGGCAAGCCGTCTGAACAAGCCAATATTGCCGATGCAGAAAACCTAATCAATCATTTGATCTCGCAAGGACTTAATGAAAAAGATATTATTTTAATGGGACGCTCACTCGGTACTGGGGTTGCCGTCCAAATGGCAACAAAATATGATGCATCACTTCTTGCTCTAATATCTCCTTATTCCAGTATGGCTGATGTGGCCGCAAGCCATTACCCAATACTTCCGGTAAAGCTGCTTCTGAAAGATCGTTATAACAACATAGAGCATATTAAGAATGTAGATGTTCCTATTCTGATGTTTCATGGAAACCGTGATAAAGTTATTCCGATAAAATTTGGCCAAAAATTAGCCAACATTAATAACAATGCTCAATTTAATGAACTTCTTGGTTACGGTCATAATGATTTGAATATGGATGACATTAACAATCATATTCTTGAATACTTAAATAATTCACTTGACTAACGTGATCACATCAATATTATTTCTTGAAATTTTATAATTTTTCAGGATTTTTTATTGATATGGATGAAATTGACAAGAAAATAACGCGCCTCATTCAAAAAAATGGCCGCCTTTCCAGCGCAGAAATCGCGAAAGCTGTTGGCGTATCTGTCTCAACAGCAAATGAACGCGTTCGCAAACTTGAAAAGAACGGCTACATTCAGGAATGGCGCGCAGTGATGAATGCAAGAAAGGTCGGCGCGAACCTTGCTGCGCTTATTCTTGTGGATATGGATTATGACGGTGAAAAGGAAGCAACCGAAAAACTTGCCAAATTCCCGGAAATTCAAGAAATCCATCATATCAGTGGCGCAAGATCGTACCTCATAAAAATTCGTGTTTCCGACACGGATGCACTTCAATCTTTTTTAAGCCAAAAAGTAAAACCGTTAAAAGCAATCACTCGTACGGAATCATTCATCATTCTGGATACAGTTAAAGAAACCAGCGAGGTGATCATAACATGACCAAAATAAATCATATTACCTTAATCGGTTGCGGCTTTACCGGCACAAGCGCATTTTATCAACTGGTTGAAAGATATCCCATTTCAGAAATCACCATTTTTGAGGCTAGCGGAGATTTTGGTCCGGGCCTACCTTATAAAACAGATGAGTGCGATGATTATTTATTAAATAACACCAATGACACACTCTGCCTGACGCCGGATAACAGACAGGCATTTTACAACTGGTTATTATCAAAACCAGAATTACCCGATGGCGTGGAACTGCCGGAAATACACCCACGCGGCAATATTTCACGCATTTATTACGGATATTTCCTGAAAGACGTGTTCAGATCAACGCTCACAACAGCGGCAATTAAGGGAATTAAGGTCAACCTAATTTCAAAAGAAGCCACCGCCATTTTTGAAGAAGGCGATAAAGTCATAATAAAATATGACACCGAAGAAATTCATTGCGACAAAGTAATCATGTGTACTGGCCACTGCCCTACCATTGATCGTTATGAACATCCGCCGGAAGGATCAAATGCCCTCTATTTCCCGGATCATTTGAACACAGATGCGCTTGATCATATTCCAATGAATGCAGAATGCTATATTCTTGGCGCATCGCTGAGCGCTTTTGATGTCGTTGGACGGCTATTCTCTTCGGCTACCGGATGTTCATTTGAATATAATGATGATGGTGAGCTTATTTTTAATGCCGAAAACAATGATCGTTCTGTTGTTCTATGTTCAAGAAGCGGCAGATTAAAGAAAATGAAAAGCCGCGTTACAAAAGACATCAACAGAAAATATTTCACCCTTGATTATCTGACATCCATTAAAAAAGATGAATATCTTTCCCTTAATGATATTGCAGATGCAATCAAGAAAGATTGTGAACTTCATCATGGCGAAAGCGATTGGGAAGAAATCGCTGCCCCCTATCGCAACTGCACAAGTGCTAAAGACGTTGATGCCTGCGCCGCAGATATTCTTGAAAAAGATTTACGCACCGCCGTTGACGGAACAGCCCGTAATATCTTAGTGGATATTTTCGGTGATGCCGGGTTAGAGCTTTGGGATATGTTCGCTGCAAAACTTGTAAGCCCCGAAGATGAAATTAAGTACAGGAACCAATACGAAACGGCAGCCTTAACATATGAAGCATCCTGCCCGATTTCCACCGCTGAAAAACTGCTCGCGTTATATAAAGTGGGTCGTTTACGCACGATTAAGGGATCAAGCGATGTGATATTTGATCAAGAAAATGATCATTATGTCATCCATCATGATTTTGGATGCGATAAAACAAATGTCCTTATTAACACCACCGGCAGCGTCAGCCGCGATGTCACAAGTGATGACCAATCAGCGCTTATCAAACATATGGTCAATAACGAAATGATGCATCCTTATATGTGTGGCGACACACAAATGCCGGGCATCGAATTTGATATGGATACCTTTAAAGTCACTGGCTGTGAGAATATCTATCTATCCAGTCAATTGCTTTGGGGGAAAGGTTTTTACACCAGCGGTGCCATTTATATGGCAACATTTGTTGACCGCATTCTAAAATCAATATTTAATAAGCAAAAATCTTAATAATCAGGTCAGAAGAATGAAATATACAAAACATCTTTTTTTATTTTTAACATTATTCATTGTTGGCTGTGGTCAGGGGGAACAACAAGCCAGTAATCAACCAATTGAAACTACCGAGCGTAAACCGGTTGGTATGGTGGTTACCGCAAACCCGCTTGCAACAGAAGCAGGCCTTGAAACGCTTCGCGCTGGCGGTTCCGCAATGGACGCAGCCGTGACCGTCTTATCAACACTAAGCTTGGTTGAACCGCAAAGTTCTGGCCTTGGTGGTGGTGGCTTCATGGTTCATTATGATGCTGATACCAAAAAAATTGATTATTATAATGGCCGTGAACGCGCGCCGATGGGCGCAACCAAGGAATTATTCTTTGATGAAAATGGCGAAAAACTACCATTCAGACAAGCCAAAAACAGCGGCCTTTCCATTGGTGCACCGGGTGCGGTTGCCGTACTAAATATGGCTTATCAAGATCATGGTAAGCTTCCATGGAAACAATTGTTTGATCCGACACTTGAATATGCCGTAAACGGTTTTGCCGTTTCACCACGCATGCACAACTCAATCGTATCTTATGAGGAAAATTTCTATAAAGATCCGGCCGATGGTCCAACAGATCTTTATGAATATTTACATCTTGATGACGGTAGTCCGCTACCGATCGGTCATATCCTTGTAAACGAAGAGTACGCAGAAACATTACGTATCGTCGCCAATAATCCGAATGATTTTTACCGCGGTGATATTGCCGAAAAAATTGCTGCGGCGGCACAGGAAATGCCCAATGGCGGCACATTATCAACACAAGACATCGCCGATTATTACCCGGTGAAACGTGATGCATATTGCAGCAAATACCGCAACACAACCCTTTGCGGTTCCGCTCTGCCGTCGTCATGGGTGTCCGTATCAATGGTCATGAGCCTTTTAAACGAAGCGCCACAATTTTCCGCAGAAGGCGCAGATGATCCTGAAAACTGGACGCTGCTTGCGGAAGCATTACGTATTACATATGCAGATAACAACCAGTTCATTGCTGACGATGAATTTGTCGAAGTTCCGATCCAAGGACTGATGTCTGACGCTTATATCAAAGACCGTGCGAAACTGATTTCCCGCGAAGGTGCAAATAACAATATCGAAGCTGGCGACCCATGGGCCTATCAACAACAGCAAGCAAGCCTTCTTTACGGTAAAGACGCGACCCTAGATGACGTTGGCACGACCCACTTCGTGATTGTTGATGCCGACGGCAATGCAGTTTCCATGACCGCCACTGTTGAAGGATATTTTGGTTCACTGCGAATGGCTGGCGGTATGATCCTTAACAACCAACTTACGGATTTTTCATTCGATTATGTTGATGCAGATGGCAATCCAATTGCCAATGCGGTTGCACCGGGCAAGCGCCCACGTTCTTCCATGTCACCAACGATCGTGCTTGATGAAAATGATGACTTCCTAATGGCCGTTGGGTCACCAGGTGGCCGTAACATCATTTCATATGTGGCCAAAACGGTTGTCGGCATCATGAGCTGGGGCCTTAGCCCGCAAGAAGCCATTGATCTGCCGAATATGGTTGCCCGTACAGAGCAAGTCCGCATCGAAAGAAACCGCGCCAAGCCGGAAATCATACAAGCACTTCGCGATTTCGGATATGATGTTTTCGAAAGCGAAGGCGAAATTTCAGGATTAAGCGCAGTACTCAAATTGGATGACGGAACATTACAAGGCGGCGCCGACCCACGCCGCGAAGGCACCGTCGGCATCCTTTTTGATGATGAAGTAAAATAAGCAATATTGCCGGGACCATGCGGCTATGGTAAATCAATTGTCGTGTGGTCCCGTAGCTCAGGTGGATAGAGCGACAGATTCCTAATCTGTAGGCCACTGGTTCGAATCCAGTCGGGATCACCATATTAAGAGGAAAATTTATGTCTAAAAAAGATGGTAGCTGTTTATGTGGGAAAGTTACTTTTACGACTACCGCAAGCAAAGAACATTTCGGCGCATGCCACTGCGCCATGTGCAGAAAATGGAGTGGCGCCCCCTTTATGGAAATTGAATGTGGGTCTGATATTGAATTTTCCGGAACAGAATACGTTTCTATTTTCAAATCATCCGAATGGGCAGAGCGGGCATTCTGCAAAAATTGCGGAAGCCATCTTTATTATAAACTCTTACCAACCGGCAGCCATTATGTCTCACTTGGTTTATTTGATGGTGATATTTCACCCGAATTTAGCACACAGGTTTTTATCGATAAAAAACCCGATTATTATAATTTCAAAGAAGAAACAGCCACAATGACAGAAGCCGAAATATTAGAAATGATGAATTCGGACACTGAAAACAATTAAATTCTATGATTTCCCCTCATTGA
Organism: Pseudemcibacter aquimaris; assembly: GCF_028869115.1. Classification (NCBI taxonomy): domain Bacteria; kingdom Pseudomonadati; phylum Pseudomonadota; class Alphaproteobacteria; order Emcibacterales; family Emcibacteraceae; genus Pseudemcibacter; species Pseudemcibacter aquimaris. Next base: position 2,636,764 of record NZ_CP079800.1, read on the forward strand.
CTAAAAACATACATTAGAATAAATTTCAGAAATGGATAAAGAAAGAAAAACGGGAAATTCACCAGTAGATCAAAGAATTGTTAAGGTTAATGGGAAAAAATATACAAGTTATTATTTTCCATTAAACCAAGCGCCACCTGATGAAGCGGGTGTACTTGTTGATTTTTATCATTTATGGCGCAATAGCAATCTCGAGAAAGATATCCCATCACGAAAAGATCTTCCGTTTGAAAAACTTACCGGATGGCATTCATACATTCGTATTGTTGATATGGAAAACAGCACACCAAAAGAAGACAAAATTATTGTATCCGGCGAACGTTTCAATGAATATTTTGGTAAGCAGACCATGCGTACAGAAATTAACAATCGAGAGGAAACCGACGCCGCTGTTTTAGAAGAATACCAAGAGTTTCTAAATCATATTCATAATGGTCAATATGCTTTCGTGATTGGTCATGCGCCCAATATTGACAGTAGATTACACCGCGTTATATGGCTTGATCTGCCATTATCAAATGACGGGACAAACGTCAGCCATTTATTATCCGTCCTCGTACCGCTGAAATAATTATCGGATTTACTAAACGCTTTTTTCCATCAAATCCATCTCAACATACTTGGATGACTTTTCCTTCAATGCAGTAAGATTGACCGGTTTTGACATATAATCATTAGCACCAGCCCCCCTTGCCTTAATGATGGCTTCTTCGCTTACATCTGCGCTGACCATAATGATCGGCAAATCTTTTTCTGAATATGACTTTCTGATTTCCTGAACCGCTTCAATGCCATTCATGTTCGGCAAATTCACATCCATATAAACCAAATCATACTTTTGGGCCTCTATCATTTCCAGCCCCTGTTCGGCAGTTTCAGCGATATCAATCTCATAGCCCCAAATTTGTTCAACCATAAGGGCCAGTAACCTCGCGTTCATTTCCACATCTTCAACATATAATATTTTCACAGGTTATTCCTTATTTGCTATTGGTAAGGTTAATAAAATTTCCGTTCCCGAATTTCCATCTGAAATGATGTCAACTTCACCCTTTGCATGACGCAATAATTCTTTCACAATTGAAAGTCCTAGCCCATTACCCAAGTAAACACTGTTTGCAATTCTTCCACGTTTGAAACGTTCAAAGATAACTTGTTGTTCTTCGGGCAAAATACCAATGCCGCTATCTTTGATACTTAATACAAAATTTTCATCCGATACTGAATGTTCATTAATGAAAATCGATCCTTTTTGCACATTAAACTTCACGGCATTTGAAATCACACTATCAATTATATTTTTCAAATTATTCTTTGAAATTTTAACATGTGGGTCATCTAATACGTTAATATTCACATCCAGATTTTTTTCATATATCTGTTCCTGATGCTTATCAATAACGCCATCGATCACAGGCATTAAATCTGTTGACCCTTCTTGATATTTACTGTTTTTTTCAAAATTCAATAACGCATCAATACTGTTCAATAACTGTTCACCACCGTACAGAATTTCATCAATATATTCTTCATTTTGCTTATCATCATTTCTTACTTTTAATAACTGGGCAAAACCAATCACCGCATTGAGAGGTGTTCTTAATTCATGACTGACATTTGATAAAATCTGATCCTTGGCAATATTTTCCATTTCTTTAAGTCGGGCAATTTCTTTTTGTTCTGTAATATCTGTACGAATGGCTATATATCCTTCAAATTTACCGGATTTGGAAAATCTTTTTTGGATAGTCGAATAAACCCAATAATAACTACCGTCTTTACGTTTATTTTTAAATTCACCACTCCATATTTCTTGCGAAAACAATGTACGATAAACATTGGCATAATATTCGGTTTCATGCTCGCCAGATTTTAATAAAGAATGGTCATTACCAAGTAATTCTTCTCTGCTGTATCCTGAAATTTCGCAGAAATTATCATTCGCATAAATGATCTTACCAAACTGGTCAGTCGCACTTACGATCGCATGGTTATTTAATGCTGCTTGTGCTTGCTCATTCAGGTTTTCAATAAAACTTAATTGTAATTTTCTTTGTTCTGCATCGATTATGTATCCGACAGCCTGAACAATTGGTGCCAACTCATTCACTATTTTAGTATAGCTACCAGGACGGTTTGCAAGACCAATCATCCCAACAATTCGGTCACCGACATTAAACGGCACACCTATCATTTTTATCAATCTTTAATTCCATTTTTGCCTCGCACTAAAATAATTCAATACCGTCGTCATCATCGTCATCGTCCTGACTGGTGGCCGCTACTTCACTGACATCTGATTTTTTTTCTTCAGTTTCCGATGAATGTCCATAGCTATCATCTAGGCCATCAAGAAATCTTTCTTTTACTTCGACAAGTGGGAAACTTTCTAAAATCTGTTTGATCCAATTTTGAACCAACTCTTTATGCAGGGCTTCATCATCTAATTCGCTCATCACTGCATTATGCTCAAGATCGTTAAGGAAATCATCAAGTGAACCAAGCGTCACTTTGATGGTTTCAAGATATTGGGTGGCACGGTCTTGGAATTGGAAACCAGTAATCAAGCCAGAAATATCCTGCGCGATTTTTTCCGACATGTGTGATGATTCCTCAAGGCGAAGACTGAAATCATTGTTATATTCAATCATTTCTTCCATCATGCTATCGATATTATCTTTAGCAGTAATATTTTGGGACATGTCGATATTTGCGATCTTTTTCAAGGATTCAAAACTTTCTTTTATCCCCGAAGAAACAGACCCCATTTTCGATTGAATTTCACCCGCAAGCCCGTTAATCAATTGGGACAAATCCTTCATTTCATCCGCAACAACAGAAAAACCCTTACCCGCATCGCCGGCACGCGCAGATTCAATTTTAGCATTTAACGCCAGTAAATTTGTCTTGCTATTAATGTCTTCAATTTTAAAAAGGAGCGCTTCCGTTTCTTCAACATTGCCCATGACTTTTTCCAGATCGTAAACCATCTGGATACTTTCTTTTGAAAGGGTCACAATTTTGGAAATACCACTACCCACACCGCGACCAGACACATTTGTGACTTCGGCTGCTGTTGAAAAACCCGGATGAAAAATCAAATTATCAATATCTTCGTCGGCCAAGTTATCTGATTCAATCAGGTTCTTTTCCAGTGCTTTCTTTAAGACCACATCTCTTTTGATACCTTGACCATCATCGGATACTTCAATGACAATTCTGCCGCCACGATGTTCCGCATTAAGCCAGATCGTACCTTCTGCGCTTTTCCCGTTTTTCTCTCTTTCATCGGGCATTTCGATGCCATGATCCAAAGAATTTCTTATCATGTGTGTCAGCGGGTCGGCGATTTCTTCAATCACTGTTTTATCGACTTCAGTTGCCTCACCGGTTGTAACGAGCTTTACTTTCTTCTTAAGCTGCCCACTTAAATCACGCACCAGGCGCGGCATTCTGGAAAATACAGACTTTACCGGCTGCATGCGAATGGCCATCACATTTTCCTGAAGCTCTCGTGCATGTGCTGCGAGTTCCTCCATGCCGGAAACAATGCGTAGATTTTGCGAAGTATCCAAATCTTCAAGGTCTTGCGTTAACATGGCCTGGGTAATCACCAACTCACCAACCATATTGACGAGCTTATCAATACGTTCAAGATCAACACGAATAGAGGTCGTTGCAGCCGTCGCTTTCTTCTTTGTCACAGGCGTTTTAACGGTGGCATCTTTGCCATTCGCTTTGGATGGTTTTTCTGTTGATACTTCTTTGGCCTCTGTTTTTTCCGGCTCTTTCACCGCCGCGTCTTCAACAACAGATATCTCAAGCTTACAATCATCTTCTACGAATTCAAAAACCTCTTCAACTTCAGAACGTGGTTCTTCAGTCGTTAATTTAAAATTCCAGGAAAAGTATGAATCTTCCGGTTCGATTGAATGTAAATCCGGAAGTTTTGATGTATCAATTTCAACTTCAACATCACCAAGTGTTTTGAGTTCTCTAATCAGAAGGATCGGTTCATTGGCATGACGAAACACTTCCGCATTGGGTATAAAGGAAATAGAATATGTTTGTTTTTCCGATTGTTGCTCTTCCGGCGCCTCTTCTTTCTTTTCCTTTGGTGCCGTTGAACCATCCGAATTTAAATATGCTTCAAGTTCCTGTTTTGCTTCAATTCCATATTCCGGGCCAAGTTCATCTTCATTTTGTGCTGCTTCAATTAAATCGCTAAGTACATCACTTGATTTAAACAATGTATTGGTGACATCTTCGTTATTATCAATTTCACCATTGCGCATGCGATCAAGCAATGCTTCGAATGTATGTGAAAATGATATCAAATCTGTAAATTGAAAAGTTCCCGCACCGGCCTTAATTGAATGAACCGCCCTAAAGATTGCATTCAACGTTTCATCGTCATCATCACCAGATTGCAAATCTGATAAATGTTGTTCCATATCTGCTGTCAGTTCATCACATTCCGTAAAGAAAACAGTTTTAAACTGAGCAAACGGATCATCACCTGTCATGTATTTCCCTGTTCTGTTTTTTTATTCTGATTTAAGGACACACTTTAGCTACTACTTTTATCAACTTCTCCGGTACAAATGGTTTTACAATCCAGCCTGTTGCTCCGGCTGAACGACCCTCTTGTTTTAGGTCATCGCCAGATTCAGTTGTCAGGATTAAAATCGGCATGGAACGATATTTATCGTCCACGCGAACATTTTTGATTAAATCAATGCCGTTCATTCCCGGCATATTAATATCTGTAATAATAAGATCGATTTCGTTGGATTTTAATTTGGTTAACCCATCGTTCCCATCAACGGCCAACGTGACATCATACCCTGCACCTTGCAGTGTAAAATTGATCATATCTCTCATGGTTTTTGAATCATCAACAGCCAGAATTTTTTTAGCCATTTTAAGAACTCCAATCTTTATATTCTTTTTCCAATCCCAAATCGGTTACCGCACTAATGAATGCATCCGATGCATTCGTGACAATTAATTTGGAATTATTTTTTTTAAGTTCATTATCGGTAGCCACAATCAACTGGATGCATGGGGTCAGAATTCTTTCAACTTCTGAGCCATCTATCGTAATTTCACTCTTGTCATTCAATTGGGATTCCAGCTGCACTTTGAAATCATTTGCTGCGACAAGATCCATAACTGGAGAAAGTTTAATTGTGTCAGTCATAAAGGTAAATTTCCTCCCTGAATTCACTTTTACCGATTAAATTTCGCAATAGTATTTGCCAATTTAGTTAACAAGCAATTAAAATATTAAATATATTAAGTAAAATTTCTGTTACAATTTTATATATGCTTGGCGACAACGCGCCTTACCCCCAAAAATATTGCTCACTGAATATAAACTTTTGAATCAAAATGAATTTTTATATTGATTCGCGCGAATCATCATCATATGATTCGTAATGTTATGCTTAACAAAAGATTAACGCGGTACAATTTTACAAACTGTTTTAATGTCTTTCCCGGAGGAAATAATGCCTGAAACAGACCTTTTTAGTAACGAACAAGAACTACAAAAATTATGTCGTATACTAGAGCTTTCAAATTCAACAAATGACGCCGAATGTTTAGTGGCAACTCGTAAAGCTCAACAAATTCTTTCTAAGTATGGTTTAACATATCACGCGTTTATTAGCAAATTACAATATAAATCAACCCATTCTACTAAACGAAAAATCAAAGAACTACAGTCAAAAATAAAAGAACAAAATGCAAAAATCGCAAGACTGGAAAAACGACAATCATCGGATCTAAATACTGCAAATTCGACCCCAAGGTTCCTTGGTCCCATTCAAGGATTAAAAAAGTATTTGATGGGTAATTTTTCACTTAAAACCCATGAACGCGCCTTACTAGAAGGGATTAAGGAAATTGAACCAAAATCAAAAGAAGCCTATATGATTTTAATATGCGCCAGAAGACATGGCGTCGAATATAAATTGGCGAACAATTTATAAATATCATTCATTCTTCTTCGTATTTAACGACGACTTTATTTCTCCCGTTTTCCTTTGCTTCATATAAACATTTATCAGCATATGATAATAATTCATCTGCATCTTCACTATGCCCTACATAAACGCCAATACTGATGGTGGGGTTAATGATTTCATTATCAATTTCCATGGTAACATCGTTAACAGCTTGTCTAATATGGTCAAATTTTTCTTCTACTTTTTCAACATCCATATCTGTTGCAAGAATTGCAAATTCCTCACCACCCGTCCTAGCAAGCACATCACTTTTTCGGATATTTTCTGATAGTACATTACCTATCAAAATAAGAACCTGATCCCCCACATCATGGCCGAATGTATCATTAATTTTTTTGAAGTGATCCACATCAAGCATCGCTGCAACAGGAGGCACTTTCCGTCTATCTAACCCGGAAAGGAGCGGTTCTGTTACCTCGAAAAATGACCTGCGGTTTCTTAATCCTGTCAGAAAATCATAACTCGCCAGATTTTCAAGCTGTTCAATATGTTCAAGATAATCAAGATTTTGTGAAACCCGGCAATAGAACTCTTCTGCATCAAAAGGTTTTGAAATAAAGTCATTGGCACCAATTTTAATGAATTGCGCCGACAACCCTTGTTGTTCTGAGCTGGAAACCGCAATAATCGCAAGCTTGCTTTTTGGATGTTCTTCACGGATGTTTTTCGTTAATTCAAACCCATCCATTTTCGGCATATTGTAATCCGTTAAAATCATTTTGATGTCAGGGTTTTCTTTCAATTTCTGAAGTGCATCTTCACCATCACATGCCTCGATTACGTTTAACTGATATCTTCTGCACATTTCAGAAAGTAAAATTCTGCCTATTTTGGTGTCATCGACAATTAATACTTTTATATCCTGATTTATAAGCACTCTTCTCACAACAGAATATATATATTCAAAACTTGCCTTTCCCCCTTTGATCACATAATCAACCACACCAAGGTCAAACATACTTTTCGATAATTGAAGATCAAAAGTTCCTGTGAATACAACGATAGGAACATTAAAGTTTGTAATTGCCTGAACTATCTCGATACCGTGGGCATCAGGTAGGCTTAAATCAAGAAGTGTTAAATGAAATTTATTATCTGGATTTGATAAAGCTTCTTTGGCTTCTACCAGATCACTTGCCCAATGGATATTCACCCATTCCATTCTGCTTAACGTTTGCATGATAACCGCAGCGAAATATTTAGAATCTTCTACAAGTAAAATATTCTTAACGCCTTGGCCTTTTAGTGACATTTAATATTCTCCAACGCAAAAATTAGAGGATAGTCAAAAATTCAACAGCAGATAACAGCTAATGATATAGATACCCCATCATCTTAATAAATAAGATCATCCACACATTATTTACTTAATATATTAAATAACACTTAACCGTTAAGAAGATTTTTTCTTCATTAATTGATTGGCCAGATATATCAACACGGAAACACCCACGAGTGCAATCAGCCCTAACGCTTCATTTGTTTCTAACTGGAAAAGCATCCAAGCAATAAGCGAACAACTTAACATCGGAATAATTGCACCGCCCGGCAATTTAAACTGTTCTCTGGACGGCATTCCATCTCGCATCCTGACCTTAATCACCGACAGACTGACACCCGCGTAAATCAACATAATGGAACCGGACGCAAGAATGGCAAGTGTTTCAAATGTTCCGCTAAAGGCTATCAATAAAAGAAGCGCCGAAAACACAATCACGGACATATATGGTGTATTAAATTTTGGATGCACTTTCGCAAGGAATTTAGGTAAATTGCCATCACGTGCTGATGCAAATACAACACGCGGCGTAACCAGAATATCACCACTAAGTGTCGCGAAAATTGATATAGCCGTCCCCACCAGCAACATTTTACCACCCCATGATCCGAATATAATTTCGGCTGTCGCGGAAAGTGGCGCTTCCGTATTATTACCGAGGTCAGCACCAAGAACACCTTGTGCCACCGTTTGCAGCGCAAGATAAAGCATCAAAATACTACCGATCCCAAGCATGATACCGCGGGGCACTGTTTTTTCAGGTTTTTCAATTTCACCGCTGGCATTAAGTGCGCATTCCGCACCAGAAAAAGCAAAGAAAAGAATTAATGTCGATGCGCCAATTTGCTCTACCGATGGCCATTCAGTGATGGTCAAATTATCAAAATTAATGGCAAAAAATCCGAATATTACAAGCAAACCAAGCGGAATAACCTTGGCGATAGTATTGGCGATATAAAGCTTTTTGCCGCTCTCAACACCACGAACATTGGTAAAAACAAGAAACGCGATCAATCCCGTCATAAATAAAATACGGAATATCTGATTATCCACTTCCGGCACGATAAGAATTATCGTTTCCGTTAAAATCACCAAAAGCGCCGCATCCGAAAGAATAGCCCACCCAAACCATAGCAGCATAGATGCGATGAACCCAGCAAAAGGGCCAAATGCATCTTCGATATAAGCGTATGAACCGCCACTACGTCTAACGCGGCTGCCGATTTCGGCGTAGCATAGAAAAATCATACTAACGGCAAGCCCGCAAATGAGATAAGCAAAAATTGCTGATGCCCCCAGATGGGAAGCCACAACCCCCGGCAAAACGAAAATACCGGCCCCAACAACCATATTAAATACATTGGTGCCTAGTGCTAATGGACCAATTGATCTGACAAGCCCTTCACGTGATAATTTCTTTTCACCGTTTTCTAATCCCATTCGCCCTTGTGCCTCTCTATAAATTCTTTTAATTTTTCTAACGCTTCTGCCATATTGCTTTCACCGTATCCAAGGCGGAAAAAATCAACATCTTCCGTCACGGTATCACTGAAAACATAGGCAGGCTTTATTGATATCCCCTCTTTTGCAAGCGCAAGTCCCAATTCATCCGTATCCATTGGGCCTTTAAACTTCACGAAACTAACCGCACCCGCGACTGGTCTTACCCATTCGAAATATTCACTATACTCATCAAAAAACTCATCCAGCAAGGACATATTATAATTAATAATTTCAATGTTACGTTTCAATATTTCATCACTGGACCTTAGTGTCATTATCGCAAGCAGTTCACTGGCCCGGCTTGGGCATGCAGTTCCGAAATACTGAATATCGGTCATTTTATCTCTTAAATCCAAATCCTGCAGCGCGGCCCATCCAATTGTGACACCGCATCCGCCCCATGGTTTTGAAAGGGTTACGATGCTAATCCCTTTTGAATATATATCTGCCATCGCAGGAATTTGTACATCCGGTGTATGCTCCAATAAACGGTATACTTCGTCAGAAAGAATATGAATGTCATTTCTTTGCGCCATCTCAACCAACCTTGCCTGTTCTTCGGCACTCATTAAAGTACCAGCAGGATTGGTTGGCTGATTAACAACGATATATTTCGTATTTTCCTGAATTGCGGCTTCGACCTCATCCAAATCAATACGCCAATCATTTTCATATTTCAGCTGAATTTTTGTAACCTGACTGCGTGCAAAAAATGGCGCTTCCTGAACAGATTGATACCCTGGCGTAAAAACAATGGAATGCGAATTTTCATCAAGCAAAGCAAATGCGAGCGTCGAAATGATGACCTGGGCACCGGAAAAGACAAGAATGTTATCTGGCCCGATTTCAGGGCCGTATAATTTTGCAATCTCTTCACGTAAATCAAGACTGCCGCCATTTGGTGTATATTCCAGTGTATGATCAAGATATTCATCAACAAGGTTTTGATCACCACGCGCAGCCGCCATATCAAGCAATTCTTTGCTCGTCAGTGGTTCAGTATAAGAATTTGAAAAATTATACGGCAAACCGCCAGTTACTTTTTTATGTCTTTTAGACCATGGTAATTTGAAAGTCATTTTCCGCTTTCTAAATATCAATAAATTTTAATTCTTCCATTCGCTTTAAAAGCTCGATACCCGGTTTTTGCGTCACCAACAGATATTCATTATCCGGTTGCAAACTCGCGTTATAAGCTGACATAGTGACCGACACGATGACACGCATCGCCATCAGGTAAAATAAAATCTCACGCTCTTCATCAAGGATTTTAAATTCCTTGTCATATCCATCAACCAATGCCTTGGATGCCATTTCAATGTCATCCTCACCCATCAAGCAGTAAGCAAGCGTAATCGCCAGTTCATTGATTTGTGATGCATGTTGAAGTTCGCCAAAATCAATCAGACCATAAATCTGGTCTGGTTTTTCTTTTAATACAAGAAAGTTTTGTTCATTGGCATCGCTATGGATAATCGCCTTACGTAATTTGGGTAATTTAGGAAGCACTTTTTCTTCATACGCGTCAAAAATTCGATTCATCCGGTCACGTGTTTCATCATCGGCCACATATTTTACATATGGCTTACAATCAATCACACGGTCCAGCTTCCAAAGCGGGTCCGACCCTTCATGATGTTCCGGATTAAATGAACAAAGCGCTTGTGAAAGCTGCCCCAAAAAACGCCCTAGATCAGCATAGAGCGTTTCACTCTTTGGCATATTGGTGTAAATTTCCCCCTCAAGAAAGGTTTGAAGACGAACGTAAAAGCCGTCAACTTCGATCAATTCTTCCTCGCTCAGTGTTGCAACCGTACTTGGAAAGGCAAGATGGGGAGCCTTAACTTTAAGATGCTCAAGCACATTAATTTGCGTTTGAATGAATGTTTTCGGCCATTTGGTATTGGAAATTTTTAATACAAATTTGCCATTACCCGTTTTAATAAGCGCATTTTGGTCTTCATATGACACGAGAGCGGTTACCGACCCTTCAAGACCATAATGTTCTTTCGCAATGCTCGCAATTTTTTCATCGCTGAAATTTGGAATAATTTCTTTCATAATTATGACTTCCAACTTTCTTTTCGCTCATCTACAAAAGTTTTAAATGCATCAAGGGCAGCCGGCATTGTTTTGCGGCTAAAGCCGATACGGAAATATTGTTTCTGGCTTTCATCGCAATCAAAAATATATGACGGGAACACCAAAATACCGACTTCAAGTAATTCTTCCGCCAGTTCATTTGATGTCATCGGTCCTTTAAATTTCACAAAACCCGTGCCGCTTGCTTCGGGACGCATCCATTCAAAAAGGTCACTATATTCATCAAAAAATTGATCAAGTAATACCAGATTTTCATTGATGATATTCATGTTTCGTTCAATGATTTTATCGCTGGCACGAATAACCATACGCGCCTGAATTTCACCAGTTCTTGACACACAGACGGCAAATAAATGCTGTGCTTTTTGTAATTTTCTGATGACATCTATATCCTGACAAGCAACCCAACCAACACAGCATCCACCAGCGCCCCACGGTTTCGCCATCGTCCCAAGCGCAAGGCCATTTTTGGTCATTTCCGCAACAGATGCCGATCTATCATCCGGATTAATTTCAAGCAGTCTATAAACCTCGTCTGAGAAAACATGAAAGCCGTGTTCTTCAGCCAATTTGACTAGTTCGCTTTTGATTTCCGGCTTCATAAGCGAGCCAGACGGGTTATGCGGATCATTAAACACCAGATATTTTGTGTTTGATCTGATCGCGGCCTTAACCGCGTCCACATTCACTTGCCAGTTATCTTCTGGTGTAAGACCAATACGTGTAACATCACCGCCCGCATATTTAATCCCTTCCTCAAGAGATTGGTAACTTGGTGTCACAACAATCGCATGATCGCCATCATGGATCATCGCAAGTGCTGTTAATGTCATACCGGTTTGTGCACCCGGGAAAATTACGATATTATCTTCCGTGATGCTATCATCATAAAGGGTCGCAATTTCCGCACGGATATCCTGACTGCCACCGTTATCCGCATAACCAAGTGAATGATCATGCATCAAATCAACCAGTTCCTGATCACCATTTTCAATGGTCCAGTTGATGAGTTCCTGAAGATCAAGCGGTTCTGATGACGAGGCATAAAAACGGTGGTCGATATCAAATGTTTTTTCAAGCAATTGATCTGATCTGATCGGGTTATCTAGTAAGTGCATTTCAGCTCCCTAAAATCATAAATATTGAATGCATCTTGCAGAAAGAATTGACCAAAGTCCAGCAACAAGATCACATATATTCAGGAATAACGAAAAAATACAAATTATGCTTGAATAGCTTGTTAAAACTACTTCATTTTTGAATAGAATCCGCTATAAAGAGGGGAAGAGATGTTCATATAACAGGGAATTATTTAAATCATGAAAATCGGATATATTGGCTTGGGCAAAATGGGCCTTGGCATGGTCAAATTATTGCTTGAAAAAGGTCACGAAGTGGTTGCCACTGACCCAAACGAAGATGCCTGTAACGAAGCCAAAGTAGCTGGTGCAGAAATCGTAAGCAACTTGGAAGAATTTAAAGACAAACTGCCAGGCGAAAAATTTATCTGGATCATGGTGCCACATAATGTTGTCGATAATGTCATCGCGGACCTAAGCGGTATATTAAACGAAGGCGACACCATTATGGATGGTGGTAATTCCAATTTCAAAGAAACCATGCGTCGCGGTGCAGAACTTAAAGAAAAAGGTCTTGTCTTTATGGATGTGGGCACAAGTGGTGGCCCTGCTGGTGCGCGTAATGGAGCCTGTATGATGATCGGCGGTGCCCGTGATAAATTTGATAAATATGAACAGCTATTCAAAGACCTAAGCATTGAAGATGGTTATGCTTATATGGGTGAATGCGGTGCTGGTCATTATGTAAAAATGATCCATAACGGTATTGAATACGGCATGATGCAAGCCATCGGCGAAGGATTTGAAGTGTTAAAAGAATCCCAATTTGGTTTGGATCTTAAAGAAGTATCACGCATCTATAACACAGGCAGCGTGATTGAATCCCGTCTTACAGGATGGCTTCAAAAGGCATACGACGAAGAAGGTGTGGAACTGGACGCCATTTCTGGCGAAGTTTCCCATAGTGGCGAAGGGCTTTGGACCGTTGAAGAAGCCAAAAATTGCGTCACGAAGTCAGGCGATGTTAAAAATATCCCTGTACCTGTCATTGAAGGATCACTTCAATTCCGTATCGATTCACAAGGCAATCCAAGCTATACTGGACAGGTTGTATCCGCGCTTCGCAATCAATTTGGCGGGCATAGCGTAAAGAAAGAATAGCAAATGTCATTAAATCTTGATCCGGTCGCAAAAGCAGAATTACGTATCCGCAAACCTGTGGATGTCGTATTTGAAGCCTTTGTTAATCCGGATCAGATTACCAGATTTTGGTTTGATAAAAGCACTGGACCACTTGCCCTGGGTGCCAACGTTGAATGGTGCTGGACCATGTATGGTTTTTGTGTACCTGTCCGTGTGACAGAATTCATTGATGGCGAAAAAATCCACATGACATGGGGTGACGGTGATGATTTATCCCGTCTCGAATGGACATTCGCTGGCCGTGATGACGGTACAACCCTTGTCACCATGATTAACAAGGGGTTCAAGGGGACTGACGACGAAAAAATGGCTAAAGCACTTGATTCAAACGGCGGCTTTCATCTGGTAGTCGCCGCCGCGAAAGCTTATCTTGAGCACGGCATTAAGTTAAATGTCGTCGAGGATAAATTTTAACTTATTGTGGCAAACATTTTTCCGGTGTGTGTGTGTCAATCAGATACGCCACTTTCCACTCTTCGCCATGTTTTACTAACGTAAATTGATTAACACCACATGATGTAAGCTTTCCATTTAGCGCAATTGTAAATGGTGCCCATGCCACAGCAAGTGGTCCTTCCACATGGATTTTTACATCAAAAATTTGCTCATCAGCCTCACCCGGTTCAAGTGTTTCTACCCAGCCAATCCAGCCTGATGAATCGCTTCTGTTAACAGTTTTACCTGGTGTAATTCTATCAAGGCTCGCATCCGGCAACAAAAGGTTCCTTAAGGTGTCCGCATCCCCCGCACGCATGGCATCAAAAACCTGATCCAATACTTTATGAACAGCTGCTTTTTCTGTTATGCTACCGTCTGCGAATGCTGTAAACGGCATTAACATTACTGTGATGGCTATGATTATTTTCTTCATGACGTTTCCCTTTTTGTTGCACCACAGCATATATCTGGTTTTCCACGCTGACAAGAACAGATAGCAGATTATAAAAAGACATTTTATTCCAATTCATTGTGTGTATGATCTAAAGAAAACAAAAATCTTGCGGGAAAATATCATGATCAAAAATACCTGTTTATCACTTGCCTTACTTTTAAGCGCCAGCACATCGCTTGCTGCCGATATGCCAATAAGCGAAAATGAAATTGATGAAATAGCAGAACGTGCCCTTGAAACATTTGAAACACCGGGTATGTCCGTTGGTATATTAAAAGACGGCGAGCTGATATTTGCAAAAGGATATGGCATTGCGGATGTTGAAACAGGCGCAAAAATTACCCCAGACACCGTTTTTGGCATCGCATCACATACAAAAGCATATACCGTCGGCGCCCTTGCAATGTTAAAAGATCAAGGAAAACTTGATTGGGATGATAAGGTAATCGACCATATCCCCGAATTTAGATTATATGACCCATATGCCACCCGTGAATTTACCATTCGTGATCTGCTCACCCACAGAAGCGGTCTTGATCTTGGCGCGGGCGATTTATTGATGTTCCCAAATAGTACCGCAAGCCGTGCAGATATCATCAACGCGCTTCAACATTTAAAACCGGTTTCCAGTTTCAGAAGTAAATATGATTATGACAATCTGCTTTATATTGTTGCGGGTGAGGTCGTAACCCGCGTTTCCGGACAGCCGTGGGAAGAATATATTGAAGAACATATTTTCAAGCCCTTAAACATGACAAGCTGCCGTTCCATGCGGGAAAGGTTGCCATCCGATGCACCATCCGCTGCGCCGCACATCCCCGTTGATGGTAAGATTACAAAAACATATTGGCAAAGCGGCGAACCAATGACGGCTGCTGGTTCCATCAATTGTTCCTTAAATGATCATGCCAAATGGATCGCATTACAGCTTAATGAAGGCAAAATGAAAGACGGCACCGCACTTTATAGCGAAGACCGTCATAAGGAAATCTGGTCCCCCGTAACCATGATGCGTGGATCTGCTATAAAACGCGGTGAATTTGATGAACATTTTTCCGCATACGGACTAGGGTGGATTTTATCAGACGCAGGCGGTGAATTACGTGTGCGTCATACAGGCGGCCTTGTGGGTATGGTGACATACACCAACTTGCTTCCGGAACAGGAAATGGCGGTGATGGTATTTACCAATAGCATGAATGGCGGGCCAATGGTTTCCGTTTCCCATGAAATTTTGGACGCTTATCTTGGTCTTGATAATGGGGACTGGATTACCGCCTTTAAAGAATACCAGCAAGAAGCCAGAAAACGTGCTGAAGAAGTGATGGCAAAAGCAGCACCAAAATCATCCGGCGGCACACCTTCGCAACCAACCGACAATTATGTTGGCACTTATCATGATGCTTGGTATGGCGATATTGAAGTACGCTTAAACGGTGACAACCTAGAAATCGCATTCGGTCGCAGTGAACTGCTTACCGGACCGTTAGAGTATTTCCAAAACAACACCTTCATCGCAAGGTGGTATGACCGCACGTTAGAGGCTGATGCCTACGTCACATTTGAAACAAGCCCGGAAGGAAACATCAACGGCATAAAAATGAAGCCCGTTTCCCCATTAACGGACTTCTCATTTGATTTTCAGCATCTGGACCCCAAAAGGGTCCAGTAATTAAGATTGAAATAATTAGCTTTCAAATTTGCTTCTGAATAATCGTTGTACGAAAATGTAAAACATCGGCACAAAGAAAATCGCAAGGAATGTGGCGGCGAACATACCGCCCATCACCGCAACGCCGATTGCATTTTGACTTCCTGATCCGGCACCTGTTGCAAGCGCAAGCGGTGTCACACCAAGCATAAATGCCATCGATGTCATGATAATCGGACGGAAACGCTGACGCGCAGCCAGTGCTGTTGCCTCAAGTATCGACATGCCGTCTTCATACATTTCTTTAGCAAACCCAACAATCAGAATTGCGTTCTTGGACGCAAGCCCCACTGTTGTTAACAATGCCACTTGGAAGTAAACATCATTTGCCATACCGAATACCTTACTGCCAATCACGGCACCAAGCACACCAAGCGGCACAACAAGAAGTACCGCAAATGGCACAGCCCAGCTTTCATAAAGCGCCGCAAGACAAAGGAAAACAACAAGTACCGAAATACCGTAAAGAAGTGGTGCTTGTGACCCAGTCAGACGTTCTTCGTAAGACATGCCGGACCATTCAATACCAAAACCATCAGGTAATGTATCAACGATTTTTTCAATTTCCACCATGGCGACACCGGTACTAATACCCGGTGCAGGTGAACCTTGAATATTCAGTGAACTTGTTCCGTTAAAACGTTCCAGTTTCGATGGGCCAAATTCCCATTCCACCGTTGAAAAGTTATTAAACGGTACCATTTCGCCCATATCGTTTCGCACATACCAATCATAAACATCTTCCGGCATCATGCGGAACTCAGCATCCCCTTGCAGGTACACTTTCTTGATACGACCCTGATCAACAAAATCATTTGCGTAGCTAGAACCCCAGGCGATTTGTAATGTTCTATTAATGTCATTCAGTGAAATACCAAGGGCAGATGCCTTTTCACTATCGATATCGATTTTAAGCTGCGGCACATCATCAAGTCCCAATGGACGCACCCCGAAAAGTAGCGGGTTTTGTGCCGCTGCACCAAGTAATTGGTTCCTTGCCTGCATCAACGCATCATGACCTTGCCCTGCCCGGTCGACGATTTGGAAATCAAATCCTGATGCGTTACCAAGTTCCTGAATTGGGGGTGGATAAAACGCAAAGGCAAAAGCATCTTTAATCTGTGAGAAGGCACCCATGGCTTGCCCGAATATGGAAAAGACAGATTGATCTTCGCGTGTACGCTCATCCCAATCCTTTAATCCGATAAAACCCATACCCGCATTTTGCGCGGCGCCAGCAAAACTGAAACCAACCACCGTAAATAAGTGATCAACATTATGTGCTTGTTGATCAAGGAAGAAATCTTCGATCTGATAGACACTTTCAAGTGTTCTTTCCGCCGTTGCACCGGACGGGGCATTGACCATCATCATCATCATGCCTTGATCTTCATTCGGCAAGAATGATGTTGGTAGCGTGCTAAAGATATAAAGCATACCGGAAATCAAGATCACATAAATGGATGTGAAGCGCGCCGTACGACGTACCATATATGACGTACTTTCCTGATAAAAAGTACGGATGCGGTTAAAATGTGTATTAAACGCACCAAAGAAGCCCGATGTCGATCGGCGTTCACCATGCTTTTCCTGTTTCAGGAAAGTGGCACATAGTGATGGTGAAAGCACAATTGCCACAACCACCGAAAGCGCCATCGCGGATACAATCGTGATTGAGAACTGTTTATAAATCACACCGGCCGAACCGCCAAAAAATGCCATCGGCACAAACACCGCTGAAAGCACGACCGCAATACCAATCAAGGCACTGGTAATTTGATCCATGGATTTTTTCGTGGCTTCTTTCGGGGAAAGATCTTCTTCGCTCATGATCCGTTCGACGTTTTCCACCACAACGATGGCATCATCCACCAACAAACCAATGGCAAGCACCATCGCAAACATGGTTAGTGTGTTGATCGAATATCCAAACATCGAAAGAATGGCAAACGTTCCAAGCAACACAATCGGCACCGCAATCGTCGGGATCATGGTTGCACGAATATTTTGCAAGAACAGGAACATAACAAGGAACACAAGTCCAACGGCTTCGAACAATGTCATGACAACAGATTGAATGGATAATTCAATGAACGGTGTCGTATCAAACGGATAAATTACTTTAACACCTTCCGGTAAAAACTCTGCAAGCTCTTCGACCCTTGCCTTTACACGTTCCGCCGTATCAAGCGCATTGGCACCTGAAGCAAGACTTACAGCCATACCACTTGCCGGGCGGCGTTTATAACGAGCAACCATACCGTATTCTTCAGAACCCAATTCAACACGGGCCACATCACGTAGGCGAACCTGTGATCCATCGGAATTCACACGTAATATAATACGTTCAAATTCTTCGGTTGTTTGTAAACGTGATTGCGCATTAATAACTGCATTTAATTGTTGTCCCTGAACTGCAGGAAGGGCACCGATTTGTCCTGCTGAAAGGTCCGTATTTTGAATTCTAACGGCATTTTGAACATCAAGCGGTGTCAGGTTATAACTAAGCAGTTTTTCAGGGTTTAACCAAATGCGCATCGCGTTCTGGAAACCAAAAACCTGAACGCTGCCGACACCGTTCACACGGGAAAGCTGATCCTGAAATGTGGTAACGATCATGTCACCGATTTCTTGCTGCCCGATATTTTCATCTTCTGAATAAAGTCCGACAACCATCATGAAATTTCGTGTTGCCTTTGCAACCGTAAGACCAAGTGCCTGTACTTCCGATGGCAATTGCGGCACGGCCCCTTGCACCTTATTCTGGGTTTGCACTTGTGCAATATCCGGGTCCGCGTTTGGTTCAAATGTCAATGTAATCGTTGACATCCCGTCCATACTTTGTGACGAGAAATAACGCAGGTTATCAATTCCCACTAGTTTCTGTTCGATCACCTGCGTGACCGAATTTTCAATCGTTTCTGCCGATGCACCGGGATACATCGCCATAATTGAAACCGTTGGCGGCGCCACTTTCGGGTATAATTCAATAGGTAGTCCACGAATAGACAGGACACCCGCAAGCATAATGATAATCGCTATCACCCATGCAAAGACTGGTCGTTCAATAAAAAATCGAGCCATTATATTTTCCTATACCCTTTATTACGATGAAGGTGACCATGGGGATGGCATCACTGTCATTCCCGGTCCGATTTTCTGATACCCTTCAATCACGATTGTGTCACCGGAATTTAGGCCGGATGATACAATCCATTGATCGCCATGCGCACCGCTTACGGTAATCATTTTTGGGCTTACCTGATTATTTGCGTCAATAGTCCATACTGTTAATGTACCGTCCGGGTTTCTGGTGGTTGCGCGTTGCGGCACGAGAAGCGCGTCTTGTTCGCCAAGTTCGATTTTCACACGAACAAACAGCCCCGGCAGCAATAATTGCGATTTATTTGGCATTAGTGCCCGAAGACCTACTGATCCGGTGCTCTCTTCCACAACTACATCAGAAAATTTCAGAACGCCTTGTTCTTCATAACTAACGCCCGCAGCATTATCCAATACCACTTGAACCGGAAGATCGTTACCATTGCTCATTTCGCTTCTTAAACGAAGTGCGTCATTACCCGGTTGGCTGATGTCGATATATATCGGGTCAAGCTGGGTAATTTGTGTCAGGCTGTCGCTTTGGTTTGTTGTCACAAGCGCACCTTCCGTCACCATTGTGCGGCCAATACGTCCGGAAATCGGCGCATATACTTTCGTGTAGTTCAAGTTTACTTGTGCAACTTCGATGTTTGCTTTTGCCACTGCAATATTTGCTGTAGCGCGGTCAAGTTCCGCTTTTACATCATCATAAGCTTGTCCACTGACCGCATTTGTTTTGATCAGCTCTTTAAATCTTGCTTCTTTTGCTGTAGCGGCTCTTAAGTTTGCTTCTGCGCTCACTAGATCAGCATTCGCGCTGGCAAGGGCCGCACGGTATGGCGTATCATCAATTTGGTAAAGCGCCTGACCGCGTTCAACAGCCGCCCCTTCTTCAAAAAGGCGCTCGGTAATGATACCTTCAACTTGCGGTCTGATTTCCGCTTGCCTAAAGGCAGCGACACGACCTGGAAGAATTTCTTCACGGTTGATGGTTTCAGTATTAATTTGTAATACAGAAACGGCCGGTGGCGGCATTTGCCCCATACCCATTGGCATTCCACCGCCTGGTGCAGCCGCATTATTTTTCATAAAATACCAACCTAAACCCGCAATGATGATAACGGAAATGGCAATGATTTGATTTTTTCTGGACACGGGTTTTTCCCTTATTCATTATTAGGATTAACTGATCAATATAGCACTTATTAATATCCCGAACAACAAAAGTAAATCAGTGATCACACTATTCACATAAATGTGACATTCCGGCTATTGGCTTTTAAATTTATTGTCTTATGTAATTAAGATGACTAACGTAAAATCATAAATAATTTTCAATATTATTAAGGAATAACATGGCTGATAAAACAAGCGTCACAATTTCTGAATCCGGTGCCGGGAAATTCACCAATAAAATCGTAACAAGCTCAGGACATGTATTGATTGCCGATGAACCCACTGAACTCGGCGGCGATGATCTTGGCCCAAATCCATATGATTATCTTTTATCCGCCCTTGGTGCCTGTAAATCCATGACCATGCGCATGTATGCGGCGCATAAGGGATTTAAGCTGGAACATGTTGATGTGACATTAAATCATTATCGGATCCATGCAAAAGATTGCGAGAAATGCGAAACCACAAAGGGCCTCGTGGATATTATCGATACAGAGATCAGCATTTCCGGTGATCTGACAGACGATGAAAGAAGGCGCATTTTTGCCATTGCCGAAAAATGCCCGGTTCAACGTACAATTATGAATGAAGTGGTGATTAATTCTAATCTAGTTTAAAGAATTTTTCCGCGTTTCCACCAAGTATTGCTGATTTCTGCGTATCATCCAAATCAGGATGGTTGCGCACCAATGCGCCCATATCAATTTCACCAAGCGGGAACGGATAATCAGTTCCGAACATGACCCGTTCTGTGCCACTGCATTTTACCAACAAATCAAGGGCGTCATCACTGAACACTGCGCTATCCACATAAAAACGGTCACAATAACTGGACGGCAAATTCGGGCAGTCTTTCCTGACGATATCACGTTCGCGCCATGCATTATCAACACGTCCCATAAGATAAGCAAAACTGCCACCGCCATGAGCAAAACATAGTTTCAAGCTTTTTGGCAATCTTTCAAAAGCGCCAGATAGTATCAGCGACAGAATTGAAAGCTGCGTTTCCGCAGGCATCGCCACCAACCATTGCAGCATATATTTTGGCATTCGTTCCGGTGCCATCATATCCCAAGGGTGGATCAATACAGGCGCGCCAATATCAGCACAATGATGAAGAAACGTGATCAATCCTTCGTCATCAAGGTTTTTATCACCAACATGATTGCCAATTTGTACCCCGATATGACCACTTTCCATCGCGCGACTGACTTCCGCGCAAGCAAGATCAATATCCTGTAGAGGAACCTGACACATGGCTTTTAACCGGGCACTATCATATGAACACATTTCAAGGGCAGCATCATTCATGAAGCGCGCACATTCCAGCGATTGTTTCGCCGGTTTTGCATAGGCAAAAAGAATTGGTGTCGCGCACATAATCTGAACATCTACGCCATATTTATCCATTTCTTCAATACGGCGGGATGCGGACCAACAGGCATCATAAATGGGCCTAAAATCTTTTCCTTTAAAGGTAATCATTCCTTTTTCATCAGAAACTTTTCGAAACCCCGGCCATTCGCCCGAGCCAAAGCGCGTTTCCATATCCGCAATGTTATCCGGATAAAAATGTGAATGAATGTCTATTACTCTGGTGGATGCAGTCATGATTAAAGCTTAACCCATCCTTCCGGCGGTTTTCCTTTTCCAGGGTGTAATTCACCGCAATTTTTACAGGTACGTGCCTTTATATCATCATGATAATCCTGATAGACCTTTGGCAGTGCTGTTACGATCATGCTTGGGTCAACTAATGACACTTCAACACGGTGTACTTTTTCACCGCAATTAAAACAGTACCATTCGAACCCTTCCATCATTCCTTCGTATCTTGGGGCTTCGATCACAAGGCCGATTGATCCTTCTTGTGGGCGTTGCGGCGCATGAATTGTATGGGGTGGCAATAAAAACACCTCGCCTTCGCGAATTGGCACATCATAAATTTCACCATTTTCCGCGATTTTTAGCATCATGTCGCCTTTGACCTGATAAAACCATTCTTCAACCGGATCATCATGAAAATCAACACGGGTGTTGGGGCCACCAACCACCATAACGATCATACCTGATGTTTCATCATGCAGCATTTTGTTGGCCACTGGTGGCTTTAACAGATGCTCATTCTCATCAATCCATTTTTGAAAATTAAATGGTTTTAATTTTGGATGTACTGGCATGTTTATCCCTTCTTATAGGCAACGGCCTTAATTTCGATTAACAGATGCGGATGCGGTAATTCACTTACGGCAATCGTGGTTCTGGACGGGCCTGTTTCAGCATTAAAATATTCGCCGTAAACCTGATTATATCCTGCGAAATCATCCATACTGATTAGATAAGTACTGATTTCCACCAAATCCGACAATTCTGCGCCCGCGGCTTTTAATGTGCTTTCAATATTTTTGATAACACCGTGTGTTTGTGCCTTGATATCCAATGTAACATTGCCATCAGCATCAATTTCAACGCCCTCATGGCTGTTATCTTCGCGTCTTGAACTGGTGCCGGAAACAAAAATAAAATCGCCAGCCCGTTTATAATGGGGATAGGCACCAAGGGGCTTTGCTTTACCGTCAATTATTTTTCCGCTCATGGCTTAGTTCCTAATGTTTCATGCAAATAGTTAAGGGTTCCGAATAAAATTCAAGGCTATGAATACCACCCTCTCGACCAATACCCGATAATTTTACGCCGCCAAATGGGGTGCGCAAATCACGCAAAAACCAGTCATTCACCCAACATATTCCTACTTCCATCTGCCTCGCGACACGTTCGGCCTTTTCCAAATCTGTTGTCCAGATTGCAGCGGCTAAACCATAATCAGTGTCGTTTGCTTTATGGATTACTTCGTCTTCATGATCAAAGGGCATAATATGACAAACAGGGCCAAATATTTCTTCATTCATGCATCTGGCGTCATCTGATAACCCCGTCCATATGGTTGGGTTGATAAAGGCACCCTGATCACGGTCATCACCGAAATGCGGCACTTCACCACCGGTGACCACATTCGCCCCTTCTTCAATCGCTAGCTTAAAATACGAAAGCACCTTTTCACGGTGTCCCACAGAAATAAGTGGCCCCATGTCGGCGTTATCCTCTGGTCTACCGATTTTTAAAGCTTCTGCCTTTTCTTTAAGCGCCGATACAAATTCATCAAAAATTTCACGTTCTACATATACACGTTCCGAACAAAGGCATACTTGACCGCAATTGGCAAATGCCGACCTGATGGTTCCAGAAACGGCCTTATCAAAATCCGCATCTTTAAAAACAATGGCTGCATTTTTACCCCCAAGTTCAAATGATACGGGCTTTAATCCATCCGCCGCATTTTTCATGATGGCGGTACCGGTTTTGCTTTCACCGGTGAATGTGACCGCATCAACATGTGGATGCGTAACCATAAATTCCCCTGCTGATCCCGGGCCAAATCCATGCACAAGATTAAACACACCTTTTGGCATACCAACCGCATCCATTACTTCTGCAAGCAATGTTGCTGTTCCCGGCGTTTCTTCGGATGGCTTAACAATCACCGCATTTCCAGCGGCGAGCGCAGGCGCCACTTTCCATGTCATCAATAGAAGCGGTAAATTCCACGGCGAAATAACCGCAACCACACCAATTGGCTTACTCAAAATTTTATTGGTCGCGCCCAATCCATCGGGTGTATCCATTTGCCAGCTTTTCTCACCTTGTTCACGAGCAAGGTTTGCAAAAAATCTAAAATTAGCACCGCCACGGGGAATATCGATATTTTTAACCTGCGCATGCGCCTTTCCAGTATCAGCGATTTCAGCAGCGACAAAATCATCAAAACGTCGCTCAATCTCTGCCGCAACGCGGTCAAGCATATCACAGCGTTCGGCGACACTCATTTTGCCCCATTTTCCATTCATGGCATTTTTGGCTGCAAGAACCGCCTGATCCACCAGTGATTTATCCGCTTCTGAAACCCTTGCGACCAATGATCCGTCAATGGGGCTGATATCATCAAAATAATTACCATTATCGACAAATACGCCGTCGATATAGTTTTTATATATTGGTGAATTGGACAATAGAGGCTCCGAAAAATTGTTTGGTTTATTGAATAATACAGATTAAACATATAAACTAATAATAACAATATGAACCTTAATTATAATAATTTGAATATAACGTTATGACCGCTGCGCAATTAGAACATCATCTTTTATACAGGTTGAAATTTAGACAATTACGGCTGCTTGTTGCCGTGGATCACCATAGAAATATCTTAAAAGCATCCAAAGAATTAAATATTGCGCAACCGGCCGCGACCAAGAGCATTCGTGAACTTGAAGATATAATGAATGTGCCTTTATTCGAAAGATCTTCCCGTGGTGTTACACCAACACTTTACGGCGAAGTGGCCATCAAGCACGCCAAATTTATGCTAAGTCAGGTCAAACAAATCAGCGAAGAAATTACATCGATTTCACAAGGGATCACCGGACACATTAATGTAGGCACTTTACTGGCCGCGTCACCGACCCTGATCCCACAGAGCGTTTTAAAATTAAAAGAAGAACGTCCCAACATCACCGTCACCATAATCGAAGGCACCAATGATAAATTGATGCCTGCCTTACGCACAGGTGATATTGATGTGGTCGTGGGAAGACTTCCGGAATTTCGTGAACGTGAGGGTTTAAAACAAGATATTATTTATGATGAACCCATATCCATCGTTTCAAGAAAAGATCACCCATTAGCGGATCATAAAAACATTTCATTTTCCGATTTAAAAGAATATGACTGGATTTTACCGCCGCCATCCACATCATTAAGACGCCAGATTGAAAGCGAATTTAGAAATGCCGGACTTGAACCACCGCTCCAATCCATTGAATCCATTTCTATTCTAACCAATTTCACATTGCTGGCTGAAACGGATATGATTGCTGCGATGCCAAATCACGTGGTGGAAAATAATAACGATCTGATAAAATTACCAATCACATTTGATGCTGCAACCAGCGCTGTTGGTATCAGTTACCGTTCGGATTATACCCCCTCAACCGCAGTTAATTATTTCATTGAAACCTTAAAACAGGTTGCCAATGAAATAAGCGATATTTAACCGAATTTTGGCAATAACCCTGCTGCGGCAGCAATGAAGCAAATGGCCAGAAACGCTGTATAAACAAGGATCACATTAATCAGTTTATCGCTACCAGCTCTGAAATCTTTATTTTCAAATTTCTTGCGACTTGCCCGTACACAAAGCGCGGGCATAAGCGTTGCCATAACCATTCCAAACAGGCCAACCAAGCCAATGGCATAAAGAAAACCATTTGGGAAAAATACACCACCAATTGTCGGCGGAATAAATGTAATCGCCGCCGTTTTTAATCGGCCCATGCCATCATCACTGAATTTAAATTTGTCCGCAATAAAATCAAATAACCCCAGTGACACGCCAAGGAAACTTGATACAACAGCCATATTGGCAAAGGCGTTTACAAGCGCAGAAAGATTTGCGCTTTCAGCAACATTATTAAGCGCACCAACAATATCGCCAATATTTCCACCGCTTGCGATGATCGGTTTAAATTCTTCGCGGCCGATATTACCTTGTGTCACCATTAACCAAAGCGCATAAACAACCATTGAAAACAGTGATCCGTAAAGTACGCTTTTTCTGATTAAATCAGGCTTTTTACCGTAATATTTCATCACGCTCGGGATAGCTGCGTGATAACCATATGACGCCAGAAAATAAGGTAGGGCTGCGAAAATAAATGGAATATATTCCGCTTTATTATCAAGCAAAACAGGCAATTGAATTCGTGTAGTAAATTCACCCATCGAAAGCAAAAATGTAATCGACATACCGCCAACAATAATCGCATTTATGCGCCCTACCATTGCGGTACTTAACCAAACAATAAAGGCAAGCCCAAACGCGAACGTCAGACCTGCAACAACCGGTGGCAAGTTTAACCCAATCGATGCTTCAAGCGTATGACTTACGATTGAACCACCCCCACTGATATAGGCATAGGTAAGCACATATAAAACAAAGGCAAACGTGATGCCGTTAAACAAATTCCATTTGGGGCCGAGAGTATCTTTTACAAAAGTATCATAACTGGAACCACGCGGATAATTGAGGTTGGTTTCCACCACCATAAGGCCGGATTGATACAATAAATACCAACTAACCACCAAGGCTATTATAGACCATGTGAACCACATTCCTGACGTAATAATCGGAAGAGAGAACATCCCCGCACCAACAGTAGCACCCGCAATAATTGCGGTGCCCACAAGGACGGATGGATTTTTATCTTCTGACATATATTTTTCTCCCTCTTCGCTCCCGATCTCTCAGGAAATTTTTCTCTAATACCCCAACAATTTCAACAACTTAATAATAATTACAACATCATTTCTTCAATAAGAATAATGTTTTACATGTAATGTTTGTTTTATGTTTCTGGATACGATATATGTTTCGAGTAAACATGAAAAGAATTTAATTTTTAATAACTGGATTATAAACATGACAGACAAAAATTGGGATAACATCGACCAGGCGACAATGGCCGTTTGGGCTGGTGAAGAAAAAACATTTTTGGAGGGCTGCGCACAAGTTCCGATCGTGAACAGTGTTTCATATAGCCACGATGATGTTGATGAATGGTTTGAAGTTGCGACCGGTAAACGCGAAGGCCACATTTACAGCCGTAACACCAACCCGACCGTTGATGTTTTTGAAGAAAAAATGCGCGTCCTTGAGGGCGCGGAAGCCGCGACAAGTTTTTCAACTGGAATGGCTGCGATCAGCAACGCCTTATTCACATTTTTATCACCAGGACAACGCGTAGTATCAACAAAAGATACGTATGGCGGCACCAGCGTTGTATTCTTAGAACATCTACCGCGTTTTGGTGTTGATGTTAGTCTTGTTGAAACAACCGACATGGACGCGATCGAAGCAGAAGTTGATAAAGGCTGTGATCTACTTTATCTGGAAACACCAACAAACCCGACGATGAAGGTTCTTGATCTAAAACGTTTGATTGCCTACGGGAAAGAGAGAGGCGCGATTGTTATTGTTGATAACACATTTGCCACACCGATTAACCAAAACCCGCTTGCACTTGGTGCTGATCTTGTGGTGCACAGTGCGACAAAATTCCTTGGTGGTCATTCTGATGCGATGGGCGGCATTCTTTGTGGTAAAGAAGACCTGATTAAAAAAGCATATTCTTTCCGTGAAATTAATGGTGCATCACTTGACGCCAATTCAGCATATTTGCTTCTTCGTGGTCTTAAAACATTAAAACTACGCGTTAAACAGCAAAACGAAAATGCGCTTGCACTTGCCAAATATCTTGAAGGTCACGATAAGGTGGAAAAAGTTTTCTATCCAGGTCTTGAAAATGATCCGGGTCATGAAATCGCAAAAGGTCAAATGCGTGGGTTTACAGGTATGCTTAGTTTCTCGCTTAAGGGCGGGTTTGATAGCGTTCGTAAGTTTCTGCCATCTGTTAAATATGCGCACCGCGCAGCGCACCTTGGTGGTGTTGAAACAATTCTTGGGCCACCCCGTACAGCAAGCCATGTTGAACTAACAGAAGAGCAACGCGCTGCACTCGGCATTCCGGAAAGTCTGATCCGTTGTTCAGTAGGCATCGAAGATATTGATGACATCATTGCCGATTTCGAACAAGCAATGAAGTCGCTTTAAAAAGCGTTTAGACAAATAAAAAGGAGAGCGTGGCGTGGTTCGCGCTCTCCCGTTTTTCAGACAATAACAGGCTAACCAACCACGTCCCTGTCTGAATAGCTTATTATACCATAAAATAAGCCATTTTTCAATTTCGCCGCTTATGGTTTCCAATTCTCTTTTAAAATCAATAGCCCTGAATTAACCATGTTTTTCGGCGGCTGACGCAGAGTAAAAACGACTCCGATTTATCTTAGGAAATTTAAGCTGAGTTTGCATCTAACATTGATCTCAGCATATTTTGCCGTTTCGGCATGTTCTGCATAGGCAATTATTGTTTATCTATAAATACTTCCCAGCATTTTCCACATTTTCAAGTGGCATATTTCTTGCATTATTTTCCTGCAAACATATTGGGAAGAAAAAATGATCATTATACCAGATAAAACATATCCAGCGAACGCCATTGGTGCAACGTCATTACAAGGCAACCAAACTTCAAATCAAGAAACGCAGGCTCACAATAACAGAGCTGCGCGCATTGTTGAAGATAAGGTCGAAATATCATCCGAAGCGCTGGATGCATATGAAGCTAGCCTTAAAGCGCGAAATGAAGCACAGAATGCCTTAACCGAAAAAATCATGTCAAAAGGGTTTCTTGACTGGGCAGAAGAGGTAAATAGAGAAAAGCTAGAAGCAGAGGTTAGAGCACAAGTTCTTAGTTCAATGGGATATAGCGAAGAGGATTACGCAACATTAGAAGCCGAAGTCCAGCAACGCATCGAGCAAATCATTAAAGAAAAAATAGAAGAGAAAATAGAAGAAGAACTTGCCAAAAAACTGAAGGAGTCAAATCCTGAAAATGATCAGTTTGCGAATATCAGTTTTAGGAAATAATAATGCATACTATTGCGCGCGAAATTAATTAAGGTAATATGCATCCTTAAAGTAAATTAAGACTACAGGCACTATTTTGACATTAACCGCACTCGATCCCACTGATCTTAAAATTCTATCTGTACTGCAGAACGAAGGCAGGATCAGCAAAACCGATCTTGCGGAACGTGTGAACCTTTCCCCATCCCCATGTTGGGTACGTCTTCAACGGTTAGAAGATGAAGGATACATCACGAGCTATAGCGCCAATATCGTTCTTGATAAGCTTTTTTCATTTTCGACCGTGATGGTTGAAGTCAGCCTAAAAAGCCATACAAAGAATGATTTTATTCGTTTCGAAGAAGCAGTTCAATCAATGGACCATGTGGTGGATTGTTACGCAACGGGCGGGGGCATTGATTACATCCTGCGCATCGTCGCAAAAGATATTGATCTATACCAAAAGCTAATTGATGAAATGCTGGACGCTGATATCGGAATTGATCGTTATTTTACCTATATCGTCACCAAAACCGTTAAATCATCAAATCAAATTAAAATAAACGCATTACTGGATAATTAAGAAAAAGCGGGATCAAACCTGATCCCGCTTACTAAATTATACTTATCCACACACTTCACTGATTGCTTCTTGCATAGCAGCAACAACAATATCGATTTCAGCGGCGCTAATGCATAATGGTGGGGCAAAACCAAGAATATCACCTTGTGGCATGGCCCGCGTAATAACACCACGCTTACACAAACTACGAAGTTATTGGCTTTCAAGAAAAAATGTTATAGTAATTGAAAGTTCTGATTGGGGAGATTTCTAACATTTTTTTAGTTCAAAGTTTCCCTCCATTTTCTGGAGATTAAATTGAAGATTACTGCCTATTTATTAATATTATTCTGTTCTGTAATAGCTTCTTCAAATTCGTATGCATTAAGTTGCAATATAACTTATGATAAAGAATTAATTGATGATTATGACGTAATTTTTAAAGGATATGCGACATCATCAAGAGTTGTATACTATGAATCTGCTAATGAAACAGATCCTATAACTATACAAAAGAGCATTACAACTTTTGTAATTGATAAATTATATAAAGGAAAGAACTCTCAAGAAATCAATATACTCCATTCATCCAATACAAGTTTCTGGGGTAAAAATTTTGTAAAAAACGAACCCATGCTTATATTTGCAAAAAATGACAATATACCAAACCAAGTGCAACTAGGTTTATGCGATCCTAATTTTGAAGTTCATCAAATTCCTCAACGAATAACTGATCTACTTTTAGACTTTATAGAGCAAAAAAAATCTAACGTAATTTCAAAATAAAAATTGAGTTTTAAATTAAATAAACCTAAACGCGTTCGATCACCATGGCGATGCCTTGGCCGACGCCGATGCACATTGTGCAGAGGGCGTATTTGCCGCCAGTGCGTTCAAGTTGATTGACCGCGGTTGTTACAAGGCGAACACCGCTCATACCCAGTGGGTGACCGAATGCGATTGCGCCGCCTTGCGGGTTAATGCGCGGATCATCATCAGCAATACCGAGTGTACGTGTACAAGCAAGAACCTGTGCGGCGAATGCCTCGTTAAGCTCAAGAATATCCATGTCATCAAGGGATAAGCCAAGACGTGCCAGCAATTTTTGTGATGCTGGAACTGGGCCAATACCCATTGTACGCGGTGCAACACCAGCAACAGCAGAACCCAGAATACGGGCACGTGGCGTTAAACCGTGTTTGCTTGCGGCTTCTTCGGTGGCGATCAATGTCGCTGCGGCACCGTCGTTAATTCCAGATGCGTTACCGGCTGTGATTGTGCCCCCTTCAAAAATTGTGCGAAGGCTCGCCATTTTTTCAAGGTTTGATTGACGTGGATGCTCATCGCGGTCCACGATAATCGGATCTTTACGTCGTTGCGGTACCGTAACAGAACAAATTTCATCTGCTGTGTAACCCGCTTCAATTGCGGCGGCTGCTTTATTCTGGCTCCAGAAAGAGAACTTGTCCTGATCTTCGCGGCTGATGTTATGTTCTTCCGCAAGATTTTCTGCCGTTTTTGGCATCACATCTGTGCCATACATCTTATCAAGTTTCTTATTGATAAAACGCCAGCCCATTGTCGTATCTTCTAACTTATGTGCGCGGCCATATGGCCCTTCTGATTTACCCATAACGAATGGGGCGCGTGACATGCTTTCCACGCCACCCGCAATCATCAGATCACCTTCACCGACCGCGATGGCGTTGGCGGCAATACCAATGGCATTAAGACCAGAACCACAAAGGCGGTTTACGGTTGTTGCAGCAACTTCCTGCGGTAGCCCTGCAAGAAGTGTTGCCATACGGCCAACGTTACGGTTGTCTTCGCCTGCCTGATTGGCACAGCCATAAATCGCATCATCAACCGCTGCCCAGTCAACGTCTTTATTTCTTTCCATTAGCGCCGTTAACGGAATTGCCGCAAGATCATCTGCACGTACAGGGGCAAGACCACCACCATAACGACCAACGGGTGTACGGATTGCATCACAAATAAAGACGTTTTTCATTTTACTTTTTACCTTTAAAACTGGTTTTTCATTTTATTGAAGCTGCGCTCGACGGCTTCTGCAAATTTGTCGATTTCCGCATTGGTCAGTGCTGTTGAAAGCAGACCAGAACATGTGTTCACCATGATGAAACCTTCATCAAACAGGTGATTGTTCAGTGTGCTGATCAGGGCACTTTCCTCTTTGGTAACAAATGCTTTACGGTATGTGTTTGGCACTTCCGGCTTCATGTGAATACGGAATACGGAACCACGGCCCGTTACACAACATGGAACGTCAGCGTTTTTAATCGCTTCACGAACAGACTGGCGTGCATATTCAGTTACACCGTTAAGACGGTCAACCGCTTCACGATCAAACAGTTCCATGGCAACACGGCCCGCTGTCATTGTAATCGGGTTTGCTGAAAATGTACCGGAATGCGGGAATAGTACATTATCCGCATGCGGGTTCATCACATCCATTACATCCGCACGACCAGCAAAGGCACCAACAGGGAAACCACCACCGATCATTTTACCCATCGCAGTAAGGTCAGGCTTAATATTCGGATACCATTCCTGCGCACCGCCATAATTTGAACGGAAGGTAATAACCTCGTCACAAACAAGTAGCGCTTCATTACGACGTGTCCAGTCGTAAATTGCCTGAACGAAATCTTCTTCAGCAGGTAAGAAACCAACACGGTGCGGCATCAAGTCAAGAAGAACACAAGCAATGTTGTCTGCTTCTTCGTCAAGGATTTTAATGGCGCGCTCTGGATCATTAAACGGAATAACCACAACGTCATCAAGGGCCGCTTGCGGTGTTCCGTGTGCAACAGGAACACTTGTCGGACGGTCTTCATCACCCCAGTTGGAAGGGTTTGCCGTTTGACTTACTTCCGCATAGTCATAAAGACCGTGGTATGCACCCTCAACCTTTGCAATTTTTGGACGGCCCGTAAAAGCACGTGATGCTTTAAGACATCCCATTACGGCCTCGGTTCCGGAGTTAACAAAACGAACCTTTTCAAAACTATCTGAACGGTTAACCAGATGCTCAGCATAAAGAACCTCTGCTTCTGTACCAAGTGTGAATGCCGTACCTTTCGCAAGCTGTGCGCTTACTTCTTCAACGATTTTCGGGTGAGAATGACCGTGAATGTGCGATGCCATATTATTGGCAAAATCGATGCGGGTTACGCCTTCGATATCGGTTACGAAACAGCCTTCTGCATGGTCCACATATAATGGATGTGGTTTACGCAGGATTGTGTTACGGCTGCAACCACCAGGCATTACCTTTAGGCCGCGTTCATATAATTCAGAGCTTTTTGACATTATTTTTTCCTTTTAAGCCTTGATAAGCTTTGCACCTGTGCGTTCCTGCACATAATCAAAATCAACACCCGGAGCCAGTTCAACAAGTTTGAACCCTTCTGGTGTTACATCAATAACCGCAAGATCGGAATAGATGCGTTTTACAACGCCAACACCAGTAAGCGGGAATGTGCAATTTTCAACCAATTTCGGATAACCTTTTTTGGTTACATGTTGGGTAATCACGTTGATTGTTTTTACGCCAGCAACAAGATCCATTGCGCCGCCCACAGCCGGGATCGCATCTGGATTACCAGTTGACCAGTTCGCAAGATCGCCATTTTCCGCAACCTGCATCGCGCCAAGCACACAAATATCAATGTGGCTGCCACGGATCATAGAAAAACTATCCGCATGGTGGAAATATGATGCACCCGGGATTGCTGTTACAAGCTTTTTACCAGCATTGATCAGTTCCGGATCCTCGTCACCTTCTGCTGGGGCATCGCCCATACCAAGAAGTCCATTTTCCGTATGATAAATTACTTCGCGGCCCTCAGGGATATAACGGACAACCTTTTCAGGAATACCGATACCGAGGTTTACATATGCACCATCAGGAATATCCTGCGCTGCGCGTTCCGCCATTTGTTCACGGTCCCAACCGATTACTTCTTCAGTCATGGGTAACTCTCCCCTGCTGCAACAAGTGCTGATTCATGAACAGGATCAGCAACAGTAACAATACGATTTACAAAAATACCTGGTGTTACAACCACTTCAGGATCAATTGCGCCTGCTTCAACATATTCTTTTGTTTGAACAATTGTTGTGCTTGCGGCCATTGCCATGATCGGTGCAAAATTACGGGCCGTTTTATTGTAAATCAGGTTGCCGTGACGGTCTGCCTTTAATGATTTGATCAGTGCGAAATCAGCCGTTAAGCCCATTTCCATCACATAATCACGACCATTGAAATTACGAACTTCTTTACCTTCGGCAAGTGGTGTACCCACGGATGTTGCCGTAAAGAATGCCGGAACACCTGCACCACCAGCACGGATACGCTCGGCGAGTGTGCCTTGTGGCACTAGCTCAAGTTCAATTTTACCTGCTGTATAAAGTTCAGGAAAAACGAATGAGTTCGCAGATTTCGGGAAAGAGCAGATCATCTTTGCAACGCGCTTATTTTCGATAAGCGCTGCAAGGCCAACGTGACCGGAACCTGTGTTATTATTAACCACAGTAAGGTCTTTTGCGCCCTGATCGATGAGAGCATGAATAAGTTCGATAGGGCTGCCTGCCTCACCGAACCCGCCGATCATAACGGTGGCACCATCTTTGATGTCTGCCACCGCTTCATGAACGGAATCTATTTGTTTATTGATCATAAACGATAGTCCTTATGATGAATAGGATTAAGCTTTAATGCTGAATAGACCTGCTTCATCACTAATTACGCGATCTTTATAATCATCGAACCAGATCGCATCTGGGTTACGACCAACAATCGCAACTTGACCTTTCTTCGGTGCATCTTCAGCAGAACGAAGAAGCTTGAAGATCACAACGCCGTTTTCAGCGTGCGGAACACCAGGGATAGGCTCGTTTGTTACTGCAACAACTTCTGTCTTACCGTAATAGTGAGTGATTGAAAGACGAGCATGCGCCTCAACACCAGAAAGACCACGTTGTGAAGTATTAAGAATGTTCCATGCCTCTTCGATTGGAACGTTAAACGCTTTATGGCCAACAATGTCACGACCACAGAAGAAGTAATGGTTTTCAACTTTCGCACGGCGAAGTTCACGTTGCATGATACGCTTCGCATCAGGGTCATCACTGATGTTTTTGATGATTGGTGCTTGGTTATCAAGTGTTACGAAACCACGTTTGCCGAATTCTTTAACGGCACGGCCTGTGCTCTCAACCCACTTAAGACCACCGCCTTCAACAGGGATGTAGTTGCCGTCTTCGTCTTTATCTAGGAACTCATCAGGATGGTTGAAGTGGATCATGAAACGTAGACGTGTTTCAGGATAAGCTTCATGGAAATCATCCATCATTTGGAAGAAGCTGTCATCAAAACGGTCTGGGAAGAACGCAAGTTCCTTAGTACCAAGACGGATGCTTTCGATACCTGCTTCTGAAAGTGCTGCCCACCATGATGCGATACCTTTGTTCGCAAGAACCATTGGGTCACCACCAGACATAAGAATTTCACGTAGACGCTCACGACCTGTTTCAGGGTGACGGCCACCGTTTTCATCAACGATTTTGTTGTGCTCTTTGATGTACTCAACAAGCTCAGGAATTTGTGCAAGACCTTTAGCTTGGATTGAACCATCTTCGCGAACGATTTCTTTTTTCGCGATTAGTTCTTCACGGTAACAGAAACGACAGTGTGCTGAACATGTACCCGCAACATAAATAAGACCTAATTCATATTTATGGATAAGACCTTCAACTGGGCTGTAGCTCATTTGCTTACCAGGATCTTCTGAACCGGCAAGGTCAAATGTTTCAGCAGGTGATGCTTTAACAAGTGTACGTACTGATGGGCTTACGCGTGCACGCTCGAAATAATGACGTGTCATTTTAACTGGCATACGTGCTTCGATGTCACGGTTTGTGCCTTTAAGTGCTGCGATTTCAGCAAGCTCTTCTTCAGTATAGAAATCCTTCATATCATCATCGACTTTACCGTCCATGAATTTTTGAAGACCTGTTACGATTTGACGGTCATATTTAGCATTCTGAACTTTTGACAGAAAATCTGCTTCTTTCTCAGTTGGGATATGCTTCTTTCTAACTTTTGCTTGTACGTTCATAATAATGCCCTCCACGGCTGTTTAGACGAATTGAAATGCAACTTTTATGACTAAAACTCATTTCAACATATTGCTCAAAATTAAAATTTGCCGTAAATTACAAAAATATCTGGATATGGACAAGCCAAAGTTGGTCACATATTCATGAGTTTTTGTAATGAAAGAGAAAAATGCTCGGCCAAAGAAGATTAATACCAAGTACCAGTATGCTGATGGCATTTGAGGCATCCGCAAGAAACGGCAGCTTTACCCTTGCTGCACAGGAATTAAACCTGACACAAGGTGCAATTAGCAGACAAGTAAACGCGCTTGAAGAACAGCTGGGTGTATCCCTTTTCAAAAGGGTCAAAAAATCAATTATCCTGACGGATGTTGGAAAAATTTATGCCGATGAAATCGCTGGAGCCCTTAGAACGATTCGTAATGCGTCTCTTAACGCAGTGAGTGACACCAAGGGCCAGACATTAAACGTCGCTATATTACCCACGTTCGGCATGCGTTGGTTGATGCCGAAATTTCCTGACTTTCTTTCAAAGAACCCACAAATCACAGTGAATTTCACCAGTAAATTATCACCGTTTGATTTTAACAGCGAAGATCTTCATTGCGCCATTCACTTTGGCCATCCCGATTGGGCCGGTACGGAAGGCACCTTTTTAATGAGCGAACAAGCCGTCCCCGTTGCTGCGCCATCATTCATTGGCGACCATACCGTTCGTGATGCAGAAGAAATACTGGACATGCCGCTTTTACATATTGAAACAAGGCCAGCCGCATGGGACGAATGGTTTAAGCAAAATGACCTTAAACCACCAAAAGACAAAGGCATGGTGCTTGAACAATTTTCAATGGTTACACAAGCCGCCGTCGCGGGTCTTGGTGTCGCGCTCCTTCCTCATTTTTTGATCAATACGGAACTTGACCGCGGGGAGCTTGAGATTTTGATGGATAATCCGCTTGAAAACAGCGCTGGGTATTACCTGATCACCCCAAGCAGCCATTCCAACTATGCGCCGGTTAAGGCGCTAAAAAGTTGGTTGTTGGAACAGACTGAGACCTAAGTAATTAATTGAGGGATATCTTCATCCACGAGAAGTGTTACATCGGCGAATGTATAAACGTTTGCACCGGCCTCTTCACCGACATAAAACCAACCTTCACCGACAGAGAACACTTCATCACCGCTGTCGCCTTCGATGATTAATTCATTATAACCATCGGTAATGTCGATGACGTCATCAACGGTTAGTTCCACAGAGATTTCATCTTCGAAGTTACCAAGGTCAATGACCTCAATATCAACGGCATCGATAAGGGATAAATCAAGAAAGAAGGGGATAAAGGGGTCTTCGGCAAAGAATTGAAGCGTGTCAAATCCACTACCGCCATCAAAATAATCTTCCAGATCGGAAAATTCATCTTCGTAAACTTCGAAGGTGTCATCGCCACCTTCACCGTATAGATAATCAATATCCAATCCGCCAGACATTAAATCATTGCCGGATCCACCATAAAGATCATCATCACCGGAACCACCATATATCCAATCGTTACCACTGCCGCCATCAAGATGATCATCGCCCGAGCCACCATAAATGTCATCAAAACCGCTTTCGCCGTAAATATCATCGAAACCATGATGACCATGGATCAAGTCATCACCGCCGCCACCATATATGATGTCATCGCCAGAACCAGTATCGATAATATCGTCACCCCCATAAGAAAATACCACTAGATCCCGGCCGGTATATTCTTGTTCCAAGATATGATCGGCATCATCATATGCTTCGTATGTATCGCTGGACGCATAAAAATAGCTGCTTGGGCCATAATCTTCATAAACATATTCTGTTACGATAACGGTATCTGCGCCATAGTGATAATGGCCGGAATTACATCCGCTTATTAATATTGCTGAGATACCAAGACCGAAGAGTTTCGGTTTCTTAAAGAATTTCACATTTTCTAAAGCACGTTTTTTCATACTTTACTCCACACCACAGGTTGACCCCTCACCGCGTGCGTGAAAATAAAGTTACATGATTATTGATGAACGGTTGCTGAATATGCCCTTCAGGAAACAGTCAGGTACCGGTCAGAATTAACGCTCTCTAAATGCATTTTCCTGCAATTTAAGAACCGGACTCATCAGATAGCGCATAATCGACTTTTTACCATTTAGGATATCAACTTCTGCGACCATACCAGGTAAGATTGGCAAGTTTCCTTCGTCTGATGGCAGGCTGTTTTCCTGTGTACGTACTTGAATGACATAAACATATTGTTCCTGATCATTCAGAATCGCATCAGCACTGATGTTTTCCACATTCCCTTCAAGTGCGCCGTAACGGGCAAAATCATATGCCGTTAATTTAACACGTGCATCCTGCCCCGGACGTAAAAATGCAATATCCTGCGGCAATACTTCTGCCTCAACCAATAGCGTGTCATCAAGTGGCACCAATTCAACTATCGGCATACCGCTATCAACAACGCCGCCGATGGTTGTGACGAGCACCTGATTAATCACACCGTCTGTCGGTGCAATAACGTCCGTTCTGTTTACACGGTCCGATAACGCCGGAAGGCTATCAACAAGTTGGTTACGGCTTGTTTCCGCCTCATTCAGTTCCGTTAGTACACCAGCACGGAATTTTTGACGTTCGGCTTCGATTTGAAGATTTGTTTCTTCAACGGATTTCTTGGCTTTCTCAATCCCAAGCTCTGCAATTCTGCTATCACCGGCCGCTTCCGTTTTGCGCTGTTCCGCACGGATCAGTTCCATTTGCGGTTCAATACCACGCTCAACCAGCGGCTTTAACAGTTCAACTTCTGCGTCCGCTAACTCACTAGCTGATCTGGCACTGACGAGACTTACTTCTGCTTCGATTTGTTCCTGTTCAATTTGACGAAGACGTGCAGTAAGACTGTTAATCGATGCATCAAATTCCGCCTTACGGGCATTAAATAGATTGATTTCACGACTGACCAGATATTCATGCTCATTTAAAAGCGTTTCATCAAATACCGGTTCTTCGAAATTACTTTCTGCACGAAGACGGGTGATCATCGCCTCTAATGATAGATACTCTTCTTCATTACGATTAAATTCAGCATCAAACTGGGTACGGTCAAGCTTAACGAGAATATCGCCTTCTTTTACCTCGTCCCCTTGGCGCACAAGAATTTCTTTTACGATACCGCCTTCAAGGTTTTGGATTACCTGTATTTGCTTACTTGGCACAATACGGCCCGATGCACGTGTTACTTCGTCCAGTTCAGACAGGCTTGCCCATAAAATAAACAATGTGAAAAAGCCAAAAATACAAAGCAATAATGCATTGGCCGCCAGTTTTGGTGTTAATTCAGGAATATTTTTTAACATTTGGGTTACCCCTTCTTCATCATATCAGGTGCGTTTTTCGCGCCCTTAGGGGTTAGCATTTTAATGACGTCATCTTTTGGCCCGTTGGCAACAACCTTGCCCTGTTCCACAACAATGATACGGTCCACAAGTTCAAGAAGCGACGGACGGTGCGTTACAATAAGTAATGTGCTGTCTTTTAATTCTTCTTTTAATCTATAGATAAGCTTATGCTCGGATGCCGTATCCATAGAACTGGTCGGTTCATCCATCATGATCATCGGCGCCTTACGAACGAGCGCACGACAAATGGCAAGCGCTTGTTTTTGGCCGCCCGATAATCCTTCACCACGGTCCCGAAGGTGAAGATCATAACCATTTGGAATACTGCCAAGGAAATCCTGAACACCACTGATTTCAGCAGCTTTTAGAATATCTTCATCGCTCACTTCCGGATGGCCCATTGTGATATTTTCTTTAACCGTTCCGGAAAATAGGAATACATCCTGTAAAACCATGGCCATATTTTTACGAACGTCATCCGGCACGATCTGACGTATGTCTGTATCATCAATCATGATGGCACCGTCATCCGGTTCATAAAGCCCCGCAGCAAGTCTTAAAACTGTGCTTTTACCAGAACCAATTTTACCAAGAATACCGACCTTCTCACCCGGCTCCACTTTAAAGGATAAATTATCAAGCACACGGGTCGGCTGATCAGGGTATTTAAAGTTCACATTTTTAAATTCAATTTTACCCTTCATTTTATCACGGCGGATGAAATCACGACCAGTGACATCTTCGTTTGGTTCTGCCATCAAATTATCAAGTGCACCATAAGCCGTTTTCGCATGGTTATAACGCGTAAGCAGGTTCGCAAGC
This sequence comes from Pseudemcibacter aquimaris, assembly GCF_028869115.1. Taxonomy (NCBI): domain Bacteria; kingdom Pseudomonadati; phylum Pseudomonadota; class Alphaproteobacteria; order Emcibacterales; family Emcibacteraceae; genus Pseudemcibacter; species Pseudemcibacter aquimaris. Next base: position 2,676,382 of record NZ_CP079800.1, read on the forward strand.
TGACCAAGCGGCGCAAGACAGCGACCGGAAATAATCACACAGGCAATCAACGCACCCATGGAAAGCTCCCCTTCCATGATCATAAAGAAACCAACCGCAACAATACCGATTTGTGATATTTGCTGTGCGGATGCTGCGCTATTAATGGCAACTTGACTGAACATACGTGATTTAACACCCACGTTTGAATGCTGGTCCACCGCCTTTTCCCAGCGGTCATGGAAAAGTTTATCAGACCCAAGACTTTTTAATGTTTCAAGCCCCGACACCATTTCAACAAGTGTGCTTTGTTTACTATGACCTTGCTGCATTCCTTCTTTTGAAAAGCGGCTAAGGAATGGTTGAATGAATACACCAACAAAAAGTACGAACGGCACCGCAAGTGCCGGCACCCAAGCAACCGGACCACCAATCATTGCAATAACACCAATGAACAACACAATAAACGGAATATCCACCACTGTCGCAATTGATGCGGACGTACAAAAATCACGAAGACTTTCAAATTCACGAACCGTGTTCACAAGACCGCCCGTCGATCCTTTTTGTGACGCCAGTTTTAATTTCATGATACGGTCGAAAATGCGCTTCGCAACCGTAAGGTCCACCTTTTGACCTGCGCTATCAATGAAATAGGCACGTAAGAATTTCAAAAGAAAATCAAACCCGATCAGAATGATCATACCGATACAAAGTGCCACCAGACTTTCAATAGCATTGTTCGGAATAACACGGTCATAAACCGTCATGATAAAAACGGAACTACCTAATGAAAAAATATTAATCATTACCGCAGCAAGAATAATCTGGCCATAGGTCCACCAGTTCTGATGAAACGCACCCCAGAACCAATGTTCCTTATCCAAAATAGCTGATTGTGGACTAAACTCGCTCATTACTCGCCTCTCTGTAATATAATATTCAGTGCCGGAAGCAATGTACCCATACTATCAAGCAGCCTGTATTTTGACAAATCATGCTCGATCATGCCGCTTAAATGTTGTTCACGGGCATTGTGATGTTCTTTTTCCGCCTCTAACAATGAAAACAGACTGCCGCCAGTAACCTCGAATTGTTCTCTTGTTTGATCACGGTTAATGCCGCTTGCCTGCATTGCTTTTTCAAGCGAAACAACCTGTCTTTGCTGACTTTGCATACTTTGGAAAGAAACTTTAATACCGCGGTTTACTTCGCGACCAATTTGATCTTCCGCATGACGTGATCTTTCATAATTCTTTTGTGATCTGGCAATGCGCGCTGTATTGGCACCACCAGTATAAAGATCATAATTCAAAATCAACCGACCCGATACGTCATAATCCGGCGTCCAGCGTTCCACATCATATTTCGTCGCGGCGAGTTCCAATGACACATATGGAAGTCTTTCTTTCTTAACCGCATTGACGTCTTCCTTGGATGCCATCGTTCTTGAAGATGCCATCGTAAGAAGCGGACTATTCATAAAACCCATTTCAAGAGCTTCATTTTCCGTCGCAGGAAGGTTTAAGGCAAATTCCGGACGGTCCAAATTGGCCGGGGAAAAATTATAAACTTCTTCGTAATGGCTAGTGGCTTCTTCCAAGTCCATATCAGCACGCGATGCCTGCGTTTCAGCAAGGGCAAGACGCGATTCCATTAATGTAACGTCCTGGTTGGCACCACGACCACTTTCAAAACGCTGATTAACCATATCAAGTATTTCACGGTGACGCGCCACATTCTGCTGATGAAAATCTTTACGCATACGTTGGAACAGAACCTGATAATGCGCCTCTACCGCAGCAAGTGCCACTGCCGATGCTTCTAATGAATATTCTTCGTGTGCCGCTGTGAATGCATGACGGGCACTGGAAATACGGCTAAAAGTGCTGCCCCCATCATATAATAATTGCCTACCGACGAGCGCAACATTCGCCGCAGTATCCCGAAGGCTACGTTGGGTTATGTTATCAAAACGATCTTCAAAATTATCAAAAATCCTGTGACGGCCCGACACATCAAGACCAATTGTTGGGTATAATGCAGAACGAGCTTCGTCCTCGCGAAATTTCTGTTCATCACGTACGGCGAGTGCCGCAGACGTACGTGGATGCTCGCTTACAGCAAGTTGAATATTTTCTTTAAATGTTTGTGAATATGCAGGTACGCCAACAAAATTACTACTTTCCTGCGCCTTCACCGCGATTGGTGCTGATAATGCCATGCTTAACGCAAGAACACCAATTCCCCAATTTATCTTTGTCATATTTTTATCTTTAATCAATGATTCTCTACCGCGTAACTATATTGAAGAACGCATATTAATCAACCTAATATAATTATAGGTTAATAAAGCAGAAGATTTTAATTTTTACCTTTAAATTACGGCATCTGGCTGGTTTTCAGGGATCGCTTTTTGAAATGCTTCTAACGCCAGACAGTTTTCATTAATTCGTAAAATATTCGCGTATGGCGATACATCACATTTGAAACGGTTCGCGTTATAAACTTGTGGCACCAGAAAACAATCAGCGAAACCAGGTTTATCACCATGGCAGAAATCACCTGTTTCCGGCTCACGTTCCAGTTTCTTTTCCAGTGCTGTGAATTCTTGTTTAACCCAATGATGATACCACATGGTGACTTCATCATCACTGTGATTTAAAGGATCACGCAAATAATTAGTAACACGTAAGTTATTCAATGGATGAATTTCACACGCAATCGCATAAGCAATAGATTTTACCCTGATTTGATCATCAATATTGTCAGGTAATAACGGATTATCGGCGCTTAAATGATCAAGATATTCAAGAATACACAAAGATTGCGTGATCATTTTATCACCGACCTCAAGTGCGGGAACCAATCCTTGCGGATTCTTCGCTAAAAACTCTTCCGATTTATGTTCACCTTTCGCAAGGGCATAATTCTTCTGTACATAATCGATTTTTTTTAAATTGAGCGCAATACGTGCGCGGTAAGCCGCAGAACTACGCCAAAAACCATGTAAAACGATATTAGACAACTTTTATCTCCAATTCAGAAAGGCCATCAACGCCAACTTTAATTTCGTCACCTTTAATAACAGGACCAACACCTTCGGGTGTGCCTGTGTATATTAAGTCACCCGGCTTCAATGTAAATAGCTCGGATAAATTTGCTATGACCTCAGCAACTGACCAAATCATTTTGTTTGTGTTGCTATCTTGCCTTGTTTCACCATTAACCGTTAACCAGATACGCGCATCATCGATATGACCGTTTTCAGAAACAGGATATATTTCCGAACAAGGCGCAGAATGATCAAACCCTTTTGCCGTATCCCAAGGACGTCCTTTCTTCTTTGATGCTGCCTGCAGATCGCGTCTTGTAAAATCGATACCAACTGCATATCCGTATACATAATCAAGTGCTTCATCAACGCTTACATTTTTTCCTACTTTACCGATGGCGATTACAAGCTCTGCTTCATAATGCAGATTTTCTGTTTCTGGTGGATATGGAAAGTCAGAACCATTTTTTAAAATAGCGTCTGCCGGTTTTGTAAAATAAAATGGTGCTTCACGTGTTGGGTCACCACCCATTTCAAGTGCGTGATCAGCATAATTTCGGCCAACACAATATATTCTTCGTACCGGATAAAGATCATCACTGTTATGAATATTTAACGTGGATCTTTCACAAGGTTCAACGACAAATGCCATTATGGCACCCCCTTTATAATTTTGAATTTAAATATCAGAACGATTGATAAGTTTTTGCAATGTCTTTTTAAGCATATCAATTTCATCAGATGAAAAACCATCAAGAACTTCATCTTCAAATCTTTTGACGCGGCTTCTGATGGATAGCATATATTCTTCACCTGTTTCCGTCAGGTAATATCCTTTATCATCATCCATATTGATATGGCCGTTATCGCTTAACATTTTGAGAGACATTGAAACTGTTGCCATATCCACATCAGTATCACTTGCAAGTTCCGCCGTGATGATGCCTGGGTTTCTGCTTATGCTTGAAATAAGCCTTGCATGCGCCACAGGAATACCTTCATCCATTAATTCCCGGTGAAAAGGGGCCGCAATTTCACGGTAACTTTTTAAAAGCATCAACATCACAAAATCACCATCATGTGATTTTGCTTCCGGCTCCGGGAATTGATTGGATGGGTGACGGGCTGCTAATCCATAATTACCATTTGCATAAAGAAGCGGTTTTTTATCACCCATTTCAAAATGCTCAACTTCACCGATGAAAATCGTATGATCCCCACCCGGGTATTGATTAACATTTTTACATTCCAAATGAGCAACAGTATCTTTTAGAAGTGGGATGGCGCACTTACCTTCTAACGTCTCAATGCCTTCAAATTTATCTTCTTTTGGACTAGCAAAATTATTGGATAAATCCATTTGATCCGACGCAAGTACATTAACGGCAAAATGGCTTGCCTCTTTTAAAGCATCCAGATTATTAGATCTGTTATCAAGTGACCACAAAATCATCGGTGGATCAATGCTTAAAGAACTGAACGAATTAACCGTAAGACCAATTTTTTTACCATCAGGTCCGACAGCGGTTATCACGGTAATACCCGTTGCAAATTTACCGAAACAGTTTCTAAGTTCTCTGGGATCTATTTTTGTCATTGATTTACCTTAATTTTCAATGTCTTGTGCAACACTGTATACATAAACTTCTTTATTTCCTATATCACTTATACGTTTATAGTTTAAAGAAAAATATTCAGCCATTCTTTCAGAGTATTCAGTATTATATTTATCTTCCCTCGTATAGAAAATAACCTTTGGTTTCTTTTCTTGAATGATTTCTATACTTTTTTCAAAATTAATATCTGTAAATGCAGTACTAAAGAACCTGAAAGGATTTTTTCTTTCTGAAATAAAATATATTTCTGCATTTCCTGGAAATGCGAAAATATAGCCTTCTTTATCACTATAACGTTCCGTCACTTCCATAATTGCTTTATATTCTTCAAAATCTTTTTGACTTAACCATAAACCAATCGGTTTCGGGTAATATTTCAATTCAATATTGTGCTTTTGTCCTAATACAATTTCTTTTAAATTCCGTTCATGTGATGCGCTAGCATTAAAATAAGCATTAACGCAAACAATAAAAACTATCATTGCAGCAATAGAATTTCTTATTTTAACGGGAAACTCCAATATCATGAATATCAATCCACACAATACTAGCCCAAATGAAAACCAGAAATAAATTGGCGCTTGATAATGCGTTGAAACAATTCCATAAAAAAGAGCGATTATAGGTAAAGGATGTACATCTTTATTTCCTTTAAAAACAGAATATACATATTTTAAAACCACCGCCCCAAATACCGGATAAACCAATATAGCTAATATCCACATCAACGCATTAATATTTTCCGTTAAACTCCCCCCGTTCAATAAGTTCTCAATCGCAAATATATAATAATATAAATATTTGATTGATTTAATAAATTCGAGTTCTGTTAAACCTAACGGCAGAATTAATACATCGTAAAACCATGATTCTAATGAATTATTTAATACATGATAAAGAACTATCGGTATTAAAGGTATAATAGCACCAACTAATATCTTCTTAATTATTTTCCATAGCTTTGAATTATCTACATTTATCAAGAAAGACATAAACAGAAGTATATAAACCTGAAAACCGCCAATAATTATTGCCGTAAAAAATGTCGTTTTATTTCCAAGATACCAGAAAAGTCCCAAAAACATAATAAATGTAAGGATTTTAGCACCAATATTAAGGCCCGGTAATTTTTGGTCATGCTGTTCCAATAGTAAATATGTAAAAAGTCCTATACCAGTAATGACACCTGTTAACTGTCTGAACATAAACAGTGTCATAATCAAAACACCAATAATATATAAACGTTTTTCATTCTCTTTTGGTATGCGTTGCAAACTATAAATCAATAGAATTGCAATAAATAATGCGTACCAATTAGCTGTCGGGTTGGGATAAAGAATAAAGGACGATGCAGATAAGGCGGTTGATGCTAAAAACGCAAATTCGGGACTATGTTTTTCTAATATTCTAAAAACTAATATCGACTGAACTATTGTTAAAAAAACTAAGGGTAGCCTTAAGTTTACTAAGCTACTGCCAAATATTTTTAAGACAAACGCATTTAGAAAATTTACATATCCCATATGCAAATCAGAAACATGCAGATTGAGCACTTCTCCTTTTAAAATTCTATCCGCAACATGACCATAAGCCCCGTCATCTGGAGGATCCCATTGCTTGTCATAATTTACAACCAATAGAGCAACAGAAATCGCAATAGAAATCAAAAGAAGGATATTATTTCTGCTTCTCATATGATTAAGAAAATCGGTTTTCAATTATTTCTTCCATATCGATAATGTTGCAAATGAAAAAAAGCGGCCGATAAGATTTTTGTAAAAGAGCCTATCAATCCAGAAAACAGACCTGACCAACCACTCGCCCCCTTTATTTAATAACGGGAATGCATCTGGGTTATAATATAAGATATATGCCAACAGCCCCGGGTACCTAATGCGTTCGCATTCCATATCTGCCGACTGAAATAAATTTTCCAGTTCTTTTACCGAGAAATCACGTTCAGTTTGTTCATCAAATAATTTATTCTTATTATAAATTATTTCTCTGATTTTTTTCGTGACCGGATTGCCATATGTGGGCTCAAAATTAATAAACAACCCACCTTTTCTTAAGCCTTTTGATAAACTTTTTACCACCTGCCCGGCATGATCCGGAACATGATGTAATCCACCAATCAATAAAATTATATCATATGTTTCAGGTTCTGGTTTCCAGCTCGTAGCATCTGCTTGCCAAATGTTTAGGTCAGTATTTTGTTCCTTTAATAAAGAAACCACCTGATCGCTGTAATCAAAGCCACAATAAACAATCTGAACCCCCAAATGTTTTGGGATGATTTCATTTCCTTCAGCAAAACCGCACATTGCTTCAAGTAAATTATATTTTCTTTTTGGAAGTAAACTGATCTCTTTTAAACAATGCTTCCAAATCAGTTTTTTTAAAAGTTGATGATTTTTATGAAGCCTTGCCTGATGATATTCATGAGCAATTGAATTAAAATGTTCTTTTTGTCGGTCTAATAATTCTTGTTTTTGATCTGGCCTATTCATACTGGTTTATCACCAATTGTTATCAATGCAATCCCCAGAATAATTACAAGAATACCTGCAATATGGCTCATTGAAATATATTCTTTTAAGAAGAAATAACCAACCAATTGCGTTGAAATGATAAGTCCCCCTGCTGCAATTGGAAAAGCAGCTGATAAATTAATTCTGGATAAAACCACATACCAAATTAAGAAGCCAACAGCATATAAAAATAACCCGCCTATTCCTTTAGCAGATATCAATTCCCCATCTGATAATTTCAAAAGCAAAAGACCGGAAGCACTTACTAAGAAATACATTATAAAAATTAAAGCATTGGTTATCATCATATTTGGCAAACCTCAGTTAATTTTATCTTTAATGATATAAGTTGGCTTTTGTTGCAGTGAATTATGAATTCTTCCGATATAAATTCCCATCAACCCTATAACGAAAAACAATATTCCAAACAAAAGAGACATCACCCCTAATGTGGAAGCCCAACCTGGAACTGTTTCCCCCTTTAAATAAACAAAAAAGATGTACCCTAATTCAAAAAAGGCAATAATGCCTGTGATCATCCCTATCCATACCCCAATTTTTAAGGGCAGTGTGGAATAAGAGACAATGCCACTTGATGCTAATTGCATCATCTTGGAAAATGTAAATTTGGTTTTGCCGCTGTGTCTTTCTGCTAAATCATATTCAATCGTTGCCACATTAAAACCGACCCATTGAATTGCCCCCCTAAGAAAAATATCGCTTTCACCAAATGATAATAATTCCTTTAATACTTGCCTATCAATTAACCGAAAATCGGAACTTCCCTCTTCTATTTCAACGCTGGATAATAATGAGAAAATTTTATAATAGAGTTTCGAAGAAACTCTTTTTAATGAACCTGATACAGCCTTGTCACGACGCACTGTATTGACAATATTGTAACCATCTTTCCATTTTTTATATAGAGCATGAATTAATTCGGGAGGATGCTGTAAATCACCATCCATACTTATTACAGCTTCACCTTCAGCATGTTTTAGTCCAGCGTAAATAGCACGTTGATGACCAAAATTTCTGGAAAACCTTATAGCTTTGATATGACTATTCTTGCTGCTTTCTTTACAAACATGATCCCATGTTGCATCGCGGCTACCGTCATCAATAAAAATAACTTCATACTTGATTTGAAGTGCTTCAAGATTTTCAATCAGACGGCCAGACATAGCCGCAACATTATCTTGCTCGTTATATAGAGGAATAACGACAGACAATTCAGGTTTTTCATTAATAATTGTCATGTGTTTTCTTAATCCCTCAATTTTGTCTTTAGTCAAAACCGTAATCCGGCAATGCTATTTTTCTAATATTATATACATTCCATTATAACAAAAATACAATTTATTCTTGGTTTTTGATTGCGGTCTATCCTAAGCTAGCGCCCAAAGAATCATAATCATAAGAATTATAAAAATATAAATAGGGAATAATCACGTGAGCGAAGCAACAACAGAAAAAGTCACCTGGACGACAAGATCGGCCTTTCTTATGGCATCAGTCGGGTGCGCCGTTGGGTTAGGAAACCTATGGCGTTTCCCCTATATCGCCGGGGAAAATGGTGGTGGTGCTTTTGTACTTATTTACATTGCTTTTGTGTTTTTGCTTGGTGTTCCATTGATTATGTCGGAACTCGCCCTTGGTCGTGCTGGTAAAATGAATGCCCTTGGCACGATGAAGAAACTAGTTTCCATGGGACATCACCCAATATGGAAAAGCATCGGTTATATCAGTATTCTGGTGCCCGTACTCGGACTTACTTATTACAGTGTGATTGCCGGACTTTCCCTTGAATATATATTTAAAGCAGGGTCAGGACAGTTTGACGGTGTTGATGCCGCCGGGTCAGGTGCCATTTTCCAGGAAGCACAGGATAACTGGCAAGTTTTAACCGTGTGGTTCAGCATTTTTCTATTTTCCACTGTGGCCATTATTTCACTTGGTGTTAAAGCTGGCCTTGAAAAGGCAGTGAAATTTATGTTGCCGTCATTATTCCTGATCCTTGTGATCTTGGCCGTATATGCCATGAGCACGGGTGACGCGCGCGGCGCAATTGATTTTCTTATCAATGCCGATTTTTCCAAATTAACCCCACGCGCCATTCTTGAAGCACTTGGTCAGGCGCTCTTTTCACTGGCGATTGGTGTTGGTGGTCTGATTACGTATGGTGCTTATCTTGATGACGAAGCATCACTGCCACGTTCAGCAGGTATTATTGCCTTAGCCGATACGGCAGTAGCCTTACTTGCGGGCTTTGCCATTTTCCCAGTTGTGTTTGCATACGGGCTTGAGCCAGGCGAAGGACCGGGATTGATTTTCGCGACACTTCCGATTGCCTTTGGTCAAATGCCGGGTGGTATTTTCTTTGGTACTTTATTCTTTGTGCTGCTTTCTTTTGCGGCACTTACATCAACGATTGGCATGCTGGAACCAATTGTTGCTTGGTTCGTTGATAAAGGCATGTCGCGTGCTAAAATGGCATGGGCAACAGGCGTTGTCGCATGGTCAATTGGTATGTTCATGTTATTTTCATTTAACATCCTGGCTGATTTCCAACCGCTTAACTTTATTCCGTTTTATGAAGGCAAAAACCTGTTCGGCATAATGGATTATACGGTTGCGAATGTATTGCTGCCGGTTAATGCGCTTCTGATTGCTGTATTCGCCGGATGGGCAATGACAAATGAAATGGCTACAGAACAGCTTGGGTTTAAATACGGCACAAGCCAGTTCACCATGTGGCGCATCAGCACAAAATATGTTGCTACAGCAGCCATTACACTGGTCGTTTATATGATGATGTTTGGCAACCCGTTTTAGGATCTATCAAGATTGAACGTAGCCGGATTAAAGTCCGGCTCGTTACCGCTAATGATGTCAGTTAACAATTTCGCTGATCCTGCTGCCATGGTCCATCCAAGCGGTCCATGTCCCGTATTAACATAAAGGTTATCAATTTTCGTTTTGCCGATATACGGCGATCCATCAACACTTAATGGTCTTAATCCCGCCCATTCAGTCACCTGATCTTTATCAAAATAAGGGGCAAAATCCGGATAAAGTTCCTCAAGCAGATTATACATATTATCAAGACGACTTTGGGTAAGGCTGCTATCAAGTCCGGCAAATTCCGCTGTTCCCGCAATCCTAAGAACGTTACCAAGTGGGGAAATCGCCGCATGGAAACCATCATCAATAATTGGCATGCGCGGCCCACCGTTCCATCCCTTAAGCGGCACGGAAATTGAATATCCTTTTGCGGGGCGTACTGGGATATTAAGACCAACCGTTTTCGCAAGTGGTGCGGAAAAACTTCCGGCGCTGATGACATATTTATCCGCCGATATATCGCCATCACTGGTTCTTAAGGATGATATGTTTCCGTATTTCTTCATCAGCTTTTCAACCGATACCCCGTAACGAAACTTCGCACCCAACTTCACGGCTTCTTTTTCAATTTCACAACTAAACTTATAAGCATTTCCCGCCTGATCATCTGGAAAATAAACACCACCCGCAAGCTTATCAATAACGGGTTCCAGTGACGGTTCAACCTTTAACAAGTCTTCACCATATAAAACATCAAACGTCATTCCATGATCACGTAAATGTTCGGATAATTCTGCAAGCTCATCAAGGCTTTCTTTATCGCGGAATACCTTTATAGACCCGGTTGTGATCTGGTCATAATTCAGGTTCATATTTTCCCTGATATCATCCAATAATTTCAGGGAATACCAAGCAAGTTCCGCACTGCGGTGCAGGTTTTTGATATATTTCTGTTCCCTAGAATTATTTAAAAACGACACCCCCCAGGTCAAAAGTGACGGCAAAGCTTTAGGGCGCAGCTTAAACGCGCTTTTATTATCACCAAGTGATGTGATCAGCGTTTTTAATATTCCCGGTGAATTCCACGGATCAGCCATTGATGGCGTTAACATTCCTGCGTTGGCAAAACTGGTCTCTAACGCTGGCCCGTCTTGTCTTTCAATAACAGTGACATCGTGTCCTTCTTTCGCAAGGAAATAGGCGCTCGTGGTACCGACGACGCCTGCGCCAACAATTATAATTTTCATAACTTAAAAATTATTCCGCTTTGTTCTTTACCATCTTCCAAAGACCAATAGTAAATAGAGGGACAATGATCAAGATAATAAATGCATATGTTAAGGTTCCGTACCCTTCTGCGATTAAGTTTACAATCCCAAATTCAGTCGCAAGAACGATTGCCGTAAACAAAATACCGATGGCAATGACAGGGCGCATGAACCTTGGCATAACTTTATTTTTATGTTCATAAGCCACCGCCACTCGTTCATTAATCGAATGGATCAGTGCCGTACCCGTTTCAATGAATGTTCCAAATAGAATAATTTCAAATAACACCTTAAAAAATGGCACATCCAATATGATCAGCAGGAAATTAACCGGCAACGATTCCCCCGTAATTTCCGGATAATACCCCATCATCGCAATAAAAAATAAAATTGCTGGAATGGTCGCAATTGGTCCTGCCAATAGCCCTGCAGTAACGGCCTCTTTACGGGATGTTAAATGACGAATACAAAATAAAACGGCAGGGATCGTCGCAAGGTTATACCCTGAATATGTAAGCCCGCCTTTAATCCACCCCTCTCCCACAGGGTAGCTTGAAAAATTGGCCGCAATTTTATCGCCAAATACAGAAATACATAAAATTACAAATGCGGCATAGGCGATATAAAGTAGAATGGACCATGCACTTAAGAATTTTTCAATGATGTTTGATCCGTAAAAAACCAATACCCCAACAGAAATCATCATCGCAGTGGTTCCCCATATTGGCATAATTCCATAATTTTCAAGCAGTAATGCGCCGGCCGCAGCACCGACAATTGATATTGTTAATAGAATTTGAAGCATATATGCAATCTCAAACAGGAAGCTAAATCGCCCGAGCGTTTGGCTGAAATAGGTCTGATAATCGAAACTTTTCGTCATTCTGGCAAGTTCAAAACATGCCGCAAGCGTTATACTCCAGATGGTCATGGCAACAAAAATGCCAAGTAGTCCACCTATCGGGCCCGATCCAAAAAAGAATTCAACAATTTCACGACCTGTTGAATATCCACCTGCAATAATGACAGATTGAAAAATAAAACCCGGCAACAAATAACGCTTAAATATACTTCCCATTTCATTCCTTCCATTCAATTTGAAACGACCATGGCATTTATATTTGTTTGATGCAAAGGCAAAATCAGTATATATTTTACACAAGTGTAAAACTTAGGATGTGTATTTATGAATAAACCCTTTAAAAACAAATCATTAAATGCCAAACCAATTGATGAATTAACCGGAATCAAAGTGAACGATGATTTCGAAAGGTTTGAACAAAAGTTTGATATTTATTGCCGTGCCATGTGGGATCCGGAAATCAGATCGGAAAAATCCGATAAATTTTTCGAAGGCTATTATATGCCCTACGCCAAGGCACGTAAAACCGATGGGTTTAGCCAAAAAGATTATGCGTTCAGAAATGCAGCATGGCATGTGAATAACGTGATCCGTGACATTGAAAAATCCGGTGAATTTAGAAAAGAAAAACCGGATGAAATCAGAAAAGAAGGCTTTTGGGATTATTACACATCCCATGATGAAGGATGGCCAGAACCATACCCGTTTGAAAGCGCCGCCGAAGCCACACGTGACCTTAAAAAAGTGGCCGGATTTTGTGGTGTCGGTGACCTTGGTGTTTGTGAATATGATGAAAGATGGATGTATAAATCCATATTCAGTAAGGAAGGAAACGGTCAAAAACCACAAGAAATCCCTAGTGACATTCCAAACGTTATTGTGACATTGGAACCCATGGACCGTGAACTGATCAAAACGGTTCCTTCTGCACTATCCGGTGCTGCAACGGGGCTAGGTTATACTTTTGACGGTGTCGCAATCATTACGCTTGCGCAATATATCCGAAATATGGGGTATCGTGCTTATGCCACGCTGAATGATAGTGCATTATGTATACCACTTGCCTTACAAGCCGGACTTGGTGAGGTCGGCCGTCATGGCATGCTGATCAATGAAAAATATGGCCCCCGTTTTAGGATTGGAAAAATCTTCACCGATATGCCGCTGGAAATTAACAAGCCTAAAAAATTTGGTGTTGAGGAATTTTGTAATAATTGCGACAGATGTGCAGTCGCGTGCCCGCCTAGTGCCATTCCATTTGACGATCCAAGCGATCATGTCCATAGCGAAAGCAACATCAAAGGCGTAGTAAAATGGACACCGTCCGCCGAAAAATGTTTTAAATTCTGGTGCAATCAAAATACTGATTGTATTATCTGTGTCAGGTCATGCCCTTACAATCGCGACTTTTCAAAATTACGACACAGGTTGTGGTTGAAACTTGCCAAAAGCCCGTTTAAAAAGCTTGCTTTAAAACTTGATGACTGGCTTATGGATCGTGGTCGCTTAAAAACCAGCTGGTGGTGGCGCCCTGAACTTAAAAAGACAGAAGCCGCAGAAACGCCAAAGCGTAAAAAGAAAAGAAAAAAATGATTTCAATTGGAAGCAGGAACACTTTAACCGTCACCAGTCATACTGATTTCGGTATTTACCTTGGTGATGAAACGGAAAATATTCTGCTTCCTGAAAAATATTTACCTGACGATCAATCGCTTTACGAAATCGGCAAAGAAATGGATGTGTTTGTCTATCTTGATTCAGAAGACAGACCCGTCGCAACCACAGAAGAACCTTATGCCGAGGTTGGCGAATGCGCATTTTTACAAGTCGTTGGCAAAACGACATTTGGATCATTTGTCGACTGGGGTTTATCAAAAGACTTACTTGTTCCTTTTAAAGAACAGCGCGTCCCCATGCATGAGGGCAGATCATATGTCGTCTATATCTATCTTGATAAATCGAACCGGATCGCAGCCACAACACAAATAAGCAGGCACCTTAAAGAAGAAAACGAAGGTGATTTTGAATTTCGCCAAGAGGTGGATTTACTGATCACTGGAAAAACCGACCTCGGTTATAAAGCAGTGATTAACGGCACCCATCTTGGTCTTATTCATCAAAACGAAGTTGTCCGCCCTATTAGGGCCGGTGATCAGTTTAAAGGATATATCGGTGAATTTCGGGATGACGGTCGCATCAATTTAACACTTCAAAAACTGGCCCATGAAATGCGTGAAGAGCTGTCAGATAAAATTCTGGCTTTCCTTCATGAAAATGGCGGCATCACGACCCTTACTGACAAAAGTCCGCCCGGTGAAATCAATGCCATTTTCCATGTCAGTAAATCCAATTATAAAAAAGCGCTCGGCAAATTGTTTAAAGAGGGCAAAATCACGTTCCATGAAAAAACGGTCAGGCTGAAACAGGATTAACGAACACGCATATGTTCGGGGATAACCTTCTTTTCAAGAAGTTCAAAAAGAAGTTCCGTGATTATTGCAAGACATGCGGCTGGCACCGCCCCTTGTAAAATTAGGTTCGTATCATTCAACGCTAGCCCGGTCACAATTGGCTCACCAAGCCCGCCCGCACCAATAAACGCCGCGAGTGTCGCCGTACCAATACAAATGATCGTCGCTGTTCTGATACCTGACAATATATTGGGTAAAGCAAGCGGGAAAATAACCCGACTTAATTGTTGAAAGCGCGTCATGCCAATGGCGCGTGATACATTAACCAGGACCGGGTCAATCGTCGTTAATGCGGTCACGGCACTTCTTAAAATTGGTAACAAGGAATATAAAAATAACGCAAGAATGGCCGGTAGTTCACCAATACCGAAAAGCGGGATCATAAGCGCCAGCAATGCAATAGACGGGATCGTTTGCATAAGTCCAGAAAAATAAATCACTGATCTTGATAATTTAACGGATCTAAAAATCAAAAAAGCCAATATAAGAGCAAATACACACCCAGCTGATAACGCGATCAACGTGATTTTGATGTGTGTTAATGTATTGGATAACAACCGGGTTGACCAACCCGCCTGCTGCCTTTGCTCACTAACGAGATTTTTTGAAATTAGAAATTCATTTGCAACATCCGCGAATGTTCTTTCATGAATAACTACTTGAGCATTCATTGCACGCATGCTCTCGTCATTTAAACTACTGGATAACTCAGCAAGCAGTTCTGCTGCCCTTAATGGAAAATCTGTCCTTGTGAGTGATGCCGCAAAATATTTCGGAAAAAATTCAAGATCATCTTTCAGTAAAATAAGCCCGTATCTTTCGATATCACCATCTGTTGAATAAGCATCCGTCATATCAATGGCATCTTCATCAATGGCCTTATAGGCAAGGCCATGCTGAATTCCTGTGGGTTCATAAGAAAGCCCGTATGCCGCCTTTAACGCCGGCCATCCATCATTGCGATTTAAAAATTCATGACTGAAATGCACATTTAAATCTGGATGATTTTGTAAATCAGAAATGCTCTTAATACCTTTTTCATCGCTTAATTCACGTTTAATCGCCATCGCATAGGTATTATTAAATCCAAACGTGAAATTTACATGCAAGTCTTTATCGTTCAAAATTTTATTAAGGTCATCAATTGAGATTGGATTATCTGAAAGCTCATCCTCGCTTAACAGTGCAGCTGTTATTGTACCGGTATATTCAGGGTATAAATCAATCTCACCAGATGTCAGTGCATTATAGGTAATAAGCGTCCCACCCATTCCAAACCGCCGGTCAACGATGTAACCATCACTTTCTAATAACTGCGACATTATTTCCGCGAGTAAATAGCTTTCGCCATCCATTTTGCTGCCCACAGTAATGGTTTCTTTATCCTGCGCGAACGTAAATGGCCCCACTAAAGTTAAGGCCAAGAACATTAATTTCACTGTGATTGATTTAAAGATTTTTCTTTCCCTGATACCTTTTTAATCAGTATCAGGGATATATGGTTTTAAGTCAAACCTAACGCGGCAATAAATGAATTCCTGCGAGCATACAGCGCACTGAACCACCCGCCAGTTCAATTGTCGGAATTTCAAGCGGCAGTATGGTTGTGCTTTCTTCGATTTTGGCTATTTGCTCGTCGGTTAGCGCATCAACGGCTCTTTTGGAAATGGCAAGAATGCGTCCTTCGCTACCCTGTAATTCCAGCGCATTGCCGGCAAAATTGGCAATTTGATCTTTGCTTAATGCAATGACTTCGCGACCGGAACTTTCAAATCTTGATACGATCTCGTCCCGTCTTGCTGGATCATCCATCATATCAAGCCCGACCATCACAAAATCGGTGGCGATACACATAAGTACATTTGTATGATAAACGGGTGTACCACTATCATCAAAAGCATCAAACGCCATTGGTTCATAATTAAAATGGGTACAAAATCTTTCTAATGTCACCGGATCAGCACGGTTTGATTTGGTCACATAAGCAACACGGTCCCTATGGTCCAACACCATTGCCCCTGTCCCTTCAAGAAAAAGACCGTCCGGCTCAAGGCCAGAATAATCAATCACATCTTGAACACGGTAATTGGTTTTAAGCATTTCAATAATGTCATACCGTCTTTCCAATCTGCGGTTTTCAGGGAACATTGGGTATATGGCCACATGACCGCCCGAATGGGTCGAAAACCAATTGTTCGGGAAAACGGAATCCGGTGTTTTCGTTCCTTCATCTTCAAAGATATGAACTCTTACGCCTTTTTCTTCTAATTTCTCAGCGACAATTGTTGCTTCTTGAAAAGCTTTTTTTGAAACTTCAGCTTCGGATAAATCCTCGCTTGTTTGTTGAAAGCTATTATCTTTTGCCGTTTGTGAATTGGGCACAAAGTGATGCGGCCGCACCATAATTACAGCCGCAGGTGCCTGAACACTGCGTTTTTCCATGGTTACTCTCCGTCATTGTTTTTTGCGGCCCTTTGCACCATACCAAACAGATCACGTGGATCATCAGGGTCAGCAAGCATATCCAAATTTTGGAAATGGCCTGTTCTTTGTAGCTGGTCATGCAAATATCTTAGGGCCGAGAAATCCTCAATCGCGAAACCAACACCATCAAAAAGGGTGATTTGTTTTTCAGATGTGCGTCCTTCAACTTCGCCAGTCATAACCTGCCATAATTCTTTTACCGGATAATCATCATCAAGCTGTTGAATTTCACCTTCTATGCGGGTTTGTGGGGTATATTCCACGAAAATATCAGAACGCAGTAGGATATCTTTATGAAGTTCCGTTTTACCAGGACAGTCACCACCGATGGCATTAATATGAACACCCGACCCAACCATGTTATCAGTAAGAATGGTTGCATATTGCTTATCGGCAGTACATGTGGTGATTACATCTGCGCCTTCAACGGCCATTTGTTCGCTATCACATGGAACCACTTTTAAGCCGCGACCTTCAAGGTTACGCATACATTTTTCAGTGGCCGCTGCATCAACATCATAAAGGCGTACTTCTTCGATGCCACAGATGGATTTAAACGCCAGCGCCTGAAATTCTGATTGCGCGCCGTTTCCGACCATCGCCATTGTTTTTGAACCCTTTGGCATTAAGTATTTTGCCGCAAGTGCCGATGTTGCCGCCGTACGAAGGGCCGTTAAAATTGTCATTTCCGTGAACATTAATGGATAACCTGTTTCCACATCAGAAAGCACACCAAACGCCGTTACCGTTTGAAGGCCGTCTTTTGTATTTTTCGGGTGACCATTCACATATTTAAAACCATAAATTTGACCATCACTCGTCGGCATTAATTCAATCACGCCTTCTTGTGAATGGGAGGCAACACGTGGTGTTTTATCAAATTCCGGCCAGCGGCGAAAATCTTCATCAAGATATTCTGTAATTCCGGCAAGCATTTCTTCAACGCCGATATCTAAAATAATCTTCATCATGTCATCAACACTGACGAATGGGACAAGGTTAAGTTCGTTTAATGATTTTTTATTCATAATATTGCTCACTTAAGTTCTTAAAAACAGATTTTACCAAAGCACAAAACTAGCAACAATGTCATTTTTTGATAAAAATTGATGCATAATTGTACATTTTGATATATAAAATTGTGAAAAATAACAATTTCAAACATGATTGCCGATATATTGAAAGAACCAACCAAATATATATATGACCAACTTGATCGTGACCTAATCTCTTTATTAAGGAACGATGGGCGCGCTCCTTTATCAAAGCTTGCTGATATACTGCGTGTATCCCGTGGCACCGTGCAAAACAGACTGGACAGGCTTGTAAATTCCGGTGCCATTCACGGGTTCACTGTGCGCGTCCGTGAAGATTATGATCAGGATACCATACGCGCCCTAATGATGATCGAAGTGGTCGGCAAAACAACATCACAAGTGATTAAAAAGCTACGCGGAATGCCGGAACTTCACGCATTACACACAACAAATGGTTCATGGGATTTGGTTGCTGAAATTCAAACATCCAGCCTATCAGAATTTGACCGCGTGTTAAGGGATGTCAGAATGATTGACGGCGTCCTTAACAGTGAAACAAGTTTGCTGCTCATCAGCATTTAATCTGCATGTGATTTCAGTAAATTTCGTACATAGTCATTTGCTGGGTTCTGAATAATATCTGCGGTTTTCCCCTGCTGAATGATTTCACCTTTTTCAATTATGACAATATTATCGGCAAGCTTCACGGCCTCACTCATATCATGGCTGACAAGCATAATCGCACGCGGTTCCGCTTGCTGCATTTTTAAAAATTCATCGTGAATATGTTCTTTGGTGATGGGGTCTAATGCGGAAAATGGTTCATCGAGTAACAGTAATGCTGGATCAAGCATCAAAGCACGACA
Organism: Pseudemcibacter aquimaris; assembly: GCF_028869115.1. Lineage (NCBI taxonomy): Bacteria > Pseudomonadati > Pseudomonadota > Alphaproteobacteria > Emcibacterales > Emcibacteraceae > Pseudemcibacter > Pseudemcibacter aquimaris. The sequence continues at coordinate 2,695,395 of NZ_CP079800.1, forward strand.
AAGACTTACACGCTGCTGCTGCCCACCGGATAGTTTATGCGGATATCTATCCAGTAATTCTTCATATAAATTCACGAGCTTAATCACATGATCCACGCGCTTTTTAATATCCGCGTCAGACCATCCATCCAGTTTCGCCATCACAATGATATTTTCATAAACTGACATATGCGGGAAAAGACCGCCACCTTGAACCGCATACCCCATCTTCTTTCGCATACCGGAAATATCATCATAATTCAGCTTGTCGCCAAACAGTTCAACATGACCGGATGATGGTTCCGTTAAACCATTCACCAGCTGCAATAATGTTGTTTTACCGCTGCCGCTTTCGCCAACCAGTGCCGTTATTTTATGATTTTCAACATCAAGGTTTATTTGATTAAGAACACTGGTCTTGCCATATTGTTTTGAAATATCTTTAAATGAAACGACCATGCCTAACCTTGATTAAAATGTAAGAAAAAATGATGCACCGCCACCAGCAGAAGTCGAAAGACTAACGTTACCACCGTGAGCAATCATCACCTGACGGGTTAAGGCAAGACCAACACCCGATCCTTCGCGTTTTGTCGTATAAAATGGCACAAATATTTTTTCCGCAAGGTCATCCGGTATGCCGGGCCCGTTATCTGATATTTCAATAACAATTCGGCCACGTTTATTGATTTTTGCACTTAACGAAACTTTGGCATTTTCTACGCCCTCTAATGCTTCCGCCGCATTTTTAAGCAAGTTAATCAACATCTGTTCAAGCATTTCTGGATCAGCGGAAACCTCAAGACTGTCTGTTGCCACATCAACATCTAGCGCGATTCCCTTATCATCCCAATTAACGGCCGCGATCCGAATGACATCATCAAATATCTTTTTCAGAACAATTTGTTCTTTTTCCGGTGGTGGTAATCTGGTGAGGCGACGATAACTTTGCACAAAATGCATAAGGCCATCTGATCTTCTGGCGACGGTATCGACCGCATCACGAACATCACTTAATTCTTCAACCAGTTCATCTTGGCCTTTTGCCTTTTCAATGGCATCATCAACAAGATCGGTTGATGTTTTCGCCAGTGATGATACGGGCGTGATGCTATTCATAATTTCATGGGTAAGCACGCGCACCAAATCTTGCCATGCTTTAAGCTGCGCAACATCAAGTTCGCTTTGGATGTCTTGCAATGAAATTAATTTTTCTACTTTACCTGCTGAAATGATCTGCGTGGATGCGACCGTTAAGGTCTGTTCAATATCATCCAGCTTAAACGTCACAAGGTGGCGTTCTCCGGGTTCCAAAGTAAGTACCTTTTTCCTAAATTCATCACCAAATTGCGACAGGTCAGAAACCCGCGTCACATGCGCAGACCCAAAAAGCCGCCTTGCTGCATTATTATGAATTGAAATGGTACCGTCACCATTGATGGACATTAATGGCACGGGAACCTGTTCAATCAGTGCTTTTAAATGTTTTAGGTCCTCTTCCTGCTGACCGCGAAGCTGTCGGAAGCGTTCAAGAATATCTGTGATCGCTTCACCAAGTTCATTAAAACCCGCACCCATTCCGGCATGATCAAATTTTTGGCCAAAATCGCTATAACGCATGGCATCCAAAAAACGGGTCAGATCATCATTGGTAAGTTTTACAAAGCGGACAATTTCAAAAATCTGAAAAACAGCAACCAATGTAATAAGCATGCTAGCCGCAATAAAACCCGGGCTGATCACAAGGATAGAAAGACTGGAAACGGTTACGAATAACAACACCAATCTTATAGTAAGAAGTAAGCTGAAACGCTTAAAACCCATATTTTTCCATCCTTCGGTAAAGTGCGGCGCGCGTTAAACCCAATTCTTTCGCCGCGTGCGAAATATTATAGCGATGTTTTTTAAGTGACCTTTCAATTAAAACATGCTCCATCCGTTCCAGATTAAGGTTACCGTCAGGAAGTTCAATTTCTTCGGTGCCGGAACTTGTTTTAATGCTTAATTTGTTCGCCACTTCACCCGCGCTATCGGGATGACTTTCCAAGGAAAAATCCCCCGCTGAAAATTCATTTCCTTGGCTCAATATAATTGCGCGTTCAATAGCGTGGCGTAACGCCCTGACATTGCCCGGCCAGTTATATTCTTTAATCGCACTTAATGCGTCCACCGATAATTTCTTATGCGGTTTATCATATTTGCGGCAATAAACCTCGATATAATGGTTGGCGATTTCTTCGATATCGCCCGGGCGTTCCCTTAAAGGCGGCACGTTAATCTCAACGGTATTAAGACGGAATAACAAATCCTGTCTAAAACGGCTTTCGTCATTAAGCTCTTTTGCCGTCAGGTTTGTTGCAGCAATAATTCTTACGTCAATATCCACCGGTGCATTTGCCCCAACGGGTGTTACTTGACGTTGTTCTAAAACTGTTAACAGTTTCGTCTGCATATGCAGCGGCAAATTTCCGATTTCATCAAGGAACAATGTCCCACCCGATGCCGCTTGAAAACGGCCAACGCGGTCTGATTTTGCATCCGTGAATGATCCTTTTTTATGACCAAACAGTTCACTATCAAAAAGGCTTTCGCTAATCGCGCCCATATCCACGCTTAAGAATATTTCACCGGACCTTTTGGATTTGCGGTGTAATTCACGGGCAACCAATTCTTTACCCGTTCCATTTTCCCCAAGAATTATAACATTGGCATCCGTCGGCGCGGCGCGGTCAATCATAGACTGGATATTTTTTAACGCGTCGGATGACCCGATAATTTCCTGACCACCGCGTTCTTCAACAAGTGTTTGATTTACCCGTTTCAGGTTTGCTGCTTCGTTTCGAGTTCTCCTTAGTTTCACCGCCGCAGACAAGGTGGCGACCACTTTTTCATTTTGCCATGGTTTTGAAACGAAATCTGTTGCCCCCATTTTCATGGCCTCTACAGCAATATTTACACCACCATGGGCCGTGATCATGATAACAACGGCCTGTGGATCGATTTTCATAATCTCTGATAACCAGTGAAAGCCTTCCTCACCAGAACTTTGACCGGGACCAAAATTCATATCCAGCAAAATTGCATCATATGTATTTTTCGATAACAGTTCCGGCAACCTATTTGGATCCTCAATGGTTTTAACGGATGCAAAATGCGGTTTAAGAAGAAGCTTGCCCGCAACAAGAATATCTTCGTCATCATCCACAATTAATATCGAACCGCGTTTTTCCAATTTTACTTATCCTTTTAATGTCCGCATTCGTACACCAGTGTCCGTTTACGAACAGTATATACTGTACGAAAACGAACAGTAAAGAATTAAATCATTGAAAATCAACGTTTTTATTTTTGGCACGCTCTTTGCACTTAAAGAAGGTAACACGAATTATTTGATTGAAGTTAACATGACTAAAATGGACAACAATATTAAAAGCACAACAAGCGCCCATGCTGGTACAGGCATGGACCGCGTCATTGAAAAAAAACGCGATAATAAAAAACTGGCCTTATTCGGCGCCGCCGGATTAATCACACTAACTGTCATTTATATGATTTTTGACAGCGTTAGTGGCGGTCGCACATTCCGCGTTGAAGAAAGCCGCCTAGTGGTTTCAACCGTCACCAGCGGCGTATACGAAGATTACATTCCCATCCGCGGAAAAGTAACCCCGCTAACAACCGTATTCGTATCGGCGACCGAAGGTGGTCGCGTGGAACGTATTCTTGTTGAAGACGGTGCAATCGTAAATCAAGGACAGGCAATCGTTGAGTTATCCAACCCAACGCTTCAGCTTGAAGTTTTCCAAAACGAAGCACGCGTTGCAGGGCAGCTTAACGCCATGCGTACACTTGAATTACAGCTTGAGCAAAACCGCCTGCGCCATATTACCAATATCACGACGCTTGAATATGAAATTCAGCAAATGACCCGTAATATTGAACGTTACAGAAGACTATATGCCAATGGTAACTATACCAAAGCGCAAATGGATCTGGCTGAAGAGGACCTAGCCTATAAAATCAAGATGCTTGACATCACCAAGCAATCACAAGAAACCGATGCGCGTATGCAGGAAACTCAGCTTCAGATGTCCAAACTGGACACAGAAAACCTGGAAAGAAATCTTGGTATCGCCAGAACCAGTCTTGAAAACCTAAATATGAAAGCGCAAATCGAAGGGCAGCTTTCCGGATTTGATCTTGAACTTGGTCAAACAGTAAGTCCGGGCACAGCCATCGGTCAAATTGATGATCCATATAATTTCAAACTTGAAGTACAGGTGGATGAATTTTATCTAAACCGTATCGACCTTGGTCAAAATGGTGTGTATGTGCGCCCTGGCGATAATGCTGAATTCCCAATGCGCATCAAGAAAATCTATCCGGATGTTCAAAACAACCAGTTTAAAATCGATATGGTTTTCACTGAAGAACAGCCAGAAGATATTCGTCGCGGCCAAACATTACAGTCAAAACTAACCCTTGGCGACAGCGCTGAAGCCGTCCTTATTCCAAATGGTGCCTTTTACCAAGACACAGGTGGTAGCTGGGTATTCGTTGTCACCGATGACAGCACAACTGCCATTAAACGTAATGTGCGCCTTGGACGCAAAAACAACAATTACATTGAGGTAATAGAAGGACTGGAAATCGGTGAGCGCGTCATCACATCACCATACACCAGCTTCATGGATATGGACCGTTTAAAATTAACCGAAGAATAAACCAAAGAATTTAACAAACCAAAAGGACATAGAATGTTAAAATTACAAGACCTTACAAAGGCATACCGCACAGACGAAGTTGAAACGGTTGCCCTTAACAACGTCAACATTGAAATCGAAACAGGTGAATTTGTTGCCATCATGGGACCATCAGGTTGTGGTAAATCAACGCTTCTAAACATCGTTGGAATGCTTGATACACCATCAAGTGGTCATTACTTCTTTAATGGCGAGGATGTAGCAGGATATTCTGAAGCACAACTTGGTGTTATCAGAAAACAACATATCGGCTTTATCTTCCAAAGCTTTAACCTGATTGATGAGCTTTCAGTATTTGAAAACATCGAACTTGCGCTGCTTTATCATGATATTCCGGCCTCAGAACGCAAAGACCGTGTTAACGCCGTAATGGATAAAGTTGGTATTGCCCACCGCGCTAAACATATGCCAAGTCAACTTTCCGGTGGTCAACAACAGCGTGTTGCTGTGGCCCGTGCCGTTGTTGGTAACCAAAGCATGATCCTCGCTGACGAGCCAACCGGTAACCTTGATACTGCTCATGGTCAGGAAGTAATGGAAATGCTTCAGAAACTAAACGAAGAAGGTACAACAATCGTAATGGTAACACATAGCCCGTCACATGCTGATTATGCACGCCGCACAATCAACCTGCTTGATGGTCACGTTGTTACAGAAAGCATGCGTGCTTAAACGCAATCTAAAAATTCGGCGACCTTGAAGGGAAAGGGAGTAGGGAGCCAAATTCAGGATTATAAAAATGCTTTTAACAAATTACTTTGTAAGCGCATGGCGCAACATTTTTAAACATTCGCTGTTCAGCGCGATTAATATACTTGGCCTCGCCATTGGTTTGGCCGCTTGTATTATGATCGCACTGTTTGTCCGCGATGAGCTTTCTTATGACAAGTTCTGGACGAAGGCCGATAACATTTACCGCCCGAATATTACATTCACAGTACCGGGGCGTGACCCGATGTATATGGGAATGACACCGGGACCGGTAATGAATGCTATGAAAAAGGACTTCCCGGACATTGAACATGCGACGCGCTATTCAATACAAGAGCCAACAATTATCGTGGATGACAATTACTTCGTTGATTACATCACGTTAGTTGATCCTGAATTTACAGATATTTTCGACCTTGAAATCATCTCTGGTTCGCTTGATGGTGCCATGGACAGCTATAGCAACATTATCCTGAATGAAACATTGGCCCAGAAATATTTTGGCAACACAAATGTGGCTGGTGAAATTCTGACCGTCGATTTTGATAATTTCAAAAAAGATTACAATATCGTCGCCGTAATGAAAGACATGCGTGAAAACAGCCATGTTAAGCCAAAAGCAATCATCAGTATTGATGAAGCGGCCTGGCTTGACCGTCCTTATATGTTTGATGCATGGTTTTCAACCAACTCGCAGCTTTTCTTTTCTCTTCAAAATGGCGCCAATATTGAAAATATCAACAAAGCATACCCTGATTTTGTAAATCGTAATTTCCCGAAATTACCTTTTGGTGGTGATGATGCTGAAACATCGGATATGATCGTGATGTCCACCATGAATATTCAAGACATTCATTTGAATGCCTTAAGTAACGGTGAATACCATCAAGGCGGCAACAAAAATACAGTGATGATTTTTGCCACGGTTGCTATTTTGATCTTGGTGATAGCAGCGATTAATTTCATGAACCTTAGCACCGCACGTGCAAGTCAACGTGCAAAGGAAGTCAGCCTTCGCAAAGTTATGGGCGCTTCCCGTAAAGATCTGATCATTCAGTTTCTTGGTGAATCTGTCTTAATGACATTATTCGCGCTTGTGATTGCGCTTTCGATCGTTGAATTGGCACTACCGCTTTATAACGAAACGATCGGCAAAGAGCTTGTGATTAATTATGGCTCAAGCGATCTTTTAAACATTGTTCTGCTTGCTTTTGGTGTTGGACTGCTTGGCGGCGCTTACCCTGCGTTTGTCCTTTCGCATTTCCGCCCTGCAGAAACATTAAAAGCAAATAAATCAGCCGAAAGTGATGCATCCGTGAAACTAAGATATATCTTGGTTGTGATGCAGTTTGCCGTATCGATCACACTGTTTGTTTCCACATCAGTGGTCTATGGTCAAATGCTATACGCCAGAACGATGGACCTTGGTTATAACACTGAAAATGTATTAGCGATCAAAGAAGCTGGCCGTGATGTCGTTTACGAAAAAATGCTGACCCTTGTGGAAGAAATCCGCAGAATGCCGGGTGTGACTGCTGTTACTTGGTCTGATTTTATGCCGGGTAATTCCAATAACAATAACACAATCGTCCACACAGAAGGCCAAACCGTTGAAGATGGTGTTCTGATCGGTAGTCGTAATGTCGGATATGAATATTTCAAAACATTCGATATACCAATGATTGCCGGTCGCGCCTATAGCAAGGAACGCGGTGACCGTAATGTAATGACGGATGATCTTCGTAACGGGATTAATTACACCGGCTCAATTATGCTAAACCAATCTGCTCTTGGCAGACTTGGGTTTACTAGCCCTGAAGAAGCCATCGGCCAAATCATCTATAAAGGTGCCGGACAGCCGGAAGAAAATCTTACGGCCACATATGAAATTATTGGCGTTATTCCAGACATTCATTTCGACAGCTTAAAAACAACAATACGCCCCGAAGTGTATGAGCTTGAAAATGATTGGGGAAGAGTTATCGCCGCAAGATTTCAAGGCGATCCTACCTTAGTGGTTGAACAGGTCCGTGCCCTTTGGGAACAGGAAATTCCAAGCATCCCGTTTGATTATGACTTCATTTCCGATGCGATTGCCAAGCAATATTCCGCAGAACAAGGGCAAGCGACTATGTTTGCTGCCTTCTCTGGTCTTGCTATCTTCATTGCCTGTCTTGGCCTTTATGGTCTGGCAAGTTTCACTGCGGATCGCCGCACCAAAGAAATCGGCATCCGTAAAGTTATGGGGGCAAGCGTATTTGATGTTGTAAAATTACTGGTTTGGCAATTTTCAAAACCTGTAATTATTGCCAATCTTCTCGCGTGGCCCATATCTTATTACGCCATGAGCGTTTGGTTAGAGAATTTCGTCTACCGCATTGAAATTTATTATGTGGTTGGCTTCTGTTTGCTCGCCGGTATTTCAGCGATGCTAATCGCATGGAGCACCGTTGCAAGCAACAGTATGCGTGTCGCAAAAGCAAATCCAATCTTTGCATTAAGATATGAATAAGGGGACGAATGATGCTATTTAAAAATTATATTACTGTCGCATGGCGCAACATTTATAATCATAAATTATTCAGTGCCATTAACATTCTGGGTCTAGCCATCGGCCTTGCTGCCTGCATGATGATTGCCTTATTTGTCCGTGACGAGGTTGGATATGACAAGTTCTGGTCCAAGGCTGATAATATATACAGAATGCATCAAACCTTCCTGCCAACAGCGAGGCCGCCTATGGAATTCTCGCTCGCGGCTGGTCCCATCATCCATGCTTTAAAGAAAGATTTCCCACAAATTGAACATGCTGCTCGGATTTCAGGAAAGCGAGTAACATTTACAATAGACGGAAATTATTTCGAAGAAACCATCGGCCTCGTCGATGCGGAATTTCTTAATATATTTGACCTTAATGCCTTATCAGGAAACATCAACAACGCACTTGTCGATCAAAGTAGTATCGTCCTTACCAAGACACTCGCTGATAAATATTTCCCAAACGGCGACGCGTTAGGTCAATCTATCACGGTCAACGCCGATGTTTTTGAACGTGAATTTAGAATTAGCGCCGTTGTTGAAGACATGCCAGAAAACACTATTCTTGGGGGTGATGCTTTTTTACCGATCGTAGAAGAAGAATGGAAAAGCCAAGAATGGATGTTTGATAGCTGGTTCTCGGTTAATAGTTTTCTTTATTATACGATACGTGACGGCGCAGATATCAATGAAATAGATGCACAAATGCCTACTTTCATTGACCGTAATTTCCCTGAACAAGGAAGCGGTGATAAAGTTTCAAGCTTCGTTGAACTAAGCTCTATGCCTATTACGGATTTGCATTTGCAGGCACCGGGAACAAGCGAATTTACAGAAAGCGGAAGCTTAAATACCGTACTTATATTCTCTGCTGTTGCTTTTTTAATATTACTAATTGCATCCATCAATTTTATGAACTTAAGCACAGCCCGTGCAAGTCAACGGGCCAAAGAAGTTAGTCTTCGTAAGGTTTTGGGGGCATCCCGTAAAAATCTGGTCTCCCAATTTATTGGCGAATCCATCTTGTTAACATTGTTCGCTTTGCTTCTTTCAATGGCAATCGTGGAAATGTCCTTGCCACTTTACAATGAAACAATCGGTAAGGATTTATCGTTTGATTACGCATCAAGTGATCTGCTTCTGGTGATGCTGATGGCAGCAGCCGTTGGATTAATGGGTGGATTATACCCTGCCTTTATCCTATCTGGATTTAGACCAGCCGAAGTTTTAAAAGCAAATAAATCATCAGAAGGGGGCGCATCCGCAAAATTAAGAGCCGCACTGGTTATTTTCCAATTTGCGATTTCAATTACCCTGTTCGTTTCAACAGCCGTCGTTTACGGCCAGATGCTTTATGCGAAAAACATCGAACTTGGGTTTGATAAAGAACGTATGATTGTTATCGGCAATCTATACCGTGATGCGGCCCATAATAAACAAGCAACACTTGTAAATGAATATAAACGCATTCCGAATGTCATAAATGTTGCAACGTCAAATGATGCACCAGGTGTACCGACCGAAAACAACACAGGCCTTCGCACACCGGAAATGCCCGCAGAAGATACACAATTAATCGGTAACCGCACCGTGGGTTATGATTATTTTGAAACCTATAACATCCCGCTTATCGCAGGACGCTATTATGACATTAACAAAAATGACGAACGCGCAGAATTCAGCGCCATCCGCGAAGGAAACGGCCATGTTAGTTCATTGGTCATCAATGAAACGGCTGTTCGCACATTAGGGTTCAGTAGCGCAGAAGAGGCCGTCGGCAAATCCCTTTACCGTCCATTCGGCAATAATGATGAATCCTTTATTATGGAATATGAAATCATTGGTGTTGTTGTTGATTCCCATTTGGACACACTTAAAAAACAGATCAGACCGGAAATGTTCGACCTGACACCAACCCTCGCCCAATATGTTACCGTTAAATATACCGGTGACCCAATGGCGGTCGTTGACCAATTAAAACAAATCTGGGAACAAGAAATCCCGAGCGTCCCGTTTGATTATAATTTTGCCACTGACAATCTTGAAAACCAATATGAACAAGAACAAGGCGAAATGGCAATGTTTGCGACCTTCTCTGGTCTAGCAATCTTCATTGCCTGTCTTGGTCTTTATGGTCTTGCAAGTTTCACAGCAGAACGCCGCACAAAGGAAATCGGCATTCGTAAGGTCATGGGCGCAAGCGTGTTTGACATTGTGAAGCTACTGGTTTGGCAATTTTCAAAACCAGTCTTCATTGCAAATGCAATTGCCTGGCCGGTGGCATTTTATGCCATGACAGTTTGGTTAGAAAGTTTCGTTTACCGTATCGAGTTTATTTTCATTCTTGGTTTTTGTGCACTCGCCGGTGTGGCTGCGCTTCTTATTGCGTGGGCAACAGTGGCAAGTAACAGTTTCCGTGTTGCACGTGCCAACCCCATCAAAGCATTAAGGTATGAATAATGAAGGCTAAAAATTACATCAATAGTGCCCTGCGCAATTTTTATAAATATAAACTATTCAGCGCCATCAATATCCTTGGTCTGGCGATCGGATTTGCATCCTGCATTCTGATTATGATGTTTGTAAAAGATGAACTTAGCTATGATAAATGGATTCCAAATAACGAAGATATTTACCGCGTTGAACTGGTAAGCCATGCACCAACAGCTCGTACCTTTAACCTTGCTGCGTCGATGGGACCGCTAAAACCATTCATCGAACAGGATTTCCCAGGCATTGAGGAAACAGCACGACTTTATTACGCCAACCGAAACATCAAAAAAGGAAATGATTATTTTTCAGAAGAAATCGCCTTTGTAGATGGTAATTTCTTTAATATTTTTGACATGCCATTGGTACATGGTGAAAAAATAACTTCTTTTACCGACCCATCTGCGGCAATCATTTCAGAAGAAATGGCCATTAAATATTTTGGAACCACAGATGTTCTGGGCCAAAGCATTAGTTCCAGCGTAGGCCGTGATTATAACGTAGTCGCAGTTCTTAAAGATTTACCGCAAAATTCACATATGAATCTGGATATTGTCGTCCCGTTTTCTTATACCGAATTCCCACAGCCGCAAGATGATAATGATGAATTATCTGTACTGGATAATTGGTTTAACATTGGCACTTATATTTATGTAAAACTGGGTGCGAACACAACGGAAGCCGCAATTGAAAATGAATTTCCGGCATTCCTTGACCGTAGAGGGCCAAGACCAAACGACACAATTGTACCAAGCAAAAGATGGGAACTGCATCTTATGCCGCTTACGGATATCCATTTAAAAGGATCTGAATCCGCGCGCATCAAACCAAAAGGCAATATGACGACAATCATTTCCTTTTCTATGATTGCGTTACTGATCCTTGTGATTGCCTGTTTTAATTTTATGAATCTATCGACTGCACGTGCAAGCCTTAGGTCACGTGAAGTTGCCATCAGAAAAGTTCTTGGCGCCGGTAAAAAAGATATCATTTTCCAATTTTTATCAGAAGCCATCCTGATGGCGTCAATAGCACTTCTTCTTGCACTAGTTATTGTGGAAATTACACTGCCATACTACAGCGAAATTGTTGAAAAAATGCTTGAAATCAATGCCCTTCAATCCCCAGCAACCATGTTCCTGATTGTGGCTTTAACAATATTTGTTGCGGTTGGCGCAGGGGCACACCCTGCTTTCGTTATGTCATCCTTTAGGCCTAGCAAAGTTCTCTCTTCCGGGCGTTCTGAAACAGTTGGATCCCTTAGAATGCGTATGGCACTGGTCATCATTCAATTCACCATCTGTATCACGCTGATCATTTCTGCCTTTGTGGTTTATTCACAATTGGACTATAGCATTGACCGTGACGCAGGTTTTGAAAAAGAAAATCTTATGGTTATTAACCGCATCAGTGATCCATTGGTGCAGGAACATGCCGTTACTTTAAAACAAAGATTACTATCCCACCCAAATGTTGCAAGTGCCACACTAACATCCGCGGTTCCAGCCGATAGAATGGTTGCCATGGTGGGTTTTGGTAATGTTGATGGTGTTGAAGTTGACCCGATCCTTGCACGAATTCAAAGCATCGATGAAGATTTCTTAAACACATATGGCATTAATGTAACCCATGGAAGAAATCTGGATGAAACACGCGGTGATGATATTACGCTGCTTTACGGTGAAGATGTAAAAGACAGCAACGTATTAATCAACGCATCAGCCGTTGGCCAGTTTGGTTTTAAAAACGCAGAAGACGCCATTGGTAAAAGGCTTGTTGATGAAAATGCGTTCACCATCGTCGGGGTTATTCCTGATCTTCATTTACAAACAACACGTGATGAATCAAATCCGACAATTTATTATATTGATCAGGAATTTTATTACCGCCTCACGTTAAAGTTAACAGGTGATGATACAGAACGTGTTGTTGCCGAAATTAATGAAATCTGGAATGACTTATTCCCACAAGTTCCATTCACACAAGTATTCCTCGAAGAAAAAATTGCGGAACAATATAAATCTGATCAGGATCAAGGAAGATTATTTCTTATTTTCTCAGCACTTGCGATCGTGATTTCAAGCATGGGGCTTTACGGCCTTGCAAGCTTTACAACAGAACGACGCGTGAAAGAAATCGGCATCCGTAAAGTCATGGGCGCCAGTGTATTTGAAATTGTGCATTTATTAATGTGGCAATTTTCCAAACCCGTACTTATTGCTAATCTGATTGCATGGCCATTATCATTTTACATGATGACCAGATGGCTTGAGGGCTTTTCTTACAGAATTGATGCCACCTACATCATCGGATTTTCAATTGTTGCAGGTTTAATCGCGCTGATGATTGCATGGGGAACGGTCGCGGGCAATAGCATCCGCGTCGCCAAATCAAACCCAATCAATGCATTAAGATATGAATAGGAGAAAACATTGCTATTAAATCATATCCATATGGCGTTTAGAAGCATCCTCAAACAACGCCTTTATAGCACGATCAACATCGTTGGATTGGCTGCGGGACTTGCCGTTGCAATCCTAATTATCCTGTTTGTTAATCACGAAAGCAGTTTCGATAGCAATGTGCCAAACAATGATCGTGTTTACCGTCTGAATTGGGAAAGCACATCAAGCGGCGCAAGATTTGCCACATTTTTTAATCCGTTATCCCCGGTTATTGCGGATGCATACCCAAATGACGTGGAAGATGTAAGTCGCATTGCGCTAACAGAAAGTTTGCTAACCATTGGTGATAATAAATTATATCAAACGGTTAGTTTTGTTGACCCTAATTATTTTGAATTTTTCGGAAACAATTTCATTCAAGGTAATCAAAACGCATTAAAGAACCAGAATAATATGGTTTTAAGCCGGATTGCCGCCGACACCCTATTCCCCGGCGAAAACCCAATTGGAAAAACTATCACAATCGATGGTCAGCACGATTTTCAAGTCACTGCGATTATCGAAAATAATGAAAGCAACAGTCATCAGGTTTCAAACATTTATGCCCATATGGAAATGTTACCTGTCGTCTGGAATGATGACACATTTTGGGAACGTAATTTTTCCGATCAGCTTTATCATTATATAAGATTGGCACCAAATGTAAGTGGTGACACATTCGCCGCCAATGCCCATAAATATATCAAAGATAACATTAGCAGCGATTTCGCAGAAGATTTGGGCGTTTATGCACAAAGTTTAAAAGACATTCATTTCAATACTGAATTACAAAATGAAATGACCGTTCGCGATACAATGACCGGACTTTCAAAGCCGGGCAGACAGAAATCTGATATTTCCATTTTTGCCATTGTCGCCATTTTGGCGATTGTGATTGCCACGTTTAACTTTGTGAATATGCAAATCGCACAAAGCAGCAATAGAACAAAAGAGGTCGGCGTCAGAAAAGTACTTGGCGCAAGCAGAAAACAAATCGCCGCACAGTTCATTGTGGAATCAACCCTGATGGCTTTAATCGCGCTAATCTGTGCATTGGTTCTTGTGGAAATGTTCTCACCATTTTTTGGCAGCATGCTTGGTGTTCCACTTACGGCTGCGGCTGTATATAACGTCGCCTTTATGGGTGGGTTGATATTACTTGCGGTTATGGTTGGCATTATATCCGGTCTTTATCCTGCCCTGATTGTCTCTGGTATTTTACCGGCTATCGCGGTTCGCGGGCGTGCCTTTAACGGTGTTGGCTCAGCAAAGCTGCGCGCTACATTAGTGGTGATGCAATTTGCCATTGCCATCGGGCTAATGTCCGCAACTGGCATTGTGAATGATCAGATCAACTTTGCACTTAATGGTTCACTTGGGTATGAGCCAGAAAATGTCATCACGGTAAGCTTAAATAACAGCGAAGCGAGAAACGCATATCAAACCATGCATGATCAGCTGCTTGCTAATCCAGCGATCTCAGCTGTATCAAGCGGATCAATCATCCCGACGGGTGATTTATCGGATGGTTCCGTCTTTCAAAAAGAGGGTGAAGCACCAGATTTTCAAATCATTACACGTCGCGTCAGCGTAAATGACGGATATTTCGATACGCTTGGCATGGAAATGGCCGCGGGCCGTCCATTAAGCAAGGATTTCCTTGGTGATATTATGCCAAACTTTTCACCGGAAAATCCGACGGTCAGCGGTGGTATTATTTTAAACGAAACCGCCGCTCGTCAAGCCGGATGGACCGACCCCAATAATGCCGTCGGCGAACAAATTTATACTGCGTTTTCATTTGGTGGTACGGATTACCGTTTAAACTTCAATATTGTTGGAATTGTAAAAGACATTCATTTTGGATCCGTTAGATCAGAGCCTGCCTCCCTTTCCTTCCTCATGACAGAAGGTGTCGGTAATAAAATGGTGATTAAAGCAGAGGAAGGCGCATTAAACGCCGCAACCGCAGCCATTGATAACATCTGGGCGCAACATGTCACTGAATACCCAATCCGCAGAACATATCTGGAAGAAGATTACGCATCCTTCTACGCCGTAGAAGGTCGTGTCTTCAGAATGTTTATTGGCTTTGCAGGAATTACGGCAATGATCGCTTGTATCGGTTTATATGGCCTTGCCAGTTTCATCGCAGATCGCCGCACCAAAGAAATCGGCATCCGCAAGGTTCTTGGCGCATCTGTTATGAACATTGTCACCATGTTATCATGGGAACTTTCAAAATTAGTATTGATTGCCAATGTCATCGCATGGCCCGTTGCATGGATCATGATGAATGATTGGCTAATGGCATTTAACACTCGCATTGATATGAGCATCCTGCCTTATCTAATCGCTGGTGTTGTTGCCTTCGTACTTGCATATGCCACCACATCCATCAAGGCATGGGGTGCGGCAACCATTAATCCTGTTTATTCACTTAAAAGCGAATAGAAAAGAGAAACGTTATGTTTAAAAATTACATCAAAGTCGCAATCAGAAGCATCTTGAAAAACAAGCTTTATGCCGTGATTAACATTTTGGGGCTCTCTATCGGGCTTGCTATTTATATGTTTGGTTCGCTTTTTGCAGAATATGAAAAAACGCATGACTTAAGTTTTCAAAATGCGGAACGTATTTACACCATTCGCGGTGATGTGAACCCGCAATCCAATCTTGGACTTAATCAAATTGATGGCGTTCAGGGGGCCGTTGGACCGCTGATTAAATCTGACCTTGAACAGGTTGAGGCCGTGGCCCGCACGATTTTCAGGGAATTTCTGGTAACCGTTGGCGAAAATAATTTTTATCAAAACGTACGCTTTGCCGATCCGGAATTACTGGACATATTCGAACTAACGTTCCTGCAAGGAAACCGTACGGCACTGGATGGTTCAAACAGCGTGATAATTTCCACCACGATGGCCGAAAAATTCTTTGGTGATACTGACCCAATGGGGAAAACCATTACACTGGATCATGAACATGATTTAACGGTTGCGGCCGTGATTGACGAACTACCCGCTAATACACACTTTAGCGCAGGTTTCGCAAGTGAAATGACAAGACCGCTTGATGTTATCGTTCCTGTACGTGCCATGGAACGTATTACAGAATTCCAACCTGATACAAACTGGGGCAGTACATCTATGGGTAACCTGACCTACGTGCTGTTACCCGAAAACCTGGATAGGGACTGGCTACAAACACAAATGGATGGTATTTATGAACGCCACATGCCAGAAGATCAACGTGACTTCCTGTCTGGATTTAACGTACGACCATTACAGGAACAAAATATGGCTTTATGGGCGATGCTGGGACTTCCTGTCATTGATGTCGTACAAGTTCTAGGTATTGTTGTTCTGGTCATTGCTTGCGTGAATTATACGAACCTTGCCGCAGCACAATCAATGGGACGCGCACGTGAAGTGGGCCTAAGAAAAACGCTGGGTGCAAACAAGAAACAATTGCTGACCCAGTTCCTGGTTGAAAGCATGACGATAACGTTTTTCTCATTGCTGCTTTCGCTTTCCGTGCTTGAATTAATCATTCCTATGTTCAATGCAGCATCAGGCAAGGTTCTCACAATTAACTATATTCAAGAACTTCCATGGTTGATCGCTACCACCATGGTTGTCGGTGGTTTTGCTGGCAGTTATCCGGCTTACCTGATCACCAAAACCAACCCAATTGATGCATTACGTGATAGTGCTAGAAAAGGCCGTGGCGCATCACTCATTAGAGCGATCATGATTGGTGTACAATTTACATTCTCTGTATGTATTCTAGCGATGGTTTTGGTTGTTTATCAACAAAACTCGAAAGTGGAAGAAAGCAGCCGCATTTTCCCGAAAGATCAGATTTATACTTTGAACCGTTTAAATGTGGATCAAATGGAAGATCGCCATGAAGTACTTAGAAATGAAATGATGAATGTCCCCTATGTGGAAAACTTTACTCTTTCGTCACAGGTTCCTTATGAACAAACAAATACATCGATTAATGCTTCACGTATTCTAAATGATTTTGAATCAACAATCAGTCTGCATCAGATCAATATCGATGACAGCTTTGCTGATACTTATGACATTCCATTTGTTGCAGGCAGGGATATTTCAAAAGAATATGCCAAAGACACCCACATCCGCGAAGATGGTGAGGTAAATGTTTTAATTAATGAAACGGCCGTAAGGACCCTTGGCTTTGAAAGTGCAGACGCAGCCGTTGGACAAGTTTTCTACGAAGACGAAGGAGATGAAAGAGGCATCACCACTTACACAATCGTCGGAGTTATGGCCGATAGAAATATTCTTGGCCTATTTAATGTTGTTAAACCAACCTTCTTTTTCATGAGACCTGGTTCATACAGACTTGCGTCTGTGAAAATTTCGAAAGACGCGCCGATCAGTGTCGTTCGTGATATTGAAGATGCATGGGCAACTGTTTATGCCGACTATCCGATGCAAGGTCAGTTCTTAAATGAAATATTCCAGATGGTTTATATGCTTTTTGAATTGGCCACATCAACACTTGGTTCAATTGCATTTGTCGCACTGGCACTTGCTTCATTTGGTCTCTTTGGTTTAGCTGCCTTTATGGCGGAACAAAAAACCAAAGAAATCGGTATCCGTAAAGTTCTAGGCGCGAGCAATAATCAAATCGTTAGACTGCTGATCTGGCAATTTTCAACACCAGTGTTATGGGCAACACCCATTGCACTTGGCATCGCATTCTTTGCATCCAGCCAGTATCTAAATTTCTTTGCGGAACGTATTGGCCTTCCTTATGGTATGCTGATCGGTGCAGGCATTGTGGGTATTCTGATTGCCGCCGCAACCGTCGCAACGCACGCATTTAATGTGGCAAAAACCAATCCGGTTAATGCATTGCATTATGAGTAAATAAATATAAAATCTACGCATAATTAAAAGGGAAAAATTATGCGTAGATTATTTTTTATTCTTCTGTCTACATATCTGGGTTTATCTATTGGTTTTTCTCAAGAAAAAGAATTCGCCGGATATGTAAGTTCTGCGTCACCGGAAGCAACTGATGTCGGTGTAAAAATCCTTGAAAACGGTGGTAATGCTTATGACGCTGCCGTGGCTGTTGCCTTAGCGCTGGGTCCCGGCGAACCGGCCGGATCGGGAATATTCGGACAAACCGTGATGCTTGTCCAACCTGCAAATGGCGACGCATTTGTCATTCATGGAACCACCCTTTCCCCGTCCAATATTCCTGATAAAGTTACGCGCAGCCAACTTGTCCGTGGAAGAACAGCATCAACCGTTCCGTCCCAATTACGTGTTCTTGATTATACATTCAAAAATTACGCAAGCGGTAATTTCACATGGAAAGAATTGGTGATGCCTGCCGTTGATTTATACAGAAATGGTATTGAAGTCGGTTATTTTCGTCATAAAGCCTTCGCCCATTACGGCATGGGATTAAAAGGGCAAAAAGAAGCCGCCGAAATTTTCTTAAAATCTGATGGAAGCGCTTATGACATCGGTGAAATTTTTAAACAACCGATAATGGCTGATACTTTGGAACGTATTGCCAATAAAGGCGCAGACGAATTTTATCAAGGCGACATGGCCCGTGAAATTGCCGCTGACCTTCAAGAAAATGGTGGTTGGATTACCTATGATGATCTGGCAAACTTTCCTGAACCCGCCATTGTTGAACCTATAAAATCAACTTACCGTGGATATGAGGTACTCTCCCTTCCACCGCCATATGGTGGATGGGTAATGTTGCAAATCTTAAATCTGCTTGAGGCACAATCAACGGATGCAGTTAACCAAGATAATGCAGAACGAAAAATTGCACTTTTAAATGCAATGCGACTTGGTCACGGGACAAGGAAAAATAACCCACCACCCGACTTTCATAATTATCAAGATGATATCAGTCATAAACTTTCTAAAGAAGAAGCCCAACGCATGATTGAAAATTTCAAATCCGGTAAAGGTGGTGAAACAACACATTTTTCTGTTGTTGACGCAGAAGGTAATGCAATTGCCGTCACCATGAGTATCGATAATTATTTCGGAGCATTGGTTGCTCATCCAACGCTTGGGTTTTTGTATAATAATTATATGCAATCTTTCCGCATAGAAGATGATGGCTCACCGTATGTCTTAAAGGCTAATGAAATGCCATTAAGCTCTATGTCGGGAACCATTGTCCGTAAAAATAATGAAACCAAAATGGTTCTTGGTAGCCCTGCCAGTGCCAGAATTATTTCCGCCATTGCACAAGTAACCAGTTACTGGATTGATGTTGAACAAAATATAGAAAAAGCGGTTTCCGCATTCAGAGTACACGTGGTGCCGGATGATAAAGCCTATATCGAAGGCCCGAATATTGATAACGAGCTGATCAAGAAAATGGCTGAATATGATTATAATCTGAACAGACCGAATTACGGCGTTGCAAATGGACATTTTGATCCTTACTTTGGCGGTGTTCATGCACTAGCCAATGAAAACGGAAAATGGTCTGGTGCAGCCGACCCAAGAAGGGATGGAACCGCAAAGCCAGCATGGAAAAATTAATTCCAAACTCATTAAAGCAGCATAACAAAATAAGAACGCTTTATGAAAAGGGAAGCTCGACCTTAACTGTTGTTCCGCTTCCCTTTTTGCTTTCAATATAAATGATCCCGTCCTGCATTTCCGTCAGTTTCTGAACCATCGGAAGCGACGCACCTGTATTGGATAAATTGACACGTGATCCGGTTTTTGAACCTCTTAATTCTTCATCAAGCACGTCATGATCCATTTCAGCACCATTATCATGAACGATAATTTCAAAATATTCTTCATGACATTTGACATTAAATGTGACCGTTTGACCCGCATTAGATGATTTGATTGCGTTACAGAGCAAATTGATCATGATCTGGGCGCAGATCCCTTTATCCAGTTCAGCAATACAACTTGTATCACCAAAGGTGGTTTCAAGTTTTACATTTTTCGCTTTTGCTTTTTGTCTGGCAAAATTGGCACATTTTTCTGCGATATCTAAAATCTGAAATTTTTCATTTTGTGAAGAAAGGTTACCAAGTTCCAAAATAGACTTTTCAAGCAAGCTATTCAGCATAAAGATAACATGTTGACCATTATCAATAATTTTGTCAGCATATT
The DNA here is from genome assembly GCF_028869115.1 of Pseudemcibacter aquimaris. Lineage (NCBI taxonomy): Bacteria > Pseudomonadati > Pseudomonadota > Alphaproteobacteria > Emcibacterales > Emcibacteraceae > Pseudemcibacter > Pseudemcibacter aquimaris. The sequence continues at coordinate 2,715,474 of NZ_CP079800.1, forward strand.
CAGCTGTTTCAGATGAACCACTTTCAGCTTGTTGATTGTTTTTTATAAGTTCCCCCAATCGGATGATATCCGATAATGATGATTTCAAGTCCCCTTCTACATTTGACCAAAATTGCATCTTTTCAAAATGTTCATCTTCAACACTATCTTCATTCAGGTTTATTCTTTTGTTCCAGGGTTCGGTAATATCCTGTACCGTGCCGTCCATTCGTATTGGGTTGCCATCATCATCAAGCAAAACTTCACCAATTTCATGAACCACTCTTTCTTCACCATCCGGCCTAATAATGCGGTGAAAAACGGAATAGGTATGCCCTGTATCAACGGCATTTTGAACGGCCGCCTTTACTTTTTCACGGTCTTCAGGGTGAACCCTTTCAAGGAAAGCTTCATAACTTTCTTTAAATTCCCGCACGCCAAGGCCGAAAATATTATAAATTTCATCTGACCAATGAACCACATTTGCCGGAATATCCCACACCCAATTCCCCATATGCGCAATGCGTTGCGCTCTTAAAAGCCTGGCTTCACTTTCGATCACTGCCTGATGAGCAGTAGATATCTTTTCAGTATTCATTATAAAATCCAATTAAATATAACTAAGCCACCAATGTTTATGGGTTCGGCGATATTCACCAAACCATTTACATGGGTAGTAAAATAAAAAAACGAAGAATGCCGTCATCAAATACCATCTGAACATATTTGGTTCATATGATACGGCCCACGATGAATGATCACGAAATGAACTGGTTTCGGTTCTGTGAAACAAATAAAGCAAATATGACGATACATGCACCAATGGCAAATGCAGTACATAAAAGAAAAATGGCGTCTTACCGTAAACAGCAAAAAAACGACCGACATTACCAGTCATTCGATCAAAATAAGGCATCAATAATATTGATGGCCCTAGCGTCATTAACAAAAATAACAGTGATGGCGGATATTTTTCCGTATTCAGGAATGACATAACCGTGTATGCAAATCCACGCTCCTGCACAGCCCAGTTTTCAGTATCACCATATATATTCAGATAGCGTAAAATCACGAATAAAATGATCGCAGACCCACCAATTTTGAATAATGTTTTATGACGTTCTTCTATAGGTTTTGTGAATATATCCCCCATCAAATAACCCAATGCCATAACCCCAATCCAAGGGATACAAGGATATCCTGTTAAAAATCCACGAATAGGAAGATCAGGTGTTACTACATATGTTTGATTATGAAGAATATTCCATAACCAATAAAAATCCCCAAATGTTTCCGGCTCAATCCCATCAAGCAAGTTATGGCCAAATATCATCACAAGACTAATTGCCAAAATAATCTTTTTAGGCAAATGAATGAGACCAGCAAGACAAATCATACTTATGCCGATTGTCCAGATGACTTGAAGATAAAATGAATTATAAGTCCATAACTGCCACGCAAAGCTGATCCATGTTATTTCAACAACAATCAACCACAAACCACGCGTAGCCAGAAATTTTGAAAGTTCTTGTTTTTTAAGTCCCTTCGCCGTCATATGCAGATAACCACACCCACTGTGCCCACCTGTCCATGACCGATGGTTTCGGTAATTTTACGCACCATCACGGAAACTGAGGCCGCCGCATATCCAGCATCATGTCTCATATGCATTGGGGTTGTACCAGCATGATTTGCTTCGCCCTTAATGGTTAAAGCTGACCATGATATGCCTTGCACATTTTCAACGGCACCAATTTCAATGTTTTCTTTTTCAAGAACTGGTCCCTGCTCAATATGTAATTCCACAAATGCATGCGGGACAATTGCGCCGCATTCCATATCACCCAGATAACCAATTTTCTGAAGTTCATCTTTTAATAATTTTCCATCATTGGATTTTGTGGAATACGCCTTTTCCAAATCATAACCACCCGCATAAACTAGTGACCCCATCATATCCGGTTGGAAACGCACCCCTTCTTCGTTGGTGAAGAAAGCAACACATAAATCATGATCCGGAATGATATTATGATCAAGATAAGTGTTAATCACCTCAAGCCCCGCCAGCACCCCAAGCGGCCCATCAAGGTGTCCACCGTTACCGACCGTATCAATATGGGACCCCATCATGATAGGATTTTTATTGCCACTTCCCTTCAGTACTCCAAAGACATTACCAATTTTATCAATGGTAACTTCAAGTCCCAATTCACGCATCCAACCACGAACAAGATCACGGCCTTGCTTGTCTTCTTCACATAATGCAATGCGCCTTGCCCCACCCTCGGGTGTACGGCCGATTTCAGATAATTTTGTGATGCGGTCTTTAAGTCGTTCAAAATTAATATTCAATATTTTTCACCTTGAATGATGCCAACCCTTAAGCAAGCCATGGATATTTTCTAAAAGTTATTCTTATATTCAATATTCTGATCTTCAAGTGTTTTTTATCCCTTAATTTTCTTGAGCTTTAATTCCCTTATCTCTATAAGCACTGTCATGATGATTGGAACAATTCTAAAACATAAAATATATTATAATTTAATGATTGTAATGGCGGTATTTATTAATGCTATCGCCCCACTTTCAACTGTTTTTGCCAAGTCATCATTTTCAGAAGAAGACGAGCTATCGTCACTGTTCGGCGACAAAATTCTGATCTGTACGCCATTTGGCTATAAATACGTCAGTTTTGATGAACTTGATGACATGGATACCAGCGATCAAGAAGATTCTGCGAGCCATTGTTCATTATGCCAGATAAATACTGATGAAGATAAGCCGTATCTTGCTGACATAAAGTCGGTCATGGCCATTGAAATACATCAGGCAAAATCACATTTTATTGTTCAGCATAACATTCTAAAATCAAATAGACGGTTTAGCCCGTCAATCCCAAGGGCACCGCCCGTTTCTCTTTAACCTTAATTTTAAAACAAACCTAACGCGCCTGATGTCATTTGGCATCGGTGGTAATGCGCGTGCAATTTACAAAAATTATTTAAAGAGAAAAACTATGAATACGAAACTAACGACACTTACACTTGCTGCAACACTCGCAGCACAATCTACCTTCGCAGGCACACTTCCAACGGACCACGCGCCCATTGGCGTGATGGCTGATCATAACCACCTTGCAGGTGAATGGATGGCCGGATTTCGTTTTAATCAAATGAGCATGGAAAATAAAATGCTTGATGGTGATTATTTAAATGGAAAAATGATGGCCCCTAAAACCATGAAAAAGGAAATGTATGTAACAGGTCTAATGTATGGTCTAACCGATGAACTGACGCTCGTTGGAAATGTGCCGTTCGTGAAAACAAAAATGGCCATGGGCCGATCTATGGGTGCTGATTTCCAAACATCTGCTGATGGCATTGGTGATGTTAAACTGGGTGGCATATATACGCTTTATCAAAAAGATCACACCAAGGTCCTTCTTAATATGGCGATCAGCCTGCCAACCGGTTCAATCAATCAAACCGATGATACGCCAATGATGGCAAATCAACTTTTATCCCCCAATATGCAACCGGGTTCCGGTACATATGACATCATTTCAAGATTAACATATATCGATAGACAGGATGATCTTGCCTGGGGTGGGCAAATAATGGGCGTCATTCGCACCAACACCAACGACAATGATTACAAAATGGGCGACCGTATTGCTGCAAGTGCATGGGTTGGATATGACCTTGCCAATTTCATGAGTGTTTCATTAAGACTTGATGGTCAAAAATGGGGCGATACCAATTTAAATGGTACACCCGTCATGAACATGATGGGTGCAGAACGACTTGATCTGCTTGGCGGCATCAATTTCATTATCCCTGAAGGCACACTGAAAGGAAACCGTTTTGCCATCGAATTCGGCAAAGCCATCCACCAGGATGTTGGTACAAACATGATGGAAAATGATTACCGTCTACATGCTGGTTGGCAGCTTGCGTTCTAATGAAACCTTTTTATGATGCCTGCGTCACTTCGCCGCGGGCATCATGTCCATACATCCGCATAAGTGTTCTGATAAAGATAAACTGAACAATCAAAATCCCGAAAACGATATATGGTGATGGATAAAAACCCGCTACAATAAACGCCAACATTGTCATGGCACCATTTGTCAGCGCATAAGCAAATTGGGTCGATACATGATCAATATGCGGACAATCCGCCCCCATGGATGCAAGAACCGTTGTATCGGAAATTGGTGACGTATGATCACCGAAAAGACCACCGCTCAAAATCGCAGCAATGCTTAAAATCATTGGTGCATCCATCGCATGTGCCATCGGCACAACAATCACCATCAAAATAGCAAATGTTCCGTATGATGACCCCGTCGCAAAGGACATCATCGCCCCAAGGAAAAACACAATCAGCGGTAAAAAGCTTGGCTGAATTCGGTCGCCAATTAAACTGGCCAAATAAGCACCAGTCTTCATTTCGCTACAAATTGAACTAAGCGTCCAGGCAAGCAAAAGCACGATACAAATAAAGACCATTTTCTGCATGCCCTGCACGAAAATATTCAAGCTTTCATTATATGTTGTTTTTGCGTTTTTCTTCATTAAGTACGCACATCCCATCGATGCAAAAATATAAGCAAGCGTAATACCCGATCTTACATGCACGCTTTTGACACCATCTGTTACGGCGAAATAACCAATATAAATCGCCATTGTGCTTAACATTAAGCCAAGCGGCAAAAGAACGGTGATTAATTTCGGTTCTTCTTTTGTTGGTGTTTCGTCAGTTTCTTCTTCACTATCAATTGTGCCTTCAAGGCGCGCTTGATTATATCGTTCTTGTGCTGCGGCCATTGGGCCAAAATCACGGCCTGTGCTCACGATCATCGGAATAGAAAGAAGCGCCAAGAACGCATAAAACTGATATGGCCAAATGCTTAAAAGAACGGAAAAGCTGTCTTCTGTTAAGCCAACATCCGCGTACGCATTTTCAATTAAGCCCATAATATATACACCCCAACCCACAAACGGGATCAGGATACAAATCGGGGACGCTGTCGTATCGATGATATACGCAAGTTTTTCACGGCAAATTTTCAATTCACGAAATACTGGTTTAAATAACGGTCCAACAATTAGGGCGTTTCCACTGTCCGAGAAAAACACACTTAACCCCGTTGTCCACGCGGCAAGCTGCGCCTTGGCAGGATTACCGATAAATTTCACCATAACAGCCGCAAATGCGCGTGCCCCGCCGGATTTATCCAACATAAAGATAAAGCCGCCTATGGATAAAGTAACCACAAGAACCTGATTATTCGACGCAACAGCAAGCTGTGGGAATGCGTGAGTTTCAATGAATTCGGCAATAGCAAGAAACGGATTATAATCGGATAAAACCAATGCACCACTAAACGCACCTAATGTCAGTGAGAAAATAATATTTCTCGTATATACAGCCAGTACAATACTTAATGCTGGTGGCAAAATTGATAATACGCCATATTCATCCATTAAAAATTTCCCTCTTTTGTATTTGCCCCCATATGATTTGGTAAGTTAGTAGAACTATGCCCACTTGCATAGTTTTTTATGCACCAAACCTGTTCATTAGAAATCTGATTACAAAATACTGAACAAAAAACATTGCAATAATGACATAAGGCGTTTGATAAATCGCAAGCAATATAAATGCTGATACCGTCATCGCTCCCGTAATTAAAGCATACGGAATTTGCGTCGTTACATGATTAATATGCGGACAACCCGCCCCCATGGAGGCTAGAACCGTTGTGTCGGAAATTGGTGATGTATGATCGCCAAATAAACCACCGCTTAAAATCGCCGCGATTGTCAGCACAAGATCAGCCCCAAGGATATGACCCGCAGGAAGAACTGTTGCCATTAATATTGCAAATGTTCCAAAGGATGACCCGGTGGCAAAAGACATCATCGCGCCAAGGAAAAATACAATTACAGGAAAAAAGGCCGGATTTAATCCATCACCAACAAGGCTTGCAAGATATGGCCCTGTTTCAAGTTCCCGACATATAGAACCAAGTGCCCACGCAAGCGCAAGGATCGCGCCCACCTGCATCAAATTGCCGACCCCCTTAAAGAAACTATTCATTGCTTCAGTATAACTTGTGCCTTGATAGCGTCTCATCACATAAGCACATCCCATTGACGCAAAAATATATGAAAGACAAAGCCCAGCATTGACGTGTGTACTTTTAATACCTTCAGTAAAAGCATAATAACCCAGCACCCCACCAAGCACTGTCAACATAATCGCAAAAGGCAGGATCACCATGATAATTTTGGTCTCACCTTCTTCCTTACTCAATTCATCATTTTGCTTAATCGTTTCGTTTTCATAACTTTTTTGTGCAGCGAGCATAGGTCCAAAATCTTTACCCGTACTAATCACCATCGGCACAGCAAAAAGGGCAAGAAATGCATAAAATTGATATGGCCAGACACTAAGCAAGACCGAATATGATTCTTCATTAATCCCCATTCCTAAATATGAATTTTCAATCAGGCTCATAATATAAACGCCCCAGCTGGCCACCGGGATCAGGATCACAACGGGTGCAGCCGTTGTATCAATAATATAAGCAAGTTTTTCACGGCAGATATTAAGCTCTCTATAAACGGGACGAAACAGAGGCCCGACTATTAATGAATTTGCCGTATCACTGAAAAAGACACTGATACCGGAAATCCATGTCGCGAACTGTCCTTTTTTCTTGCTGGATACAAGCTTTACAATTGCTGTTGAAAAGGCACGTGCGCCACCACTTTCTTCAAGCAACCGGACAAACCCACCAATAATCAAAGTAATCATAATAACTTGCGTGTTAGATGGGCTTGAGACTTGGATAAATATATGGTCTCTCATTAAGGAAACAGGTGCAAAGAATGGATTAAACCCACCAAGAATAAGTGTCCCGCTTAGCCCCCCGAGCGCCAGTGAAAAAATAACATTGCGCGTATATACTGCCAGAAAAATACTTATTACCGGTGGTATTACCGATAAAAACCCATAAGTATCCAATCTTCCTCTCCCTTATTTTTTATAAATTCAAGAGTAACGCCAAATATACTATGGTCAAGGAGTTATAGTTCACACGCCGTTTTTAAAATAATTTTATCACTTCAAAAACAAAACCATAATGCTATATATGATTTTAGAAAATAATTAGAGAAACCAATATCGTGACAATGCAATATACAAAATATAACGATTACTTTGAATGGCCGAGAATGCCTGGGGAAGATCTCATTTTAATTAATGACATGTATCTTCAGTTATTAGATACGCAATGGCAATCTCTTCAGGAAATTCGACAGGGCCAAACAAAACAATTGGAATTTTTACTTGGGTTTGCAAGAAACAATGCGGCTTATTTCGCCAATATGGCCTCTAATTTTGATATGCAGAAAGCGCGCAATTTTGCTGATTTATGGAAACAAGTTCCTATAACATCAATACAACAAATTGCCCAATCCGGAAATACCATGATATTGCAAAATATGCCGGAAAAGCATGGAAAAAAACTACCTCTCGAATTAATATCTACAGTTCACCCGCCTGTAAAAATTGTCGTGAGTCAGTATTGGATGGCAATACGCAATGCATGATTTGCCCGCCTTTTTCATGATTTTAAATGGGATCAAAAAAATACGCTCGTCGACATTTCAATCGGCAATGTTCAAGTAAGTACGGCCAATCAAAATGGCTGGAAACTTGCTAAAGAAAGTGGTCTTGGAATTAATGGTCAACTTAATCTTGAGGAAAAATCACTTCCTGAATGGTTGAATGACATTCAAGAAAACTTTTACTGTCGTACAAACGTTCTGATTTTAGAAAAACTGCTAAAGCATTATGAAAATGACGAACTAAAAAACTGGCAAGGCGGTATCGTTTTTGTATCGAATAATGCTCACCTTAAAATCTGTGAAAAAGCAAAAGATAAAGGCCTTTCTATCATTCCAGTCCTTATTCAAAAAGGGTTCGGTATGATAGCTGCTGCTTGTCCAGAAGAAGGAAATCTTCATGTACAATCAGATTCAGTTTTACTGGAAAACATAAATGGTAGTGTTGTCGCCTCTTCACTTCATAATTTTGCGATGCCGCTTATCAGGGTCGCATCTGGGTTACCAATTAGCCCCAGAGAACCATGCAAATGCGGACGCGGGTTAGAAACGATTAAGTTTCTTCAGTAACTTCGCTGATAATATCCCTTAATTTTCCGCCATCTTTTTGCGGAATGTCATCAACGCGTTCCAGTGTGACATTAAAATTAAAAGTAGGGAACATTTCCTCACCTGCTTTAATCATGCGGTTCTGGATATCTTCTGATAGCGGCTCATCAGAAACATATCTAAGTACAATGTCATCATATGTTTTTTGAACATATTGCAATTTACGAACGTCAATAAAGGCATCTTTATCGCTTAGGTTCGTAATCGGTCTTACCCGATCACCACCACGCAACCGTATTAAGTCACGCGTACGTCCCAGAATGTTTGAAATTGTCATTTGCTGTCTGCCGCAGCTACAGTCGGGCCCGGCTTCAGCAACATCACCAAGTTCGTATCTTATCAGTGGCATTGCTGTATTCGTCAGACTAGTCACGATCACTTTGCCATTTTCACCCGGTTTGGCATCAGTTCCATCATCCTTGATAATTTCCAAATAAACATTATCACCCTGTACATGCAAAAGCCCACTTTCCGGGCATTCAATAGCAATACATCCTGTTTCACGGCTCGCATATTTATCGGATAACTTCGCGCCGCATACCTCTTCTGCCATTTCTCTAAGGCCAAGCATCGTTGGTTCACCATAAAGCAGAAAATGTTCTACGGACGATATGTCAATTTCATGCTTCTTGGCATATTGGATCATTTCCTTGGTATAGGAAGGATAAGTAACCACATATTTTGGTCTGACTTCCGATAACCATTTCACTTTTTTGGCAAGTGATAATGAAACGTTATTCACATAATAATCATTATCGGGATAATTAAGATGCCAACCATGCGTATGCTGAAAATCATTATCCCCTTTTTGATAAAGTTTAGACGTAAAATAACCCATGGGCTGACTGCCATCTAAACCAACCCAATCATACCACCTGCGTTGCAGCACAACATTTACTTCATTCAGATAACTCGACATTTTTGTTTTTACAGGCTCACCCGTTGAACCGGATGATATATTTTCGTAAATCGGCCCTCTTTCCAAAGACAAATCAGTAGTTTGTAGTTTCTCAAAATTATTTTGAAGATCAGCACGCTTTAAAATTGGTAGCTTTTTAAATTCTGTTAAATCAATTCCCTTTTCACTATCGATCTTCAAGCCACTTAAACGCTTCATGTAAAAAGGTGTTGTTTTACGTGCAAATTCGCATAACTTTCCAAGTTGACGACACTGAGCCTCAAGAATTTGTTCCTTGCTCCACCACTGTGTTTTTTCCAACTGGTCAGAGATAACCGATAGCGTTGATGATGAAGAGCCGTTTACCGCGGGCCACACCATTCCGGGAATAGCACCGGGAATTAGTAAATCAGGAGAATAATTTTTCATTTTAAAACTGCATGTCTATTTTTTGATTTTATTCTATACAAAAAACAATTGATTTAAAGAGTTAAAATGAAAAGAAATAATACATTTATAGTGGCACAAAAAAAGCGCCCCATTGGGCGCTTCATTTAGCCGTAATATATAAAAACATTACTCTTCGCAATCTTCCTCAACAGCGGAAGTCCAACTGCAAAAATCCTCACAATCAAGCTTTTCAATGATTTTAAGGGCCTGTCTTGCTTTTGCTTCATTTTCTTCGAGCAATTCAGAAAGCCGTCTTTCAGTAAATTCTATTTTTTCATGAACAGGAGATTTTATCGGCTCATCTTCATTATAAAGCACCTCTTCTTCAAGAGCGGAAATGCTTTTTAATTTTATATCTTCATAATATGGATCATATTCCACATCATTATTAATTTGTTCATGTATCTGGTTCCTATCTGAACCATCCTCATCTGTTAAAATATCCTTTAACTTATTTAAACCTATCATTTTTTTTGCCGCACCATGTTCGAGTCAAGGTTGTATTGTAACAAGGAAGTATAAACAATACGTTACAATTCAAGGTTAATAAATTATGAAAATTAGGACATAGCAGTACACAAAACATATAAAAAGAGCGCCACTCAGGACGCTCTTTAAATACATTCTATCAATACAACTTATTCGCTAGCTAAAATAACCTTACTTCTTTTTTGGAAGTATGCGTCATTAAACGCTGCAACTGGACCGCTTAAAATTGCCTGATATTCTGGCTTAAGCGCTTCCCAACGATCATTGATATGCGAGAAACGGTCACGCATACGCTGGTTCATTGGCGGCACGATATTATCGACAATGCGGTAAATATCCTGCATATCCGCAAACACCATATCCGGCCAGTTTAAGATGTCCTGGAAATATGTACGGTCAACGCTGACCACTTTTGCTTCCCATGCATCCACGGCATCAACGATTTCCTGGGCCAGTTTTTTAAGATCTTCATCATTGGCATCATCTTTAAGCTGGGCTTTCGCCTGCTTGCGGGCATCGCGTGCCGTTTTGATGCTATCGGTCAGATCACGAAGGGCCGCATCAATCTGGTCCGTCAGATCATATTTTTCCATCAATTGCGCATCTGTTACTTCAATGCGTGGATCATATGAAATTGTTAATGGTTGTTCCATTACCTCGCCATCGAAACTTAGACGCACCGTATATTCACCCGGGCGTTGTTTAGCGCCATCAGTGATATTGTCATCACCACCGGAGATAATATAAAGATCATCGATCTTTGAATAATTTTCACCGCGGTAATCCCACATTGCCTTGTTTAAGCCTTTGTTCGCCGGAAGCTTATAAGCACTACCCGATCCACCGCCATCACGGTTTTTCGCGTCCGACTTAAGGGTACGAACCACATTGCCAGAACCATCAAGAATTTCCATCTTTAACGGCTTTTCCGCAAGATCATATTCATCACCAAGCGTATAATAAATTACCGCCTGCATGGTCATATTACCAACACGTGCATCATAGGCTGTTGCTGGTGCATAAAGATATGCTGCATCCTCATCACGGTCTTCCGCGCCCTGACGAAGTGGTGATAGATCATCAAGCACCCAGAAAGCACGTCCCTGCGTTGAAATGGCAAGGTCAGTTCCATTTACCTGTAAATCCGTGATCGGAACAGTCGGCAGATTTTGTTGATAGGCTTGCCAGTTGTCACCGCCATCAACAGAAATATACATCCCCGTTTCCGTTCCTGCGTATAAAAGGCCCGGGCGAACCGGATCTTCGCGAACCACACGTACAAATGACCCTTCCGGAATACCATCCGTAATCAGGTCCCAACTGCGACCATTGTTGGTTGTTTTATAAATATATGGTTTATGATCATCATATTTATAACGCGGTGTTGCGATATAAACCGTATTCGGATCATGCGGTGAAATTTCGATGGAATTTACCATACCGTCTTCGTTATCACGTGGGGTGACCTCTTCCCATGTGGCGCCGCCGTCTTCTGTTTTGGAAAGCATACCGTCGTCGGAACCCGCCCAGATGACATTGCCATCATATGGGCTTTCTGTAACCGAAAGCAGCGCATTATAACTGTCTGTTACCTCACGTGTGATCGTATCAGGGTTTGTTTGCTGATATTCACTTTGGTTTTTGGTCAGGTCAGGACTAATGTCCGTCCATGTCACACCACGGTCGTCTGATCTATGGATCACGTTACTGGCGTGATAAATCACCTTTGGATCATGTGCGGATACAAGCACCGGCGCATTCCATTTCCAGCGATAACGACGTTCATTCGGATTAACCCCGAAACCAAGCTCGCGGTATGGTTCCACATTCCTGCGGATTTTTGTATCGCTGTCATATTCATTAAGCTGACCAAGATAACAACCACCATACATATAACGCGGATTATTTTTATCCATGGCCACATGGGCATTTTCACAGCCCGCCACAGAAATATAAGCATCCTCACCCATGTCACCGCTTACGCCCTTACTGGCGATACCAACCGATGAATTATCCTGTTGGCCACTGAACATACGGAATGGGAAACTGTTATCCGTATTAACGCGGTAAAACTGCGCTGTTGGTTGGTTATGAATGGATGACCATGTTTTACCACCATCAAACGTTACCGTCGCACCACCATCATTGGCGTTAATCATGTTAAGACTGTTATCCGGATTGATCCAGTGACCATGATGGTCACCATGCGGTGTACGGATACGGTCAAATGTTTTACCGCCGTCCGTTGAACGATACATTGGCGCGTTTAATGTATAAAGCGTATCCGCATCATTCGGGTCCGCATAAATATGCATATAATACCATGAACGGGAAACAAGCTGACGGTTTTCCGTCACATGTGTCCAGTTTTCACCGCCGTCCACGGATTTATAAAGACCACTATCCTCGCCGGTTCTTTCATCATCACCCGCTTCCACAAGCGCATAGATCAAACCATCCTGCGCGCCCGATGGCGCGATACCGATTTTACCTAGATAATCCGGCAGGCCATTTGTGATTTCTTTCCACGTGTCACCACCGTCCATGGATTTATAAATACCACTGCCCGGGCCGCCACTACGCATGCCCCACGGGTTACGGTTTTGATCCCACATGGTTGCGTAAATAATACGCGCGTTATTCGGGTCGATCTTCATATCCACGCCGCCGGATGTTTCATTGGTAAAGAGCGTACGTTCCCATGTTTCACCGCCGTCTGTGGTTTTATATACGCCGCGTGTTTCTGTTTCTTCCCACGGGCTGCCCTGTACCGACACAAGGATTGTATCCGGATCATTCGGCATTACGATCACTTCTGAAATCTGACGCGCGTCTTTAAGACCGATGTGTTTCCATGATTTACCCGCGTCAGTGGACATATAAACACCGTCACCATAACTGGATGCCACATGGCGGTATGGACTTTCCCCCATGCCGACAACAACTACATTCGGGTCTGTTTTTGAAACGGTCACCGACCCGACAGATGCGGTACCAAACGTACCATCATCAACAGGTTCCCACGTATGGCCCGCATTCACGGTTTTAAACACACCGCCGGTTGACCCCATGTAATAAGTCTGATCATCACCAACAACACCCGTCACCGTGGTCACACGACCACCGCGATACGGCCCCACAAGACGGTATTCCATCGCCTTAAGGTTATCTTCGTTAATAATACCGTCAGCCGCACTTGCCGGCACTGTCATCAGCCCCGCCCCGACAATCCCGGTCATACAATATGTCAATAAATTGGATTTGAACTTAAATCCCATTCTATCCTCCCAGATTTTTTGTTTCTAATGATCCAGAGCTTACAAGGGAATAGGTGGGTTGGCAATGGCAGATGTTAACTTATAACACTCATGCTGAACTTGTTTCTGTATAATATCTTACTAGTACCCAAATCTCTTGTCGTAAGCTTCTTTAAAATTTTGAATTTTAATGAAATCAAAATCTTTTTTTCGGCGATCACTATAACTCTTCTCTGACAAGAGTAACTCGATCTTCTCAATTTGTTTTAAAAGACAAGTACAAAAAACTTTTATTTTTACTCTGAATTTAGTTGTTTTACATACCTCAGATTTTGGTAACTTTCCTTTCAAATCCGATTCTATATCTTCATATTCAATAATCTCAACTTCCATAACATGAGGTTCTTTTTTGTCTTTATAGATGAACCAGTCATATGTTCCTGGCTCATCATACCATGTGAAATTAATATCATTGTAGCTTTGTAAAAATTCGGTAATACCGTCTAGCATCACATCTAATGGAGATCCAAAAACATGTGTAGGGCCCATATGGTATACTTCATTTGTTAAATACAAATAGCATCTACTCCTCCCAACACCTTCTAGAACATACAAGATATCTACATCATCAGTCTCAACACTCGACCAATCCTTTCCATCATCCACTGCTTGAATTATTATAGTCCCCATTTATTCCCCCTCTACTTACAACGTCACCTTCGGCCTGACAATTGTATTGGCAATCAGTAGACCCGCTGAAATCACCAGTGCCACAATGAACATTTGCAGGAATTGATCGAAACCGCGGCTGCTTTCTTCGGTAGCGGCGATCATTAATCCTTGGAAACCGACCGATCCACTGACCATCACGGTGATGGCGGGGACAAGCACGATTGATGTGGGGCGATTAAATTTTCTGGCCCACAGGTTACCGTAAACGGTGGCGGTGATCGCGCCAACCAATGTTCCCAGATATTGAATTTCAAACGTGTTACCGAATATCACACCCAGATAGGATATAAGACAACACAGCATCACCCACGGAAAATCGCGTATTAATGACTGGTACGCAATCCCAAGGCCAATGAACAACAGCGGTAAAAACAACCATAAACCAAGGCTTTCACTAACGGCGCCGGGCACCGGATCACCCGGAAACAAAAATCCGATGGTCGCAAGGCCGAACCACGCACCAAAAAATTGCTTGAGCAAATAAATCACACCACTGATCAGGTTTTCACTGCCCGACACCACATGGTTACTGACGATTTCCACGATACCGGCCGAAACCGAAAAGCCGGGAATGATGCTGATGATCGCGGCAAGCACAATCACCGACACGTTGATTTCCGGCATAAATATTTTAATCACCGCGGTTATAATCCCGATGGTATAGGCACTGGAAAATGGTAGTAATTCCAAAACCCTGCCCCCATATTGATGGGCCACATGCACATTGCCATACACAAGTATCGCCAGCGTTCCCGCGATTACAATATCCAATATATTGCCGGACATCAGCCCCGCAAAGCCGACCCCAATGAATAAGAAACTGACCGCCTTGGCAAAAGGGCCCCACGGGTTGGGAAGTTCATCAATTTCCATCAATATATCATAAGCATCATCAAGGGTCATACCGCCGCCCACGACCGCCTCGACCACCTCACCCACACGGGCGAGCTTCGCCATGTTAAAGCTGCCTTTTTCGACGGCTTCCATATGGACGATTTGGTCCATTTTGTCATCTTTCCAAAAGGCATAGATGATTTCAGAACGTGTCGAATGGAAATGACCACCGTATCCAAGTGCCTCTGTCACCTGTTTCAGATATGATTCCAGACGCGCCGCCGATGGGCCATACCCATGGGCGATGATGCCAAGCTTGATGATAAAGCGTCTGGCAACGCTGTATTTTACTGTTCTTTCGTCTGTTAAAACCTGATCCGTCATGGCCATTAACTCATTCATTTTTGTCTTAAAATTGACGTTAAGCGATTTTTATAAAAAAGAAAAACAAATTAATTATGACGTTATTTCATTTTTATATGTTCTTGTTTTGTTCTTATTTATTTGATATCATGAGTCGTTCATTACATTAAAGAGAAGAATCGAACCATGTTGGAAATTCCGACAGGGCTGGGGTGGCTGTATCTTGATTTAAACAGTTACTTTGCCAGCGTTGAACAACATATGAATCCGCGCCTGCGTGGTCGTCCGGTGGCGGTTGTGCCGTCCAACACGGACGCGACCTGTGCCATTGCCGCCAGTTACGAGGCAAAAGCAAAAGGCGTTAAAACAGGCACAATGATTTATCAGGCGCGACAAATGTGCCCTGACCTTGTCACCGTACCGGCACGTCATGATTATTATGTGGATTATCATCATAAAATCATGGACCAAATCGCGAAATTCTTGCCGCTTACCAAAATATGTTCCATTGACGAGGTGGCATGCCGGTTGATGGGCACGGAACGCGAAGAAGAAAACGCCCTTGAAATCGCCCGCAACATCAAACGCGCCATTGCAGAAAATGTGGGTCCCACCCTTGGGTCATCTATCGGTATTGGTCCCAATCGGTTCCTCGCAAAAGTGGCAAGCAACCTACAAAAACCAAATGGACTTAGTGTGCTTTACGCCACGGAACTTCCCGAACGTCTTGCACATATAAAACTTTCCGACTTGCCCGGTATTGGCCGCAATATGAATGAACGGTTGCGCCGTGCGGGGGTGACGGACCTGCCCACATTTTGGAACCTTGACCCAAAACACGTAAGACGCATCTGGCATAGTGTCGAGGGGGAACGGTTCTGGTATGCCTTACGCGGTATTGAAACCACCACAAACGAAGACCCCGTGCGCCGCACCGTGGGCCATAGCCACGTGCTTGCCCCCGTTATGCGGCCCAGACATAAAGCAAGGATCGTCGCACGCCGCCTGACGCTTAAGGCCGCAAGCCGCATGCGGCGTCTTGGTTATTTTGCGAAACTTTATGCGCTTTATGTGCGGTTTGATGTACCGAAAAACACAGGGCAGCGTTACAAATGGACCAGCGATATTAAAATCCCGCTCGCCGAAGACAGCTTTTCATTTTTAAACGCGCTTAATATGCTGTGGGAAAAAATGATCGAGGACGGCACCCCGCCCCGCATCAAACAGATCGGCGTCAGTTTTTACGGTCTTGTACCCGCCGATAAAATAATGCCGGACATGTTTAAAGAACTCGATGACCCGGTGGCGCAGACCCAAAAAAAACATGCCAAACTTTCAACCGCAATGGATCAAATCAATGAAAAATATGGCCTTGATACCGTGGTTCTTGGCACCCTTCCCGAAAGCATGTCACGCTTTAGCGGCACCAAAATCGCCTTTACCCGTATACCTGAAAAGGCTGAATTTCATGAATAATTCTTGAAAGACGCCCATCAAAGCCTTACATAGAAGTCATGACTGGAAACTTTAAGGAATTATGACATGACAATTCCATTAACGGCAAATGAAACCATGCCGAAAGCCGAACTCCTTGCCGAGATCGAGCGTCTGAGAAAAGAAAAAAATGCTGTAATCCTTGGGCATTATTATCAGGACCCTGAAATTCAGGATTTGGCCGATTTTGTCGGTGATAGTCTTGATCTATCCCGTAAAGCCGCAGCAACAGACGCAGATGTGATTGTATTTTGCGGTGTACGCTTCATGGCGGAAGTCGCAAAAATCCTTAGCCCGGAAAAAACCGTGGTTCTACCAGATATGGATGCGGGTTGTTCACTCGAGGATAGCTGCCCACCGGAAGAATTTAAAAAATTCCGTGAAGCACATCCTGAACATTTATGTCTGACGTATATTAACTGTTCCGCTGATGTTAAGGCGCTTTCCGACATCATCGTCACATCATCAAACGCCGAATATATTCTGGACCAAATTCCGGCAGATCAAAAAGTAATGATGGCACCGGACCGCCATCTTGGTGCCTATCTATCCAAGAAAACAGGCCGTGAAATGGTATTTTGGCCAGGAAGCTGCATTGTTCATGAACGCTTTTCTGAAAAAGAACTGATTAAGCTTAAAGCGGAACATCCGGACGCACCGGTAACAGCACACCCGGAATGTCCAGCCCATATTCTGGATCACGCGGATCATGTGGGATCAACATCATCGATCCTTAAATTCGTGCTTGATAATCCGGCAGAAAAATTCCTTGTGGCGACAGAGCCAGGCATCCTGCACCAAATGCAGAAGTCAGCACCCCATAAAACATTTATCGGTGCCCCGGGTGCAGATGGTAATTGTAACTGTAACCAATGCCCATATATGGCATTAAACACACTGGAAAAGCTTTATCATTGCCTGAACACGCTTGAGCCACAAATTCAAGTGGATGAGGAAACACGCAAAAAAGCGTTAGCCCCACTGAATAAAATGCTTGAAATGTCACCGGCACAAGCCCCCGTTCCACCAAAATCAGGACGTGCTTTCTAAGATGCCTTTATTCAAGGAAGAACTTCGTTCATTCATCCGAATGACACTCGATGAAGATATCGGCCGTGGCGATCTGACCACGCTTGCCACCATTCCTGCGGATAATATCCTGAAGGCAGAAATGAACGCCCGTGAAAATATGGTGATTGCAGGTATTGAGATTGCCGAAAAAATCATCCACACGGTTGATCCTGCGATCAAGGTTGAAATTCTGGTTCAAGATGGGGTTGAGGTCACAGCTGGCAATGTCATCATGCGCCTTGAAGGAAACGCAAGAAACATCCTGACCGCAGAAAGATCCGCACTAAATGTGTTGCAACATTTATCAGGTATCGCCACATTGACCCGCACATATGTGAAAGAAATCGAACATACGGAATGTCGGTTACTTGATACCCGAAAAACCATACCCATGTTCAGGAAACTCGCGAAATATGCCACAAAAATGGGCGGCGCCATGAACCACCGTATGCGTCTTGATGACGGGATACTGATTAAAGACAATCATATCGCCAGCGTCGGTTCAGTTAAGGCCGCCATTGACGCCGCAAAAAATTACGGTTCAGACGCCAGCACCATCGGTATTACCGTTGAATGCGACACACTGGATCAAGCAGAAGAAGCAGTGAACGCAGGCGCGGACCGCCTACTGCTCGATAATATGTCAAATGATATGCTACGTGATGCCGTTTCAAAATATAAAGGCCGCGTGGGGCTTGAGGCATCGGGCGGTGTAACGCTTGAAACCATCAAATCCATCGCCGACACAGGCGTTGATTATATTTCCGTTGGCCGCATCACACAATCTGCACCTGCCGTTGATATTGGGCTTGACTATAAAGTTTAAACTGGCATATTCGCTCTTATATTCAGTATCCAGTTTCCCCGAACTGGCCGGCCTTGATAAAGACCGGAAGGACTTATCCTGAATATTAAACTAAGTGAGGAGACCTTCCATGACACTCGCTAAATCAAACTCATTATTATTATTTGTTGCAGCCATCTGGGGCTTCAGCTTTGTCATTCAAAAATTGGCAATGGATCTTATGGATCCGTTTATTTATAACGCCTTTCGCTTTTTGCTGGCGAGCCTGTGTCTTCTGCCGATCCGGTATATGAGACGCGGCAACATCGATATCATGCAAAGTAGTGATAAACGCCATATGCTGATCAGCACGATCATAGCAGGAACGATCATGTTCGTTGCGGTTGCTTTTCAACAAGTCGGCATTAAAAACACAACCGTATCTAATGCCGGATTTATTACCGGGTTATACATCGTTTTTGTACCGATCATTGGTGTTTTTATCGGCCACCGTTATAAGCACGGCATTTGGGTTGCCATCCTTATTGCCTGCGCGGGTCTTTATCTGCTTTCCGGAATGGAAGGCTTAAGCATGAAGCAGGGTGATTTTTTCATTCTGATCAGTGCTGTTTGCTGGGCATTACATTTGATTGTTATTGATCATATTTCACACAGACATCATCCGATTGCATTTGCAATCAGACAATTTTTTGTCTGTGCAATGCTAAGCTTTATTGCCGCAATTATCACAGGTGAACGTCTGTTAATTACTACGCCAACAGAATGGTTCTATATCGCGGCCAGCGGCATGATTGCCATTGCGATGGGATATACGATCCAGATTTATGGTCAAAAAGTAACGCCACCATCACAAGCGGCGCTTATTTTTAACACCGAAGCCGTGTTCGCTGCGGCCGCAGGATATTATTTCTTAAACGAAATACTGGGGCCACAAGCCTTAATCGGATGTGTGTTGATGCTTATTGGTACATTAATGGCTCAGTTCTTCCCGCCGTTAAATCACCGGGCGACAGAGCAAAAATCATTACCATAAAGAATCTTATTTAAGCCGCTCTTCAAGGGCGGCTTGATCCTTTTTCGCAAAACCAATGGCCCAGTCATCACCGATTTTAAAAATCGGGCGTTTGATCATGGCTTCATTTTCCGCAAGCAATTTTATTTTACCCGCATCATCAAGGCTTTCTTTTTGATCATCCGGCAATTTGCGCCATGTGGTGCCACGGGTATTTAAAACCAGATCGATCCCAAGCGCATCCACAAATTCAGCAACCATTTCTTCATCAATGCCGTCTTTACGGTAATCATGGAATGTATAATCATGACCATTTGCATCCATCCATTTGAATGCTTTTTTCATGGTGTCACAATTTTTAATACCGAATATTTTTATCATCAATTATTCCTTTATTTTTACTACCAAAGGCAGTCCTGAAAATCCGTAACCATATGAAACAATAATCCGAGCCCCACGATCCGGACATATGTATTTTTTATAAAAAGCATCCCAAAATACAATGCAATGGCATAATATGAATGCAATGGGTGAAAACCAATGCTACAGCGGTTCGGATCAAATATCGGATCAGCCAGCAAATGATCCAGATCAACCAACATGGTCGCGATCATGATAAACCATGCCCATTTCCAATTATCTTTAAAGAAAAGCCACGCGAGCATTCCCGGTACAATAAAATGCAGGCTATAATGAACAACCGTTTGTAAGTTTGGGATAAACTCCATTATGCCTTGGACCCGCTAACCACTTCTTCTGGGTCGGCATGGATGAATACTTCCGCTGTTGGGTAATTTTCCATGATTTTGACTTCGACCTGATCGGAAATTTCATGGGCATCAAAAAGACTGATGCCATTTTCCAGCTCCATATGAAACTGAATGAAAATATTAAGCCCTGAATATCGGGTTCTTAATTCATGTATGCCAATAACCCTATCATGTGATTTGATGATGGATATGATTTTTTCTTTTTCATCATCTTCCATTTCCTTATCCATAAGTACATCGGTGCTGGCTTTAAAAACTTCCCATGCACTATGCAAAAGATAAAGACAGGCAATCCCGCCGAACAATGGATCGGCATAAACCATATTGAAATAACCCCCAAGCACCAGCGATATAGCAACCCCAAGGTTTAACAGTATATCCCCGGTGTAATGCATTCCATCTGCCTCAATGGCGATGGATTTGGTTTTCTTCGCAACATAACGCTGATAAATCACCAAAAGCACCGTAAGCACAATGGACGCGATAATGATGCCGATACCCAGCTCGGTTTTCGCTATTTCTTCAGGGTTTTTAATTTTATCGACCACCTCATACATCAGCAGTATCGATGTCGCGGTAATGACAAAGGCTTGTAATAATCCTGCAATCGCTTCTGCTTTACCGTGACCAAAACGGTGATCATCGTCGGCCGGTACCATTGAAAACCGGACGGCCGCGAAAATAATAATCGACGAAAGACTATCCATCACACTATCAAGAAGCGTACCAAAAATCGCGACCGAACCACTTTCAACATATCCATATGTTTTTAGGATAATAAGCGTCACTGCAACACTTACCGATGCGGTTGTTGCACGCTTTAAAAGTTTTTCTGATTCCTGTTTGGTCGTGATTTCATTCATTATGGATAAAGGGTTTCTGTATCCCAATCCCCTTGTTCATTGCGCAAATAAATATGACGATCATGAAGTCTGAATTTTCTATCCTGCCAAAATTCGATACGGCGTGGTTTAAGTCTAAACCCTGACCAAAATTCTGGACGCGGTACTTCGCCAATACCATATTTGGTAGTATATTTTAAAATACGACCTTCAAATTCAAATCGCCCTTCCATCGGCTGGCTTTGTTTTGATGCCCAGGCGCCAATCTGGCTATCTTTCGGGCGGCTCGCGAAGTATGCATCAGCTTCTTCATCACTTACCTGCTCAACCTCGCCTTCAATACGAACTTGCCTTGCTAAGCTTTTCCAATGAAAACAAAATGCCATGTTTGGATTTCCGGCAATTTCCTGCCCCTTACGGCTTTGTAGATTTGTATAAAATACAAACCCTTCTGGACTATAGTCTTTTAACAATACCATTCTTATTGATGGGCGGCCTTGATCATCAACTGTGGCAATTGACATTGCCTCTGCCATATCTTCGGATTTTCCTGCCTCTTCAAACCATTCGGCAAATCTTTCAAAAGGATCCTGCATTTTTTTCCAACCTTGTAATGCTTTATTTAATTATTAACTATATGATAGGTAATAAAGAATATATTTAAAGCAATATAAAGGATAAAGAAATGACGAATTTTAAGAGCATTGCAAAAATCACTTTGATGATGCTTATGTCATTATCAGTCATGTCTTGTACGAAAGAAGAAAGCGGCACATTGCTTGGCGCTATTGGTGGTGCCATCATTGGTTCTGAAATTACCGGTGACAGTTCAACTGGTGTGATGCTTGGCACACTTGCTGGTGCCTATGCTGGCCGTGAAATTGGCCGCAGATTGGACGAAGCAGACCAGCAACAAATGTATAATACAACGCAAGGCGCACTTGAAAGTGGCGTATCTGGCGAGGCGCAAACATGGTATAACCCAGATAGCGGAAACCGCGGCACCGTAACACCGCAACCGGCCTATCAAGACACACAAGGCGAATATTGCCGTGAATATCAGCAAACAGTGACAATTGGCGGCGAACAGGAAACTGCCTATGGTACAGCATGCCGCATGCCAGACGGCACTTGGAAAATTATAAATAGCTGATTATAAATAGCACGACTTAATTTATGTAGAATGGAATAATGAAAGATCCATATAAAGTACTCGGCGTCGATAAAAATACGAGCCAGGCCGATTTAAAAAAGAAATATCGTAAGCTGGCGATGAAACTTCACCCGGATCAAAACCCCGGTGATGAAAAGGTTGCTGAACAATTTAAAGAGGTTTCAGCGGCATACGCCCTTTTAAGTGACGAAAAAATGAAAGCCCGTTACGACCGCGGCGAGATTAACCCGGACGGCAGCGAAAAAGGATTTCATAGATATCGCCAAAATGCCGGCGGCAATCCATATGGCGGCGGTTTTGGTGGCGGCCGTGGTGGCGGTAACCCATTTGGTGCCGGGTTCGACGCAGAAGATTTATTTTCAAGTATTTTTGGTGGCATGGGTGGTGGCGCTGGCGCTAGAACCGCAGGCGGCAGAGCGCGTGCGCAGTCTCCAAGAAAACGCGGTAAGGATAAAACCTACACAATCAATATTGATTTTCTTGATGCCGTTCTTGGCAGCAAAAAACAAATCACCTTGGAAAATGGCAAGACCCTGAACATTAAGACACCCGTCAATGTGAAGGAAGGCCAGCAAATAAGGCTTAAAGGCCAGGGCTTACCCGGAACCGGTGGTGGTTCAAGCGGTGACGCTTTAATCGAAGTTAATATCAAAAAGCATCCCTATTTCACTAGAAACGGCAATGACATTCTGATTGATTTACCCATAACACTCGAAGAAGCGGTGATGGGGGCAAAAGTAACCGTACCCGCCTTAACAGGGAAAATCGCCCTTAAAGTTCCGAAACATTCCAGTTCCGGAAAGATAATGCGCCTAAAAGAAAAGGGTGCAATGGACCCAAAAACCAAAAAAAGAGGCGATTTATTGGTCAAACTGCAAATCATGTTACTAGGCGATAATTTGGCCGGGCTTGAAAATACTGTTAAAAAATGGTCATCTAAAGATAAAGAAGCAGAAATAAACAAGATTCGCGGTCATTTGGATTAAATGGAAAAACCCATCAGTTTCATAAAATTTTTATTTAAAGCCATTGCTAACTTTAATAAGCATGATGGCATGGTAATGGCCGGACATCTTGCCTTTCTTGGCATGCTCGCACTATTTCCATTTATCATTTTCTTGGTATCCCTCGCTGGCACATTTGGCCAATC
The DNA here is from genome assembly GCF_028869115.1 of Pseudemcibacter aquimaris. NCBI lineage: Bacteria > Pseudomonadati > Pseudomonadota > Alphaproteobacteria > Emcibacterales > Emcibacteraceae > Pseudemcibacter > Pseudemcibacter aquimaris. Next base: position 2,739,040 of record NZ_CP079800.1, read on the forward strand.
CGCTGCGGGTACCGAGGCACTTGATGCATTATTTAACAATATGCCGCAAGATGTTGTGGTGGTTCTAAGGGGTCCCATTGAAACAATGGTATCCACATCCGGCAAGGGCATTATGACATTCAGTATCATCGGTGCGCTTTGGGTTTCATCATCCGCTATTGATGCGGCACGTCTTGCGAATGTTCGTGCCTATTCCACGGTGACAAGGCGCCCATACATCAGACGCCGTGCTGAAAATCTACTGCTTGTCATACTTTCCGCCAGCAGCATCATCCTTGGTATGACGGCCCTCGTCTTCGGACCTGTCATATGGAAAACCATAATAAGCTTTATTCCCATTGATACAGATTGGAATTTATTATGGAACCTAATCCGGTTATCAACCAGTTTCGGGCTTATATTTGGCGCACTTTGTCTCGCCTATTTCGTGCTTAGACCAAGGAAATTGACCATCGCCGGGCCTGTAGCACCGGGTGCACTAGCCGCAATCGTTTTATGGATGATCGTTGGTAACGGATTTTCCATGTATTTGAAATATTTCGGCAACTATGATGTGACCTACGGAAGCCTCGCCGGTGCTATGATCGCACTGGTATTTTTCTATTTTTTAAGTGTCGGATTTATCCTTGGCGCGGAAATTAATGCGGCGCTCTATCATCATAGACTAGAGAAATTAGAAAAAAACGAGCCAAGCGATTGAAATTTAGGCAAATTTGTGTAGGATATTTTAGAATTGATATACACACGATTATCATTTAAATACATTTGGGAAAATACCCAGAGGAACAGTAAAAATGGCTGAAAAAAAAGGACTTCTGTCAAGCAAACGCGGCATCATTATGGGCGCTGCCAATAATCGCTCAATTGCGTGGGGCATTGCGAAAAAAGCGGCCGACGAAGGGGCAGAACTTGCTTTCACTTATCAAGGCGAAGCTCTTGAAAAACGCGTACGCCCGCTTGCGGAAAGTGTTGGTTCATCACTTGTACTTCCATGTGATGTGACGGATAACGCATCTATTGATGCCGTATTCGCAGAACTTGAGAAAAAATGGGGCAAGTTGGATTTCCTTGTGCACGCAATTGCATATGCCGATAAAGAAGAACTTGATGGCCGTTATGTTGATACATCGCTCGATAATTTCTTAAAAAGCATGCATATTTCCTGTTATTCATTTACAGCCGTTGCACAGCGTGCTGAAAAATTAATGACCGATGGCGGCAGCATGATTACGCTAAGCTATTACGGCGCAGAAAAAGTGATCCCGCATTATAACGTTATGGGTGTTGCAAAAGCAGCACTTGAAGCAAGTGTAAAATATCTTGCTCGTGATCTTGGTCCAAAAAACATTCGTGTGAACAGTATTTCAGCAGGTCCGATCAAAACGTTGGCAGCCAGCGGCATTGGTGATTTCCGTTATATCCTGAAATGGAACGAATTAAATTCACCAATGGGGCGCAACGTAAGCATCGACGAAGTGGGTAATGCAGGCGCATATTTCCTTAGTGATCTTTCGTCTGGTGTCACCGGTGAAAATCATCATGTTGATGGTGGTTACCATGTGATGGGAATGAAGCGCGAAGATGCCCCAGACCTGACCTTAAACAAGGACTAAAATTATGTCAGATAATTCTTACGGCAAGCTTTTCCGGGTTACCACCTGGGGGGAATCGCACGGCCCAGCCATTGGTTGTGTCGTTGATGGCGTACCACCACGCATTCCGGTCACCGAAGCCGATCTACAAGTTTATCTGGATCAACGTAAGCCGGGTCAAAACCGATTTACAACACAGCGCCAAGAACCAGATCAGGTTAAAATCATGTCCGGCGTATTTGAAGGAATGACCACCGGTACATCCATCAGTTTGGTTATTGAAAATAAAGATCAGCGTTCAAAAGATTACGGCGACATCAAGGATAAATTCCGTCCGGGTCACGCGGATTATACCTATAACGCGAAATATGGTATCCGCGATTACCGTGGTGGCGGCAGATCATCCGCACGTGAAACGGCCATGCGTGTTGCGGCTGGTGGCATTGCGCGTAAAGTTCTGGGTGATGATATTAAAATCACCGGTGCTCTTGTTCAAATCGGCGACAAAAAAATCAACCCTGACAATTGGGATGATAAGGAAATTAGCAACAACCCTTTTTGGTGCCCGGATGCCGACATGGTTCCAGAATGGGAAAAATATCTGGATAGCATTCGTAAGGCCGGCAGTTCAATCGGTGCTGTGATCGAGGTTCGCGCTAGTGGTGTTCCTGCTGGTCTTGGCGCACCGATTTATAACAAACTTGATACCGACCTTGCCGCTGCAATGATGAGCATCAACGCGGTTAAGGGCGTTGAAATTGGTGCAGGGTTTGGCAGTGCTGCCTTAACAGGTGAAGAAAACGCAGATGAAATCCGCATCAAAGATGGAAACCCTGAATTCACAAGCAATAATGCCGGCGGTATTTTGGGGGGAATATCATCGGGGCAAGAAATTGTTGTGCGTTTTGCCGTGAAGCCGACGTCATCGATCCTGACGCCACGTGATACAATTGACAAACACGGCAATGAAACGGAAATTCTTACCAAAGGTCGCCATGACCCATGTGTTGGCATTCGCGCAGTACCAATTGGCGAGGCGATGATGGCATGTGTACTTGCCGATCATATTATGCTTCACCGGGCGCAATGCGGATAATAAGACATGTCAAACCATCCACCAGAAAGAATTGAACGACCTTCTGCGTGGATTGGCAAAAACATGGCCGCAAATCCTGATAAATGGCTTACTTATTTAGACCCTGAAGAAATTCAGGAACTTGAACATGCCGCGGATCATTTTCTTGAAACATCAAAAAACATTGGTGAAATCACAATTAACGATTTTCCATTGCCATTACTTTCTGGGCGACTGGCCAGCTTAAAAGAAACATTGATTAATGGTATCGGTTTCGAAGTCATCCGCGGGTTACCCATCAACGAATATTCGAAAGAAAAAGCAGCCTGTATCTTCTGTGGTATCGGCGCACATTTAGGGTCCGCAAGATCACAGAATGCCGCCGGACATATCCTTGGCCACGTTAGAAATGTTGGGGCGGATGCAAATGATCCAAACACGCGTATTTATCAAACGTCAGAACGACAAACATTCCATACGGACTCAGCCGATGTTGTCGGATTAATGTGCCTTAAAACCGCGAAAGAAGGCGGCGGATCATTACTGGTCAGCACCGAAACGATTTATAATAAAATGATGCGCGTTAACCCGGAACTAACGGCATTACTTTTTGACAATATTGCAACGGACAGGCGCGGCGAAGTACCAGATGGCCAAAAACCCTATTTCGAAATTCCGGTACTGAACTGGCATGACGAAAAACTTACCGGGATGTATCAGCGCCAATATATCGAAAGTGCGCAGCGTTTTCCAGATGCACCGCGTTTAACCAATAAACATATCCAAGCACTTGATCTTTTTGATAGTCTTGCCAACGACCCTGATCTTCATTTTAGAATGGAGTTAAAAGAAGGTGATCTACAATTTGTCTATAACCATTCACAGCTTCATGACCGTGAAGGCTTTACCGATCACCCTGAACCAGAAAACAGACGCCACCTTTATAGGCTATGGCTGTCATTAGATGGCGACCGTGAATTACCGGAATGTTTTAAAGAACGTTACGGCAGCATTGAAATAGGTAACCGAGGCGGCATCATTACCCCCGAAACAAAACTTACTTTTGAAATTGATTAGTCTTTAAGATTATCCACAAATCCAAGAATGGATTGAATACGGATGATGTCGTTAAGGTCATCATGTGATGCTCCTTGAAGAACAGCCTCTTCCTGACGGTCATTCCAGTGATCAAGGAAATTCATTTTTTCTTGGTTATCAGGATTTTTGGCAAAACTTAATGATACGTGGTCTTCAAATGTAATGACTTCGGCTTTAAATAATGTGGCGCTCATTTTCGCTACTTCGTCGGCTGTTGCATTTTTCAAATCAATTGTGCCAGCCACTTCTTGCCAGACGGGTGATACATCAATTGATACGGCTTCGGTTTTTTTTGGTGTTTCAGAAAGCGTTTCTTTTACAACCTTGTAAGCGCGTGCATTATCAGACGAAACAGGCATTTTATCGCCAATTTCATTTTGGTTACTATTATTACGTACCAATTCGTTAATGCTCATATTATATGCTCTTACACCATTCATTATTCTGTCCTTGCTGTTTATCTTGCCCAAAAACATTGCAAGGACTATGCCAATTCCGCATTTTTGCGAAACACACCTATTTTCTAGCGAAATTTCACTAACATATTGTTAAAAAAGGTGTTTTAATAAAATTTTAACCATAATTTACGGCAATTTTTGCTCTAAACATGTTAAAAACTGCCGAGTTCATGATTTTCAATTTAATAAAAAATTATGGCGAAAAAATGCGCGTGAATCTTTTAGCGTGTAAAGACAGAAACAATTTCAAGGTGTGGTGCATATAAAAACTGATCAACGGGCGTTACCGCACCCATTTCAAAACCAGCATCAATTAAACTTTGCACATCCCTTGAAAAAGTAATCGGATTGCATGAAATCATCACCAGCTTTTGAATATCTGATTTAATGATTTCTTCCATTTGATGTTTTGCGCCCGCGCGTGGCGGGTCAATAATCGCCGCATCAAATTCATTAAGTTCATGTGGCAATAATGGCCGCTTAAAAAGATCACGAAGTTCCGTTGTAACCTTTTTAATGCCCGTCATTTGATTTGCACTTAATTTTAATGCGGTTAGCATTTCTTCGTTATTTTCCACCGCATGAACATTGGAACTATTGGCAGCCGCAATTGAAAATGTGCCGCACCCAGAAAATAAATCAACCACCTTTGACGCATCACCAATGCCATCAAGCATTGCATTAATAAGTGCATCTTGCCCTTGTTGGGTTGCCTGTAAAAATGAACCGGATGGGAAATATACTTTATTCCCTTCGAATGTCACATATGGCTTTTTACGTTCCGCGAGCAATTCATATTGCCCTTTTTTAAGTTTTGTATCAAACCAGCTAATACGGGCAAGGTCATGCTTTTCCGCGAATTCCGCAAGATCCATTCTTAAATTCAGGCTCGGGTCACCCTTGCCCTTTAACATCATATCAATGCCATTTTCAGCAAGGGTTAGAGAGACGGACATTTTTTCTTTTTTATCAAGAATGCCGGATATCAATTTTTTAATCGGCCCTATTAACGCAACCAATTCCGGTGCCAAGATCGGGCATTCAAAAACATCGATCAGATTATGACTACCTTTTTCTGCATAACCAAAAACAATATTTCCGTTACCACGGCCAATTGCCTGAAATGTTGTTCGTCTGCGGCTGCCCATCGGGCTCACTTTAATCGGTGCAATATCTGCATCCTTGCTGCCTTGGTGGGCAAGGGCCGTTCTGATCAACCCTTCTTTCCAGTTTTTATAATAATCAGCATTAATGTGCTGCAATAAACAACCACCGCATTTACCGAAATGTTTGCAAATGGGTTCCGCACGTTCGGTGGATTTCTGATGGATATGACGTAATTTTCCTTTTGACCCCTGAATTTTGGCATCAATAACATCACCCGGCACTGTGTATGGAATATAAATCGTTTTACCGTCCACCTCGGCTAGGCCATCACCACGACCACCAATTTCATTTATTGTTACTTTATGGTTCATATCTGGCCCCGATTAAAAATTCAATATTGCCTTCTGGGCCCTTGATCGGGCTTTGGGTTAAACCGATAACATTCCAGCCGTCCATGTCATCTCTAATCCAGTTTTCAATTTTGTCGCACACTTCTTTATGAAGTTCCGGTTCACGAACCACACCGCCTTTACCGACTTTTCCTTTGCCAACTTCAAATTGCGGTTTGATAAGCGCGATTAAAACGCATCCTTCAGCCGCCAAACTCATTGGCGCAGGCAACACGGTTTGAAGACCGATAAAACTAGCATCACAGACAATCAGGTTTACTTTTTCGGGCACCTGTTCATCGCTTAAATAACGGGCATTGGTTTTTTCAAGCACGACGACACGATCATCATTTCTGATTTTCCACGCAAGCTGCCCATGTCCAACATCAACCGCATAAACACGGTCAGCGCCATTCGTCAGGCACACATCCGTAAAGCCGCCCGTCGACGCCCCCACATCAATGACGGTCATTCCAGTTGGGTCAATTTTAAATTCATCAAGTCCCTTAACAAGTTTAAGTCCACCACGACTAACCCACGGGTGTTCTTTACCGCGGACTTCTAATGCGATGTCCTCTTTAACCTGCTGGCCTGATTTAAGGATTTTTTGCTCACCGGAAAATACATTTCCCGCCATGATATAGGCCTGCGCCCGTGAACGGCTTTCAGCAAGACCGCGGTCAACGAGTAATTGATCTACGCGCTTTTTAGCCATTGGCCTGTGAACTGCTCAGATCATTATGCCCAAGTGCATGAAGGGCCGTTCTGACGATATCATCTTTCACAAGGCCTGCTTCTTCATACATTATTTGCGGGCTATTTTGATCAATGAAAGTGTCAGGCAATTTCATAGTGCGAACTTTAAGCCCACCTTCCAGCAATCCTTCATTGGAAAGATAATCAAGAACATGGCTGCCGAACCCACCGATTGAGCCTTCTTCAATGGTGATAAGAACTTCATGTTCAAGTGCCAGCTTCCTGATCATTTCAAGATCAAGCGGTTTGGCAAATCTTGCGTCTGCCACGGTGCAGCTTAGCCCTTTTGCACTAAATTCATCAGCGGCTTTCAGCGCTTCTTCAAGTCTTGTACCTAATGACAGGATTGCAATCTGCTTTCCTTCGCGAACAATGCGGCCTTTACCAATTTCAAGAACGGTTCCTTCATCCGGCAGGTCCACACCAATGCCTTCGCCGCGTGGGTATCTTACGGCTGATGGACCAGCGTCATGGGCGGCGGCGGTTGCAATCATATGCATTAAATCCGCTTCATCCGCAGCAGCCATAACAACCATATTCGGCAATGACGCCAGATAAGTAATATCAAATGATCCTGCATGTGTTGGTCCATCCGCCCCGACAAGGCCTGCGCGGTCAATGGCAAAACGAACTGGCAAGTTCTGAACTGCCACATCATGAACAACCTGATCATATGCACGTTGCAGGAATGTGGAATAAATTGTTGAAAACGGTTTATACCCTTCGCAGGCAAGACCCGCCGCGAAAGTCACCGCATGCTGTTCCGCGATCCCCACATCAAAGCAGCGATCTGGAAATTCATCACCAAATTTATCAAGCCCCGTACCAGACGGCATCGCCGCATTAATGGCAACGATTTTTTCGTCTTTTCGTGCCTCGGCAATAAGGGCCTTGGCAAAAACGCTTGTGTAACTTGGTGCTTTAGCCGGTGATTTATTTTGCGCACCTGATTTTACATCAAATGTGGATACGCCATGGTATTTATCAGCCGCGTTTTCCGCGTGTTCGTACCCTTTACCCTTTTCCGTCACAACGTGGATCAGGATCGGGCCACCACCCGCATCACGTACATTTTCAAGAACAGGCAATAAATGTTCCATATTGTGACCATCGACCGGTCCCACATAATAAAAACCTAGCTCTTCGAATAATGTGCCACCTGTTGCCATACCGCGGGCGTATTCTTCGGCCTTACGTGCTGTATTACTGATGGGGCGTGGGAATTTTTTCACGATATTTTTCGCAAAATCACGAAGATTTAAAAAAGAGCTGGATGATAATAGTCTCGCGAGATAAGCACTCATGGCACCAACTGGTGGTGCGATTGACATATCATTATCATTCAAGATAACGATCAAACGACTTTTTAATGCGCCCGCGTTATTCATGGCTTCATATGCCATTCCCGCACTCATGGCACCGTCACCGATCACGGCAATGACATTTCGGTCTTCGGCATCATCAGCACCTTCAAGATCGCGTGCAACAGCCATACCCAGTCCCGCCGAAATGGATGTTGAACTATGCCCCGCACCAAACGGGTCATATTCACTTTCTTTGCGTTTTGTAAATCCGGCAAGACCGCCGCCCTTACGGATCGTGTGCATTTGTTCACGGCGCCCGGTCAGGATTTTATGGGGATAACATTGATGACCAACGTCCCAGATCAATTTATCGTCTGGTGTATTAAAAACATAATGAATGGCTGTTGTCAATTCCACAACACCAAGACCAGCACCAAGATGGCCACCGGTACGGGACACATTATCAATCATATCCGCACGTACTTCATCGGCAAGATCCTGCAATTGATCCGCATTTAACTTTCGCACATCCGCTGGGAACTTAATCTGATCCAATAATGGTGTATCTGGTTTATCACTCATAATATTATCTTTACTGCACCCTTAATGGGCCCTTTTTATGACGAAAGCAGCCAATGATTTTAGCACATCGGCGTTATCGTCAAACACATCCATAATCTGGATGGCCTCATCAATTAATTCATCGGCAAGCAACCTTGCTTTATCAGCACCCAATACGGATACGAAGGTCGCCTTGCCTGCTTCCACATCTTTACCGGCCGTTTTTCCAATTTTTGTTGAGCACCCCTCAATATCCAAAAGATCATCAACAATTTGAAAAGCAAGGCCGATTTTTTCCGCGTACTGGACTAATGCGTCACGCTTTTCGCCCTCTACTTTAGCCAAAATTGCCGCAGCTTCACAGGAAAAAACAATCAATTCGCCTGTTTTCATGTGTTGCATACGGCTTATTTCATCATGTTGCAAGGATTGATTTTCCGCGATTAAATCAATCATTTGCCCGCCAACCATACCTTTTGCGCCGATGGCACGTGAAAGCGATGTTACCAGTTCACATCTAACCGTGGGATCAGGATGTGTTTTTTCACTGGCAAGTATTTCAAAACCAAGCGTTAATAACGCATCCCCCGCCAATATGGCTGTGGCTTCATCATATTTTATATGTGTAGTAGGCTTACCGCGTCTTAAATCATCATCATCCATCGCCGGAAGATCATCATGAATAAGCGAATAAGTGTGAATACATTCGGTAGCAGCCGCAACACGCATGGCACTTTCATCATCAATGGAAAATAGCTTTGCCGCCTCAACAAGCATAAACGGACGCATGCGCTTACCGCCAGCGAGCAGTGCGTAACGCATGGCATCTATCACCCGTTCTTCCATTCCATCCGGTTTTGGAAGCAGTGACAACATTTTATCTTCGATTGTACTGGCGAAATCCTTTAACGATTTCTGTGCCAGTTCAGAATGGCATTCGGACATATTTATTCGCTATCAAGCGGCGACGTGCTTAACGAGCCGTTCCCTGATTTGGTAATTTTCTCAATACGGGCTGTGGCATCTTTCAACTTTGCTTCACAGTGCGCTTTAAGCTGTGTACCGCGTGTATAAATATCAATGGATTTTTCAAGCGAAACCTGTCCACTTTCAAGGTTTCTTACAATTTCTTCCAAGGCACCTAATGCCTCTTCAAATTCCATAGATTTAATATCTTCAGGAATATCAACTGCTTCATTTCCGTCTGCTGTCAAAATCTGCTCCCGCTCTTTCTTGAATCAATTTCACCCTTATAGCGGAAAAGCTAGTCCCCCATCAATGCAGAAACGTGCTTCTTTGCACATTCCCCAAGGATCGCAAGATTATACCCGCCTTCTAATGTGGAAATAATTCTGCCATTTGAATGTTTATCAGCAATTTTCATAATTTCTTTAGTGACCCAGTAATAATCATCCTCATCTAAATTAAGATCCGCAAGCGGATCCATCATATGGGCATCAAACCCCGCAGAAATAATGATTAAATCCGGTTTAAACTGATCCAGTTCCGGCAATATTCGCGCTTCATAAGCGCGCCTGAATGCATTGCTGCCACTTCCTGCCGCAAGCGGTACATTCACAATAACCCCTTTGCCAAAATCATGAAGATGCCCTGTTCCTGGATAAAGCGGGGATTGATGGGTTGATCCATAAAAAAGACGTGATGTATTTTCAGCAACCGTCTGGGTTCCATTGCCATGATGAACATCAAAATCAATGATCGCCACGCGGTGACAAAAATGAGTATTCCTCGCGTATAATGCCCCAATGGCAGCCGCGTTATATAAACAAAACCCCATGGCGACATCCGGTTCCGCATGATGACCCGGCGGTCTTACCGCACAAAAGGCATTGTCCGCATCCCCTGCCATAACCATATCGATTGCTTGACATACCGCCCCCGCTGCTTTTAATGCAGCCTTTTCCGAACCGGATGAAAGATAAGTATCACCGTCGATATAAGCATTACCCGTATCCGGGATATTATTTTTAATTTTGTCGATATGATCCCTGCCATGAACCAAGCGTATCTGTTCTTCTGTGGCGTCCTCGGCATTTATTTTTTTAAGATCAAAACCTTCCAGTGCAGCCAGAACAACAGAAAGCCGCTCTGCACATTCTGGGTGACCCAGTGGCGATACATGATCAAGGCAGTCATAATGCGTAAAAAGCGCGGTTGTCATTTTGCGGCCTTGGCGGCTTCGTATTTTTCTTTTTCTTCCTGAACCAATTCTTTTTTCGATAATTTACCAATCATCGTTTTCGGAAGTTCATCACGGAATTCGATCTGTGAGGGACGTTCATGTTTACCGATTTTCGGTTTGATAAATGCCATTAATTCGTCCTCTGTGATTGGGTTTTCTGTCACTTTTAATTTGACGAAGGCCTTTGGCGTTTCTCCAAGGTAATCATCGGGGATACCAATCACGGTGACTTCTTCGACCGATGGGTGATCATTAATGGCTTCTTCGATGGTGCGTGGGAACACGTTAAACCCGCCGACAAGGATCAAATCCTTATCCCGATCCAAGATATAGGTAAAACCATTTTCATCCATTTTACCCACATCACCAGTGCGCAAAATATCACCAATCATCACATTATCTGTGGCATCCTGACGTTTCCAATATCCCTTCATCACCTGTGGGCCGCGCACGCAAATTTCACCGACTTCCCCAACCGGAAGGGGAGTTCCCATATTTTCACGGTCCATTATGAATACTTCTGTCGCCGCCAGTGGAAAACCAATGGAACCGGGAATGCTGCCGCCACCCATGGGGCTGGCGTGTGTTACGGGGGATGCTTCGGTTAAGCCGTACCCTTCCGTAATTTCGAGGCCGAAACGATCCTTATAAAGATTCCATAAATCAACAGGAAGCGGTGCACCGCCCGACATTGCCATTTTGATATTTCCAATACCGATCTTATCAGCATCCTTATGATTGGCGAGTGCTGTATACATGGTCGGTACGCCGGAAAAGAGCGTGATATTTTCTTTGGTTAACAGTTTCACCGCATCTTCCAATTCAAATTTCGGCACAATCACGATACGCGCCCCGACTTTTAAGCCCATATTCAGCACAACCGTAAGCGCAAAAATATGGAAAAACGGCAGAAAGGCGGCCACATTTTCAGTGCCGAATTCAAGCATTTGCGGCCATACTTCAAGCTGTCGCATATTCACATAAAGATTAGTATGGGTGAGCATCGCGCCCTTCGGCACGCCCGTCGTCCCACCGGTATATTGCAACACGGCAACATCATCATCCGGATTAATTTCGACATCTTTACTGTTTCCAGAATTTTCAAATAACGCATTATAATCAACGTATGTTTCGTCCTTAATCACACTCGCAATAGCACTGCGTTTAAACAGTTTAAAAAGAATGTTTTTGGGAAAAGGCAGCGTTTCTGAAAAATTCGCAACAATCAGTTTTTTAATACGCGTCTGATCGACAACACGTTTCATCTTGGCATAAAGCGCATCCAGATCAAGCGTCACCATGATATCCGTTTCGGAATCTTCGACCTGATAAAGAAGCTCACTTTCAGAATAAAGCGGGCTATAATTCACGATCGTGCCGCCAATTTTTGCCACCGCAAAAAAGACAACGATGAATTGCGGGCAATTAGGTAAGAAAAGACCGACTTTTATACCCTTTTCAACACCCATGTCCTGTAATGCCTTGGCACATTTTTCGATTTTGCCCTGAAGATCACCATAGGTGCAGGTTTTACCTAGAAAATCCAAAGCAATATTATTAGGAACTTTTGGCGCGGTTTCATCAATAAGCGAATAAAGCGGTTTGCCAGTAAATTTCTGATCCCACTTAACGTGTTTTGGATAACTTTTTAACCACGGATGATCGCTCATATTTATTTTCCCTTATATTTTTTTATGCCATGTTATTTTTATCAATTGCGTAGAATAATTCGTCACCGGCTTTAATGGCTTCCGCCAGCCCAAGAACGGTTGGTACGATTTGTTCTGCATAAAATCTTGATGTGTTTATTTTTGCGTATAAGAAATCTTGGTCGCTGTCACCGCTATCCAATCTCTTGCGCGCAGCCACCGCCCCTTTTGCCAATAAATAACAGCCGACAGTCACACTTAACATTCTTAAATACGGTACTGACCCCGCCATGGTATTGCATATATTTTGGTTATGCTGGCTTAATAGCCATTCTGCACAATCCCTTGAAAGAATTGCCACTTTGCCAAGATTTCTTTTTATTGATGCAAATTCATCTGTTTCCGGCAATTCACCAACAAACGCATCAATTTCATCATGTAACGCCCGCCAATGAACACCATTATCAATAGCAAGCTTCCGACCCGTAAGATCCATTGCCTGAATACCGTTGGTTCCTTCATAAATCGCATTAATGCGGGCATCGCGGTACACTTGGGCAATGCCGGTTTCTTCGATATAGCCCATCCCGCCAAAAACCTGCATCGCGAGTGAAGAATTTTCAATACCAAGATCAGAACCATATGCCTTGGAAAGTGGTGTTAATAGATCCGCTAAACCATTATATTTTGCAGCGGTTTCCTTATCCGGATGATGTTTGGCCATATCAATCGATTTCGCGTTTAATAGCGCGATTGATCTTACCGCTTCTGTGGTTGATTTCATCGTCATCAACATGCGCCTGACATCAGGGTGTTCAATGATCGGTGATTTATCACGGGTTTTAAGGGATAGGCCCTGCACCCTTTCGCTCGCATATTCAAGCGCCATTTGATAGGCCCGTTCTGAACAGGCTACCCCTTGTGAACCCACGGCAAGACGCGCATCATTCATCATGGTGAACATGGCCATCATACCACGATTTTCCTCACCGATCAGGTAACCAACACAGCCATCATTATCCCCAAATGACATTGTACAAGTCGGGCTGCCATGAATACCCATTTTATGTTCCAGTGACACGCAGGTCAGCTCGTTTCGTTTGCCAATGGAACCATCATCATTCACCAAATATTTCGGCACGATAAATAAACTGATCCCCTTGGTACCCGCTGGCGCATCAGGAAGACGGGCGAGCACCATATGAATGATATTTTCCGCCATATCATGTTCGCCATACGTGATGAATATTTTTTGCCCCTTAATCAGATAAGTACCGTCATCCTGCTTTTCAGCTTTTGACCGTAATGCCCCGACATCAGAGCCCGCATTAGGTTCCGTCAGGTTCATAGTACCCGTCCATTCCCCCGTAATGAGCTTTTCCAGATACGTATTTTTCTGTTCATCCGTACCGTGGCTGTCAATCGCCAAAATCGCGCTGGATGTCAAAACCGGACATAAACTAAAGGCCGTATTGGCGCCCTCAACCATTTCCACAATCGGAAGCCCGAGGACATGTGGCAATCCCTGCCCCCCATATTCCGGGTTTGCGGTAATGCCGTTCCAACCCATTTCACAATATTGATGATAGGCTTCTTTAAATCCTGGTGATGTTGTGACCTCACCATCCTTTACGGTTGCGGGATGTTCATCACCCGCACGGTATGTCGGCGATAATACTTCGCCCGCGAATTTTGCCCCTTCATGTAAAATGGCTTCAATCAGATCATTGTCGGTATCTTGAAATTTTTCCAATGCCGTGACCTCGGATATTCCGATGACCTCATCCAGAGTGAATTTTATTTCTTTTACCGGGGCTTTATATTCGGACATAATATTCTTCTCTATTGTTGATACTGACTTGTTATGTCATGCTTTTACAATTATAGAACAGTATTAAAACCAACTTTTCAAGCATATTGTATCATGACGAACAAGAACCGCATACAGAAACCCGATAGCGACAGTATTAGAAGTGCTGCCGACTTATTGCGGGATGGAAATATCGTTTCTTTTCCAACCGAAACTGTATACGGGCTTGGTGCAGATGCGAAAAACGGTAAAGCAGTTGCAAAAATTTTTGCGGCAAAGAACAGACCCGATTTTAATCCGTTGATTGTTCATTTACCTGATCCATCAGCCGCTGAAAATTACGTACATATGAATGACGTTGCCAAGAAACTCGCGTCAGCCTTTTGGCCGGGACCTTTTACAATGGTCCTACCGTTAAATGAGGAAAGTGGTATTTCTGATTTGATCACGGCGGGGCTTGATACTGTTGCCATTCGCGTACCGGCCAATGAAGTTGCCCATCAATTACTGAAAGAATTTGATGGCCCTATTGCCGCACCAAGCGCCAACAAATCCGGACACATCAGCCCGACAACAGCTAACCATGTGGATGGTGAATTTGGTGATGAACTTGAAATAATTATTGATGGCGGTCCTTGCAATAAGGGCATTGAAAGCACAATCATCCAGATCACAGATCATGATGTGGTTTTATTACGCCCTGGATCGATCACACCAGAAGATATTAAAAATAAAACCGGTATTGATGTGATTTCGAGCTTAACACCAACCGATAATCCGGTCGCGCCCGGGCAATTAAAAAGCCATTATGCACCGAATGCAAAAGTACGGTTAAATGCCACAGGGCCAAATGATGGCGAGGCATTCCTTGCTTTTGGTGAAACGGCCCATCACGAAAATATGTTAAACCTAAGCCCTACTGGTGATCTTGAGGAAGCAGCCTCAAATCTGTTTTCCATGATGCGTGAATTGGATGATTTGGAATTAAAAACAATTGCGGTTTCTCCAATTCCACAAAATGGACTTGGAATTGCCATTAATGATAGATTATCCCGTGCCGCCGCACCAAAGGAATAAAAATTGACAATTGATAAAACCCATATTGATGCCTTAATAAAAATCGCTGGTGATAAAGGATACACAATTGATCCTAAAAGCATTAAACCACATACCGAAGAACCGCGCGGCAAATTTTTCGGTAAGACGTTACTGGTTTTATACCCGGATAGCACCGAAATGGTCAGTGATCTGGTCAAATATTGTTACCAGCACAACATTAAAATTGTCCCACAAGGCGGCATCACTGGCCTTGTTGGCGGTACGATTCCCGACCAGTCCGGCAATGAAGTTGTCATCAGTTTAAAACGAATGAACAAGGTTCGTGAAAAAGATTTGCTGAATAATACCATGACACTTGAAAGCGGTGTCATTTTATCAGATGCCCATGATATCGCCGCGAGCATGAACGCTATCATGCCGATGCACATCGCATCCGAAGGGTCCGCCATGATCGGTGGTAATATTTCATCCAATGCAGGTGGTATCAACGTCCTTAGATACGGCAATATGCGTGAATTCGTCTTGGGGTTAGAGGTCGTACTACCAAATGGTGATATCTGGAATGGCTTAACAGGCTTAAGAAAAGATAACACTGGCTATGATTTAAAGCAGCTGTTTATTGGCGCCGAAGGAACGCTGGGCATCATCACGGCTGCCACATTAAAAATTTATCCGGATCATAAACAGAAAAACACATCATTTGTTGCCATACCCGATCCGGATGCCGCCGTAACATTATTATCACTTGCCCGTGAAGTTAGTGGCGACAGCCTAATCGCATTTGAAATATTGCCGCGTATTGGCCTTGATTTCACAATTGAACATATGTCCGGATGCCGTGAGCCACTAGAAGCTAAATATGATTGGTACATGATCATGGAATGCGCAACATCGCTTTCATCAGATTTGCTGGACCTTGAAACGGTAATGGAACGCATTCTTGAAACAGCCATGGAACAGGGCCTTGTTCTGGATGGTGTCGTGCCAAAGAATGAAAAAGAAGCACGTGAACTTTGGAACCTACGAGAATTTATGTCGGAAGCACAAAAATTTGAAGGCGGCAGCATCAAACATGATGTTGCAGTACCCGTTTCCAAAATTCCGGAATTCCTTGAAAAGGGAACAGAACTTGTAAAGGCGGAAATTCCCGGCATTCGTCCTGTGCCATTCGGTCATATTGGTGACGGTAATATTCATTTCAACCTTTCACAGCCAACCGACATGGAAAAATCCGAATATCTTGCAAAATGGGAAGATATTAATCACAAGGTTCATGAACTTGTGGTGTCATTGGGTGGCAGCATCAGCGCCGAACACGGCATCGGAACGCTTAAGGCAGATGAACTTGCCCATTTCAAACCGGATGTGGATTTAAACACAATGAAATCAATCAAAGATGCGCTTGATCCAAAAAACATCATGAACCCGGGCCGGATTTTAAAGGTATAATCAATGACTGAAATCGCATATTCAACCTGTCCTCACGATTGCCCGTCCACATGTTCACTTGAAGTGGAAAAAATCGATGGCCAAACCATTGGTCGTTTAAGCGGTTCTGAACAAAATACCTATACCGCGGGGGTAATCTGCGCCAAGGTCGCACGATATGCGGAACGGACCCATCACTCGGAAAGATTAACCAAACCGTTAAAACGTGTTGGCCCAAAGGGATCCGGTGAATTTGAAGAAATCACGTGGGAAGAAGCGCTAGACATAACCGCGGATGCCTTTAAAAAAGCCGCTGACAAACACGGCGCTGAAACCGTTTGGCCTTATAATTATGGCGGCACAATGGGGCTTGTACAAAGTGCGGCGATGGAACGGCTGCGCCATGAAATGGGTTACAGCAACATGCGTGGCACAACATGCAGCGCGATTGTAAATGCAGGTTGGGTTGCGGGAACAGGCCGTAAAATCGGCCCAGATCCACGCGAAATGGCAGAAAGTGATCTGATTATCATTTGGGGCACCAATGCCGTATCCACACAAGTAAATGTCATGACCCATGTGGCCCGCGCCAAGAAAAACAGGGGCGCCAAAGTCATCGTCGTTGACCCATATTTAAATCCAACCGCAAAATCAGCAGACCAGCATTTATGTTTAAACCCCGGCACCGATGGTGCGCTTGCCTGTGCGGTCATGCATGTTGCCTTCCGTGATGGATATGCGGATCAGGAATATATGGCCAAATTTGCTGACGTTCCGGATGAATTGGAAGAACACCTAAAAACACGTACCCCTGAATGGGCCGCTGAAATTACAGGGCTTGATGTTCAAGAAATCGAAAATTTTGCGGAAAGTTATTGCAAAACGGAACGCGCCTATATCCGACTTGGGTATGGATTATCCAGATGCCGAAATGGTGCCGTGAATGTTCATGCAGTCAGTTCGCTTGCAACTGTTACCGGTAAATGGCCAACCAAAGGCGCAGGCACTTATTTCAGCAGTAGTGATCTTTATCATTTTGATACATCTGTGATTGAAGCGCCGGAACTTAAGAAAAATGGCATCAGAACCATTGATCACCCACGCATCGGTGCAGCACTTACCGGCGATAAAAGCGATCTTGCGGGTGGGGCGCCAATTACCGCCATGATCGTACAAGGCACAAACCCCATGTCCATCGCCCCCGATCAAAATAAAGTTCACAAAGGACTATCACGCGAAGATTTATTCCTTTGCGTCCATGAACAATTTATGACCGAAACGG
Source organism: Pseudemcibacter aquimaris (assembly GCF_028869115.1). Classification (NCBI taxonomy): domain Bacteria; kingdom Pseudomonadati; phylum Pseudomonadota; class Alphaproteobacteria; order Emcibacterales; family Emcibacteraceae; genus Pseudemcibacter; species Pseudemcibacter aquimaris. Next base: position 2,756,811 of record NZ_CP079800.1, read on the forward strand.
CCATGATGGCGGATATCGTTCTGCCGTGCACAACATTTCTCGAGCATGATGATATTTATAAAGCGGGCGGGCATACCTATATTGGTCTTGGCCCAAAAATCATTGACCCTGTTGGTGAAAGTAAACCGAACGATTATGTCATTAACGAACTGGCGAAAAGACTTGGTGCCACGCACCGTGCCTTTACCATGACAACCAATGAAGTGATTGATGAAACACTTAGACTTTCCGGATATCCTGATCTTGAAAATATGACTGAAAACCACTGGCATGATTGTGAAGAAGGGTTTGACGGCCATCATTTTATGGATGGTTTCGGCTGGCTGGATGGCAAGTTCCGTTTTAAACCAGATTGGAAAGCAATCGGCGAGCGTGGTGATGAATTACCCGCATTACCCGATCATTGGGACGCAACCGATCCACGTGATGATGATCATCCGTTCAAATTGGTGACACCACCGGCACGTAATTTCTTAAATTCATCTTTCAATAACACACCGTCATCATTAAAGCGTGAACGTGAGCCATCATTGATGATCCACCCTGATGATGCGGCGATGAGAAACATTAAAAATGGTGACCTTGTTATCATTGGAAATAATCAGGGTGAGCTAAAAATAAAGGCGGAAATATTTGACGGCATCAATCCCGGCGTCCTGATTGTGGAAGGACTTTGGGCCAATAGCAAACATAATGGCGGAAAAGGCATCAATGTCTTAACCCATTCTGAAATTGCTGCCCCTGCTGGTGGCGCCGTTTATCATGACAGCGCCGTCTGGGTGAGAAAAAGTCCGTAATTCTTAATTAAACTTCCGTGACAATAGAGAATATTTATCCGAGTCAACTTGACTTTACCCATTGGTAAAGCTAGATTTTTCCCTGTCTTTTGACAAACCCATCTTTCTTGGAGGTAATATAATGAAAAATCTATTTATGGCGCTGGGGGCGATTGCGACAAGCTTTGCCACCTTCGGTGCTGTAGCAGAGGAACCAGGCACCGCAAACGGTGAATGGCATCACTATACTGGTGATGTAAAAGGTTCCCGCTATACGCCGCTTGATCAAATCAATGCGGACAACTTTGAAGACCTTGAAATGGTCTGGAACTTTTCAACGAAAAATCTTGGTACACGCGGCGAATATAAGCTTGAAGTAACACCGATTATGGTTGATGGCGTGCTTTACGCGACGGCAGGCACGCGCCGTACGGCAATCGCCCTTGACGGTGCAACAGGGGAATTAATGTGGCTTCACAGTATGCGCGAAGGCCTTCGTGCGGGTATGGCCCCACGTCAACTATCCGGTCGCGGTCTTGCCTATTGGTCAGACGGCAATGGCGACAATCGTGTTTTCTATGTGACAACAGGATATAAACTTGTTGCCCTTAACGCGCAAACTGGTGTTCCAATTGATAGCTTCGGAACAGATGGTAATGGTATTCTTGACCTTAAAATCGGTGCTGTTCAAGGCAACGAAGTACAGATCGACCTTGTGACCGGTGAAATCGGTCTTCATGCGACACCAACTGTTGCCGGTGATCTGATCATCGTGGGTTCCGCGATGAAAGAAGGCATGACCATTGATAACTACAACAACACCAAAGGTCTTGTTCGCGCATTCGACGTCAGAACAGGCGAAAAAGTATGGCAGTTTGACCCAATTCCACGTCCGGGCCAATTCGGTAACGACACATGGCTTGATAATTCATGGGAACGCAATGGTAACACAGGTGTTTGGACACAAATCACTGTAGACGAGAAAAACGAGCTAGTTTTCCTAGCGGTTGAAAGCCCTGCGTCTGACTTCTACGGCGGTCACCGTCCGGGTAACAACCTGTTTGGTGAAAGTCTTGTTGCTGTTGATCTAAAAGACGGTTCTTACAAATGGCATTTCCAAGTGGTTCACCATCCAATTTGGGACCATGACCTGTCATCTGCCCCACTTGTCATGGATGTAACCATTGATGGTCAAGAACGTGAGATTATCGCGCTTCCAACAAAGCAGGCATTCATTTACGCGTTTGACCGTATTACAGGCGAGCCGATTTGGGATATTCCTGAAATGCCAGTACCACAAGGCAGCGTGCCGGGCGAATGGTATTCACCAACACAACCAATGCCACCAATGCATCTAATGTATGGTCGTGGTAAGTTGGATCTGCCGAATGATCTGATCGACTTTACACCGGAAATGCGCCAAGCAGCCCTTGATAAAATGCATCACTGGGACTGGAGCAACGGTGGAATGTATAACCCACCAATCGAAGGTGATGTAAATGGCCTTCTTGGTGCGATTAACATTGGTGCGACATCTGGTGGTACAAACTGGCCGGGTGCGTCATTCGATCCTGAATCAGGTATCGTATATGCACCAGCATCACAAGTATTCCTTGATAACCTATCACTGGCACCACCGCCAGAGGGCTACTCAAACGTGAACTATATGGCCGGCCGTAAAGGTGAGCCATTCCGTATGCGTAATGCAGCGGGTACAGGTCAAAACCCTGATGCACCGGATGAAAAGCCGCAGTTCGAAGAATACGACTGGAGCAAACCACCAGTTGATATGCCATCTCTTTCAGTAGAAGGCCTTTCAATTCTGAAGCCACCATATGGCGTTCTTTCAGCGATTGACATGAACAAAGGTGAAGTGATCTGGAAAGTGCCACACGGTGAAACACCAGATAACGTTCGTAATCATCCAAAACTACGTGATCTTGACATTCCACGTACTGGCCAAGGCGCCAACGTTGGCGTGGTTGTGACCAAGACACTTGTGATTGTTGGTGATCAGCGCGTAACGAACCCTCGTGACCGTGAACGCGGCGCGATGCTTCGTGCATATGACAAAATGACTGGTGATCATGTTGGTGAAGTTTGGATGCCAGCGGGTCAATCCGGTTCACCGATGTCATACCAAATCGATGGTAGACAATATATTGTTGTGGCTGTTAGTGGCGGTGCATATCCGGGTGAATTCCGTGCATATGCCCTACCTGAAGATTAATCGGGTAAACATAATTATTTTAAAGGGAGCGTTCAGCGCTCCCTTTTTTTATTGATGTTCAACTTTTCCACAGAATTGTGAAAGCCAACTTTCAAGATTTTTGTGATCGGTATATTCCGCGATGACATCATCATAATTGACGTTTTTATCAACGATACAGCGATCAAAATAATCCAGAGGCAAACCCGTTTTCATTAGATCATCCGCCCTCAAAGAAACGACAATTGCATCACATGATTTATTCAGCACCAGTGTTTGACAGTTATTCGCCAAAGTATCATGCAACTGACTTAATCTTCCGCTTTCGAACATCGCAAATTCGTGACAGGCAAAGCCGCATTTATCATGTTTTTCAAGGTTGCTCTTATAATAATTCAGCGCTATTTCATGATGATCCGCAATAAACAATGTTGTATCAATCCGGCCTTGCGTTTCCCCAAAATAATTTTCCATAATTCTGTCCCCAAATGCCAGGACAGACCCCGGGTAGGCATTCACTTCAATAATTGCCCCATTATCACGCCAAGATTTTGAAATATCTGTTGAAATCATATCTATTCCTACAGAATCCAACCGAAACGTTTTACAAATATCTTCGGCCATTTCCACTGTATCTGGATGCATATCTTCGATATTTATAGGTTCTTTTGTGCCCCCGGCATGCCTGTTCACAATGTCAGTCAGCAATACCTCTTGCCCTTTATCAGGAATACTATTGCCATTCAAATTGGCGTTTCTCAAATTCCTAGTAACACGTTCATCGAATTGAATGTCTTTAAGCAAAAATTTCGCATTTTTTAATTCTTTGCGCCGTCTGTTTTCAACATCAATCAATTCTTTTACCGTTGAAATTCCGTCCCCAAAAACCTTTGCACCAGCGCAGATATCAACGCCAAGTATCTTATTTTTTGAAAGTGTAATACGGTATAAATCACCATCAATATGTTTTTCTACAACAACCCCATCTGATGACAATTTCGATGCTAGCGAAAATGCGTCTCGGGCTTGCTCCAATGTCTGAATATTTGCCGTTACACCATTACCCATTCCTTCTGATAATGGTTTGATTACGACAGGAAAATTTATCTGCCTTATTGCATCAACGCACATTTGAAAATTTTTGACCACAGCTTGTTCAGGGGTCGGATACCCAATACGCTGTAACACATTTACAGTGAGTGACTTACTATCCTGTAACCTATAGCCAATTTGGCTATCAAGTTCTGTCAAACCATAATCAAAAATTTTCGAATGGATACCCTGACCAAACACAGTAAAAGGTGTAGTTTCTAGCAATAATAAAAAAGGAATATTTTTTCTTTTCGCTGCATTTCTAAATTTTTGAGTAAGTTCAGAAGGTGACCAATAAATCAAGAATTGAGAAAGTTCATTTATTTTTGTCACAAACGGCACAGGAGGGGTTTCAATATCTGATTTAATAAATTGCATAATCAGAACCGCTGTTTCCACAGCATTCTTCATCGCCAAAGCATTGTCATATTCTGCAACAAGCCTATTCACACCTGATTTTAAGTGCTGAACATTTGTATTCATATTTTGATGTTTTTGAAACTGAAAGAAAACATTTACCAATGACACTAACAAATCATGAACATTATTTTTTTCATTATTTACTAATTTATCTGATAACGGTTTAGGCAATATTTTATGCAGTTTCTGAATTTCATTTGCCGATATCTCAAAACCGTTTCCAAAAGTGGCCTGATCATAATCAAACAACACCGATTTTGAATTCGAATATAAACTTGGGCCAGATGTGATTTTAATTTTCAATTTATTATTCATTTATTTCAACATTTCCACAGTATTGAGAAAGCCAATTTTTAAGGTTTTTATGATCAGTTAATGCCTCAATTTTTTTATCGATATCTATACCCTGACCAATAATACAACGATCAAAATAATCAAGCGGCAAACCATTGGCGATAATTTCATCAGGCCTAATTGATACAACAAGAGCATCACAACTTTTATTCAGAATAAAAGCTTGGCAATAATGTCCTAATCCATTTTTTACGACTTTCAAGGCTCCCGTCTTAAATTCAGCTGTAGTTTTTGATGCGAAACCAGGGTTTTCGAATTCATTCATTTTTTGATTAAAAATTTTTCTGGCGGCTTCATCATTTTCTGAAACGATTAATGTTGTATCAATTCTTCCTTCGCTTTTACCAAAGTGTTTCTCTAAAAATTTGTCTGCAAGATCCGGTGCGGCCATCGGATAACAATTTAATTCAATAATGACCCCGACCTCTCGCCAGGATTTTGAAATATCCGGCGAAATGACATCAATACCTATACTATCAATCCGGAAAAGTAACGAAACCTGCTCGGATAATTCGATATAATCCGGGTGCATATCATCAATATTTAGCATTTCGAGAGTACCACCAGCACTGCGATTTGCAATATCACCTAAGATCACTCTTTCACCCTGCTCTGGTATGGTATCCAAAGTATATCCAAGATTGGTTAAATTCATCTTCAAGCGTTCATCGTGCATTATTTGCTTCACTTTTAAAGCTGCAAGTTCCGGCTCTTTTCTACGGATATTTTCTTTTTCAATGAGCGTTTTTATGTTCGACACACCATCCGCGATGACCTGCGCAGGATAACGCCTCGCAAGTCCTAAAACCTCCCCACCAGAGGCCGTAATCCTATGAACGTCACCCTCCACATGTTTTTCAATCAAAACTTGTTGAGGTGAACATTTATTTGCCTCTTGAAACGCCACTAATAATTGCTCAATCGTTCTGATATTAGCGGTCACACCAAGGCCACCGCCTTCGCTAAGCGGTTTTATGACGACAGGAAACCCTAACTTGTTTGCTTCCGCAACACACATATCAGGAGAATTAACTATTCTCTGTTCACTTGTTGGGTAACCAGTTTTCTCCAACAATTCATTGGTAATTGCTTTACTTTTTTGAAGTGTGAAGCCAATAAAACTATCTAGTTCACTGGCAGAATAATTGAAAATACGGCCATATTTTCCCTGTCCGAAAGAATAAGTATATGAATCATTGACCAGTAACCTTACCGGAATGTTTCGTTCTTTAGCTTTCATCAGAAATCCTTGAACGACATTGCCAGCGGCCCATTTTTTAACATATTCAATCATCCTATTAATTTGTCCGATTGCCTGTGGCGCAGCCATTCCTTCCTTTAACCCTGCCACTTTTAATGTCATCGCAGCCGCCCTTATCGACATAACAGTTCTTCGTTGATTATTATATTCACAGCATAGAATATAATTTCCACCCCCTTGATCGCTGACTTTAATAAAGTGCTCAATCGGCACGCCAATATTATGCAATGCACTAACAATCATCGGTAATAAATCATGTATTGTTTGAATATTTTCAAAATTTAGTTCCGCTCTCAAATAGGGTGGTAATATTTTTGAGATTTTAGAAAGATAGTTTGGTGAAACATCAAAATTGCCGCCAAAATCATCTGCGCAATATTCAAAGCAGACAATTTTTGAGGAATGTTTTAAAGAAGGGCCAAAGGTTACAGTAATTTTATTATTCATTTTTAGTATTTTCTTTTTTATTTCTAAAATAATTTAAATTGGTCTTTGCTGGCTGGTTTAATACATTCTTCCCCATCATTTCTTGCATTATTTACAAATGGGCTGACTTCGTACATTTCCAACTTCAAATCAATATCGGTTGATAGTTTATCAAATATCTTCCTATCAGGTGGATCTTCGGGTCTAAGCCATAAATCATAATCCTGCGGTTCAATAATAACAGGTGATCTATGATGAATTTTCTTAACGACACCATTTGCTGGCTTTGTGATCAGTGAAACTGTTTCTAGCCAATCATCGCCATTTGGTCCTGTCCATGCTTCCCAAATCCCAGCAAATGTAAATGGTGCATGATCTTGCAAACAAATATGATATGGAATGGGCGACGCACCATCCCTTTTCCATTCGTAAAAACCATCTGCCGGAACAAGACATTTTCGTCTTCTGAACGGGCCGCGAAATGACGGTTTATCCGCAATTGTTTCTGAACGTGCATTTATAAGCGGGCGATCATTTTTTATCTCTTTGGCAAAATGCGGTACAAGCCCCCAACGCATCAATGCCCCTTCCCGTTCTGGAAGTGGCGCATCCGGAATAATGGCCTGATCTTTATCTGATCCTTTTAAACGGATCACGGCAACAGGTTGGCTGGGCGCAATATTAAACCTGGACGGCACCTTGAACGGATACCCCATGTCCATAAATTCAATAAAACTATTATATGCCTCGCTTGCTAAAGAGTATCTTCCACACATTCTTATTATTCGCTATAGTGATTTCAATAAGATAATAAACGAAAAAAATCATATGAAAAGAGAGTATCCCAAAAGACCCATTCCCGGTGTCGGTGTTGTCGTTTTTAACGGTGAAAAAATCCTATTAATCAAACGTAACAAGGAACCAAAAGCAGCAGAATGGAGCATTCCAGGCGGTGCCCAAGATCTTGGTGAAACATTGACAGAATGCGCTATGCGCGAAGTTAATGAAGAAACCGGTATTAAGATAGAAAATATCACACTCTTAAAAGCCGTAGATTACATTGATAAAGATGAAAATAATGATATCCGCTTTCATTATAGTTTAATCGATTATATGGCCGATTATAAATCGGGTGATTTGGTCGCAGGCGACGATGTCCTTGACGCAAAATGGGTTCACATCAATGATTTTAAAAGCTATAACCTTTGGCAGGAAACAATCGATTTAATAGAAGACGCAATTGTACATAGACGATCCAAATAGCAAACCCCCACAAAGCTTGCCAAAACGCTTTATTACAAGCTTTGGAAGGCATATAAAAGTATTGTTGATCGCTGCAGGATTCTCAACAATCGCTTATGGGTCCATGTATTTGCTTCTTATGTGGGCCGGAAGAATTTAGAGTATAAAGAATGAACGAAAATCCACCGCCAAAAATAAGTAAACTTCTGTGGCTACTTTTAATGCTGGCAGTCATGACCATCTATATTTTATTGGTCGCGCGTCTTATTGATGCCTTATTTGCCGGAAATATTATCATGGAATTGATCAGCTATATTCTGGCTGGCATCATCTGGGTTTTCCCAGCAAAAAAAATAATGTTTATCATCAATAGAACGGATACTGATAACGGGGATCAATAATGGGCAATTTCATCAGGCTTCTATCACTGTCTTTTGTTTTTATTCTTTCGGCATGTGCCAGCAATAACACGGAAAATTCTGCACCGCCACAGCGTTCCGCGGCGGAACGCCCAAATATGAATTCAGCAGACCCAAATAGCACCTATGACAAAGAAAATGTCATCAATGCCGCATCTGAATTTTTCGGCGAAGGATCAGAAGCCGTTGCAAGTGTTATTGAAAAGGCATTTGCCGATCTTGGCCGCCCTAACGGATATATCATTGGTACAGAAGCAAGCGCCGCTTTAATCGTCGGTGCCCGTTATGGTGATGGTGTTCTTTCCCACAAAATAGAAGGCGACACCAAAGTATACTGGAAAGGGCCATCTATCGGCATTGACGTTGGTGCCAATGGATCACGTGTATTTGCGCTTGTGTATAATTTGAACGATACACAAGAGCTGTATCAGCGTTTCCCGGCCGTTGAAGGAAGTCTTTATTATGTCGCCGGTGTGGGAATGAATTACCAACAGGTTGACGAAATCGTTATTGCACCAATTCGCATGGGCGTTGGCCTGCGCGCGGGCGTTAATCTTGGGTACTTACATTTCACCAAAGAAAGAAGCTGGAACCCGTTTTAAAATTTAAACGGGCGTTACCACTTTATGAAATTCCGGTTTTTCCGGTGTTGATAATTCCGGCATATATTTATAACCATCCATATCGAAACCAAGAATGTCATCTGCATTTTTGATGCGGTTCTGGATAATATAACGCGCCATCATACCACGGGCGCGTTTCGCCATCATTCCAGGGCTTTTCGCGACGCCCTCTTTCACAATTTTAAAGACCGGCGTAATTACGCGTCCTTTTAATTCTTTTTCGTTGATGGATTTAAAATATTCATTGGACGCACAATTGATAATCACATCTGATTTTTGTTCATCCAGCAAATTATTTAAACCGTCCGTAAGCGTATTACCCCAAAATTCATAAAGGTTCTTTCCTTTTGGATTTGAAAGACGACAACCCATTTCAAGACGGTATGCCTGCATCAAATCAAGCGGACGCAACATGCCATAAAGGCCAGATAAAATACGGAAATGATCCTGCGCAAAGTTAAGATCGTCATCGGAAAGCGTTTCCGCATCAAGACCGACATATGTATCACCCTTAAAAGCAAAGGCGGCCTGTCTTGCGTTTGTTAAAGAAAATGGTCTTGAAAAATCACGGTATCGTTCATAATTCAGATCCGCGATTTTTTCGCTCACTTTCATAAGTTTTTCAATATCACCACGTGTCAATTTTCTTGCGACATTAATCAGTTCCTCACTTTGATCCAGATAATCCGGTTCTGACCAGTTTGGGCGCACTTCATCACTTGCGAAATCAAGTTTTTTTGCGGGTGATACAACAACAATCATAATTTTTATCCCTGATTATAATACTTCTAATTTATGATTATAGAGATAACACAGACTTTTAAAAATTACAGCATAATTAATATATGATATGCCCTATTGACTTTATGACCAATAACACCATCTAATGTTCCGATAATTATTAAATTCAGGTATTCATTAAATGTCAGACGCAGCGGCAGCCAAGCCCCAGAAAAAATCAAGACGGGTAGACCTCACCACAGGGCCGGTTCATAAACATCTAATCAGAATGGCTCTTCCTATGACACTGGGGATCGCAGCCAGCATGTCATTCACATTTGTGGATAATTATTTCATTGCCCAGCTTGGTACGGATGAGGTCGCCGCAATGGGGTTTGTCACCCGTGTGGCCATGATTATTGTTGCTGTATCCATCGGCATGGGTGCCGGTGTCACATCTGTTATTGCCCGTGTTGCCGGTAACGGTGATCAAGACGAGATCAAAAAACTGGCCACCAATACATTAATTCTTACTTTCCTTGTATCCATCGCCGTCACCATTTTTGGCCTTATGACCGTGGACCCCTTATTCAGGGCAATGGGCGCTGATGATTCTGTGATGCCGATGATCAAGGAATATATCCATATTTGGTATTTCACGGCACTTTTCATCATTTTCCCAATGACCGGAAGCGCCATCATGCGCGCCCTTGGCGACACCAAACTACAAGGCAAGATCATGCTTTATTCAGCATTCGGTAATGCTGTGCTTGATCCGTTACTTATTTTTGGACTTTATGGGTTCCCTGAGCTTGGTCTTGCTGGCGCGGCTTGGGCATCTCTCATCACCCGCTTTGTCAGTTTCGCCTATATTTTATATTCACTTCAGTTTGAATTTCATGTGATCTGTTTTAAGGGGGACACCCTCGAAGATTTCACAAAATCAGTAAGACGTATTATGCATGTGGGCATTCCTGCCACGGGCACAAATATGATCATCCCGATTGTACAAGCGATGATCATCGCCCTTGTTGCCACATACGGCAATAATGCTGTGGCCGCAACCCATTTGGCGACCACCATCGAAATGCTGGCGCTTGTTATATTCTTTGCCCTATCTGCCGTTGTTGGGCCATTCCTTGGTCAAAACTTAGGCGCCAATAATTTTGAACGGATTGATGAATGTATTACCAAAGTCATGCTTTTCTGCTTGGCATTTGGCGCTGTTTCAGCCGTTGTTCTTGGATTATTTGCAACCGAACTAGCCGGCCTTTTCCGTGATGAGGCAGATATCGTAAATCTTGCACGCGCATATCTTATTTATGTGCCGATTTCTTATGGTCTTTACGGCATGGTGATGAGTGTGAATGCCATGTTTAACGCCATCGGCAAACCAATGCCCGGTGTGATGATATCAAGCCTACGGGTATTCTTTTTGCAATTACCGCTCTTTTATTTTGCATCGCAATATTATGACCTTGAAACCGCATTTATATTCATCAGTGCATCAAATGCCATCGCGGGTATTGTTGCCTATATCTGGATCAAAAGCGCAATCAATAAATTACGTAGCACATAAAAAAGGGCCCCTCAGGGCCCTTACCTAATTTATGAGATATCTTGCGTTATATCCGTTTCGATATAAAGCGTTGCACCACCAGCGGTATAAACATCATAATCAATACCATCAATATTCTGATCAGCTTGTTGAACCCAACCCTGTCCGGTTGATGTAACGGTATCCGTTACACTACCGTTGAATATATATAATTCAATATTTTCATCTGTCATATCGATGACATCCTGCAACGAAATCGTTATATATTCATTTTCCTCTCCTACATCAGGAGTTAACCTAATTTGCTCTATGTTTCTAAAATCATAATTTGCGAAATCAATTTCAAATGGAATATCGGTGAATTCAGGAAGAACCCAAACGACATCTGTACCAGCTCCACCATCAAAAACGGTTTGCATTAAGTCATCATGCCACTCATACAATGAAAATCTGTCATCTCCTTCTTCACCATTTAAGATATCCTGACCACCATTACCAAATAAAGTGTCATTACCATCACCACCATTAATGATGTCATTTCCAGCCCCCCCAGTTAAGCCATTATTTCCACTATCACCAGTTAAATTGTTATCAAATCTTTCAGATCCGCTAATATTTTCAACATTAATAATTGTATCGCCTTCTGCAAAACCACCGCTTGCCTCGCCTGTTTCTAGGTTTACTGTTACCCCAACATTGCTATCAAAATAACTTACAGTGTCCATTCCTGCTCCACCATCAATGATGTCTGCCCCCTCGCCACCATAAAGACGATCATTCCCGCCAAAGCCATAAAGCTCATCATCACCTTCTTTGCCACGCAAATAATCATGCCCGGTACCACCATTAAGCACATCATTGCCTGCTCCCGTAAATACAAATCCACGACCGTCGCCCAAGGTGATAATGTCATCACCACTGCCTGTCATAATATAGTTATTATTGATGTCATTCCCCAATACCGTATACCCGTCACTTTCTGACGCTAAGTTAAGGTTTACATTTGAATCAGAAACATTTGCCGTATACTCAAAAGTATCGGTCTGTGTAAAACCTGAATCAGGCACTTCAAAGCCGCTGGCAACTGCCAAATCAGCAGAAATTCTAAAATAGCTTCCTGTATCTGGATCGGTATAAATATATGCAAATCCATTTATTCCTGAAATAGAACTATATGAAAATGGAAAGTCAAAATCGCTATTTAATAAATCATCCGAATGACCATAAATTCTTATGGATGACCTAGGAGACGAATAAAGTGACCAATCATGGATATTTTGCTCATTAACAGTGATAGATTCACGACCAATTTCACTTAAACTAATAGTGTCAATTCCTGATAAATCACCCGTTGATAGATTGAATTCAGTAACATTTTCTCCTGTAATGTCGCCTGATAAAAACAAATGATTGTAAGAAATTCCATCATATTCAATATGATCTGCCAAAAGATCATTGCTTAAATCGCTATCAAAGTTACTTCTCTCTGTGTAAAGCTGATATCCTTTTTGGTTACCAAAAATATTATATATATCAGCTACATTTCCACTGATTAGAGCCTGATCGAATACGGCGGCAATTTCTTCTAACGAAACATCCTGCAATTCATCAGTAATTGTAAATTTTAGTTGAATTGTGCCTCCAGCAGAAACGGATACATTTGCAATTCCTGCAAAATCAGATTTATCATCTACAAGTATTTGGATATCGCCATCTATATGGATTTTCCCTAAATCGGTAATTGATTTTCCACGTAAATCTAAAACGCCACCATTCGCCGCTTCAATACGAATTATTGACGTACCATCACCATCTATGGTTTCTAATGAATTGAATTGATCAATTGACATTAAAACATCTGAATTAACATATAATATAGTCACATTGCTAAGCGTAATGCCCGTCAAATCAACTTCGCCGTAAATTACCAATGTATTATTACCCGCACCACCATCGATGGTTTCACCTGCGGTCACTTCTGTCACCTGACCATTTAATGTGTCCAGCGTAATGACGGATGATAAATCTGTCCCGGTGCCCGCAGGATTGGTAATATCACTAGCTGAATATTCACCGGCAGTTGTTGAACCGATCAACACAATAATATCATCACCATCACCGCCGGAAATATCATCGGCACCTGTACCGCCGCGGATGATATCATTGCCATCCCCCGCTTCGATAACATCAGCACCTGCACCACTGGAAATGCTATCATCACCGCCTTTTGATGTAATCGACAGATCTTCTGTTGCTTCAACAAAAACAAGCGTACTATCATCACCATCATCAGCAATATATGTATTCGCAGCCGTTTCAGTAAAATTTGTTTGTGTTGCAGGAGCTGGGCCAGGCGTTGGCGTTGGTGTCGGCGCGGGCGCACCTCCACCACCTGTGGTGGCACCACCACCACACGCAGATAAAGGCAATAACGCCATCAAAATGCCGCCGCGTTTTAATTTTAAATTATTTGAAAATTTTAATTTGGAATCAATAGACGTGTTACTTTGCATAACATCCCCCCAATAAATAAAAATGGCTTTACATGCAGGATTTTATACAAAATCCATGGACAGTCAACCGAATAAAAAAGGGCCCCGCGGGACCCTTAATTATTAAATATTCAATGTAATTTTACCATGGCTTCATACGACTTAAGACATTGTCTTTCTTAACGAAATGATGGAATAACGCTACAATGATATGCAGCAAAATACATGCGATCGTTACTTTTGCAAATGTACCATGCATGGTTGCTGCAAGTTCCGCACTGCTTTCAGCTTTTTCAACTAATTTCGGGAAATTAAACAGGCCAAACAATGATGGACTGCCGCCTTTTGCCTGAACAATTACAATACCAGAAAGTGGCAATCCAACCAGCAATATATAAAATAAAATATGAAGGCTATGAGCCCCTAATGTTTGAAATTTACCCGTTCCCTCCGGCATTTCTGGAACCGGATTTTTCGCACGCCACCCAAAACGAAGTAGCATTAAAAATAAAATAAGAATACCAACAGAGAAATGATACCCCGCAAGGCCCATTCCTTCGTATGCTTCATCCTTGAAATTTCCGCCTAGCCAATATTGGCCGACAATAATAAGAAACATTCCCCAATGGAACAATTTGGCGACCGATCCATATGAATTACTTGTATTTTTAACAGACATTAAAAATATCCTCCGATTATTTTGTGAACCCTTAATTTTTTGGCGCCGATTTACGGCTTATTACTTTTTCTTGCTGAAAAGTTTTTCAAAAATTGTTCTGAAATTAAAAATAACATAGATCGGTATAACGATGATCGCACCAAGCAGGATGTATTTGCCAGCCCAATTTATCACATCAAGAACGACTTCGAGAATGCGTCCTAATGTTTCCGGCACATTATTGATTAATTCAACAGGATCGATATTAAAAAAGCTTAACAATAGCCCCACGCAAAGTGAGGCAATAATAAGTTTCCAGATTAATGTCGATGTTGTTTTATCCATGTATTTTCCAGCCAGAACAATTTTATATTGGGATATTGAGGTATTTTTACGTGATATGTCAATAGATTAGTTGGATCTGGCGTTTCTTGCTTCCAATTCTTCGGTCTCCATCGCGATGCGAAGATCCGTCATTAACATTTCTATTGCCTGTATTTGTTCTTTTGAATTTATTCGAGTCCGGTAAAGCATTCCAAGCTCATTCATCGCGAGGATGTAATCCTTTTCCTCGCTAGCCTTAACGATAATGTCAATACGGTCCCGCACATCTTGTTCCGTTTGCGCGTAACTATCCACAAGACGTTCTTCCAGCGATTTTTTCTTTCTTTCCTGATTATTATCACAGGAAATAAGCAACAATGATAAAGTTATAAGAGCAACAATTTTTCTCATACATAATCCAATTTGTCTTACGTTACAGCATGTTATCAAAAATTGCCGATGACTTCAATCATAC
Organism: Pseudemcibacter aquimaris; assembly: GCF_028869115.1. Lineage (NCBI taxonomy): Bacteria > Pseudomonadati > Pseudomonadota > Alphaproteobacteria > Emcibacterales > Emcibacteraceae > Pseudemcibacter > Pseudemcibacter aquimaris. The sequence goes on from NZ_CP079800.1 coordinate 2,771,860, forward strand.
GTTCGATATCGGTTTCTGGGGTATTAAATGCCGTTACAAACCTGGCACCGACCAAATCATCCACGCCCCATGAATAATAAACGGCACCACTTTCCTCGAGCGCCTTGTTTAATGCCGGTATCATTTTCACAAATAAAATATTTGTCTGCATTGGATAAAGCAGGTCAATGGCCGATGAATTAAGAATAGCGCCTTTCAATTTATCTGCCATATCATTGGCGTGCTTTGCATTATCAAGCCAATGATTATCATCAATATAGGCATTAATTTGCGCTGAAACATACCGTGATTTTGAAACAAGATGTCCGCTCCTCATACGGCGATAAACAAATCCTTTATCATCAGATGCGTTAAAAAAGATTGCTGTTTCTGCACCAAGTGTCCCATTTTTTGTTGTCCCGAATGAAAGTGCATCGACACCCGCCTTCCACGTAAGGTCCGCTGGGCTACACCCATTTGCAACAACTGCATTTGCAAATCTTGCCCCGTCCATATGCAGTTTTAAATTATGCTTTTTTGCAACCTCTGAAATGGCGGCAACTTCATCTGGTGAATAAATGGTTCCGGCTTCAGTGCTGTTTGCAATTGAAATAATAGCCGGCTGGCTGTGATGTGGTTCATCAATAATATAATGACCGATTGCATCCTCAATTGCACTCGGTATCATTTTTCCGTCTTTTCCGGAAATCGGGTGTAGCTTTGCGCCGCCCGTCTGAAATTCAACCCCGCCGCATTCGTCAGCATAAATGTGTGATTTTTCATGGCAAAAAATAGCACCAAATGTTGGGCAAAGTGTTGCAAGAATTAATGTATTGGTTGCCGTCCCCGTCACCAAATTATAAGAAACCAGATCTTTATTTTCGAACAATGCGCGTAAATTTTCCTGTGATGCCGCCGTGACGTCATCTTCACTATATGCCAGTGCCAGACCGTTATTTTCATTAATAATAGCCTGCATTACTTTTTCAGAAACACCAGATAGGTTATCACTGCGCATTAATTGCTCCTTTTTCGATCACTTATGTATCGACAAATGACATAAAATGGTTATTTATTACAGTGTTTTTTTAAATTCTTGAATAGGAAGACCTGATTATGCCTGCTTATCGTTCCAAAACGTCAACCCATGGCCGCAATATGGCCGGTGCCCGTGCCCTTTGGCGCGCAACCGGGGTAACCGATAATGATTTTGGAAAACCTATTATCGCTGTGGTCAATAGCTTCACACAATTTGTACCGGGACATGTCCATTTAAAAGATATGGGCCAATTGGTTGCCCGTGAAATTGAAAAATACGGCGGCATTGCAAAAGAATTTAACACCATTGCTGTCGATGACGGCATCGCCATGGGCCATGACGGCATGCTTTATTCCCTGCCAAGCCGCGAAGTAATCGCCGACAGTGTAGAATATATGGCCAATGCCCATTGTGCCGACGCGCTCGTTTGTATTTCAAACTGTGACAAAATCACCCCAGGCATGTTGATGGCAGCAATGCGTCTGAATATCCCTGCTGTTTTTGTTTCCGGTGGCCCAATGGAAGCCGGAAAAACAGAAGGCGTTAATCACGGTCTTGATCTTGTGGATGCGATTGTGATGGCCGTTGATCCAAATGTGGATGATGAAACAGTGAATAAAGTTGAAGCATCCGCATGCCCAACATGCGGTTCATGTTCCGGCATGTTCACCGCCAACAGCATGAACTGCTTGACCGAGGCACTTGGTTTATCGTTACCGGGAAATGGTTCCGCGCTTGCAACACATGCTGACCGAAAACAATTGTTCCTTGGGGCAGCCAAAACAATCATGAATCTGACCAAAGCCTATTACGAAAATGACGATGAAAGCGCGCTGCCGCGTAACATCGCATCATTCAAAGCATTTGAAAACGCCATGTCACTTGATATCGCCATGGGTGGTTCAACCAATACGGTTCTTCACTTACTTGCCGCCGCAAACGAGGCCGAATGTGATTTCGATATGGATGATATTGATAGATTATCCAAAGTCGTGCCAAATATTTGTAAAGTGGCACCAGCCACACAGCAATATCATATGGAAGATGTTCACCGCGCCGGTGGTGTTATCGCCATTTTGGGTGAGCTGGAAAAAGGCGGCCTTATTCACCGCGACTGTGCAACCGTTCAGGGTCGTACAATCGGCGAAGTCATCGATTATTTTGACGTAAACCGCGACGCACCCGAAGACGTACAGGATTTTTATAAAGCCGCCCCGGGTGGTGTCCGCACCACAGAAGCATTCTCACAATCTGAACGTTTCAATACGCTTGACCTAGACCGTGAAGGCGGCTGTATCCGTAGCGTTGAACACGCCTATTCCAAGGATGGCGGCTTGGCCGTACTGCAAGGAAACATCGCGTTAGACGGATGTATCGTTAAATCAGCGGGCGTCGCAGAAGAAAACTTCACATTCAAGGGACCAGCCCGCGTTTATGAAAGCCAAGATAGTGCCGTGGAAGGCATAATCGGCGGCGAAGTAAAAGCCGGTGAAGCCGTCGTAATCCGTTACGAAGGACCACGCGGCGGACCGGGAATGCAGGAAATGCTTTACCCGACGTCATACCTGAAATCCATGGGATTAGGTACAGCATGCGCGCTGATCACTGATGGCCGTTTTTCCGGTGGTACTTCCGGTTTATCCATTGGTCACGTTTCACCAGAGGCAGCATCAGGGGGCGCAATCGGACTTGTCCAAAATGGTGATATCGTCGAAGTGGATATTCCAAACCGTGTAATCCGCATTGATGTCAGTGATGAAGAGCTTGCGAAACGCCGCGATATTATGAACGGTCGCGGTAGTGCCGCATGGAAACCAACCGAAATTCGCACACGCGTGGTTTCAAAAGCGCTTGAAGCATACGGCTTGATGGCAACATCCGCTGATAAAGGTGCCGTGCGCCGTCTTGATCACTTAAAAGGATAAATATAAATGACCAATTCCGTGGAATATAAATTCACCAAAGACCTTTATGATGCAAAAGCATCATTCGTGACCAACCTTGAATGTTCAATCACAGGAAAGGATGATTATAAAGCTGGTGAAATCCACGGATTATCAGAAGCAGGTAGACCATTACTGGTTCGTTATGATCTTGATGCCATTAAAAACAGCGTCACCAAAGAAGAAATTGAAGCCCGTCCGGGCGGTTTTTGGAAATACCGCGAATTATTGCCAGTGAACACGGGTGATGCGGTCACCAGCCTTGGTGAAGTGATGACGCCACTGATCCCGTTAAAAGCATCCGTTCCTGATGGTTATGATATCATTGTAAAGGATGAAGGGCGCCTTCCAACCGGATCATTTAAAGCACGTGGCCTTGGAATGGCTGTGGCGATGGCCAAAGAACTGGGGCAAACCCATCTTGCCATGCCGACAAACGGCAATGCCGGTGCGGCACTTGCGGCATATGCCAGTTACGCGGGGCTAAAAACAACCGTATTTTGCCCGGATGACACCCCGATTGTGAACATTCGTGAAATTGAACTTCAGGGCGCGGATGTTTATACGGTCAACGGCCTGATCAACGATTGCGGCAAAATCGTATTCGAGGGCAAAGAGGAAATGGGCTGGGCTGATATTTCCACCTTAAAAGAGCCATATCGCATCGAAGGTAAGAAAACCATGGGCCTTGAGCTTGCGGAGCAGCTCGGTTGGGAAATGCCGGATGTGATTTTTTATCCAACCGGTGGCGGCACTGGCCTAATCGGTATGTGGAAAGCCTTTGATGAGATGGAAAAACTTGGCTGGATTGGCAGCAAACGGCCAAAAATGGTCGCCGTACAAGCAGAAGGATGCGCCCCAATCGTAAAAGCATATGATGACGGTGAAGAACATGCCCCGCTTTGGGATGATGCCTTCACCGAAGCATGGGGTATTCGCGTTCCCGTTGCCGTGGGTGATTTTCTGATCCTACGCGCCGTACGTGAAAGTGGTGGTTTTGCCATTGCCGTTAAAGAAGACCATATCTTTGATTGCCGTGACCGTGTCGCGAAACAAGATGGTGTGCTGCTCTGCCCAGAAGGGGCCGCAACATTCGCCGCGTGGGAAATGGCCCTTGAAAGTGGGCAAGTGAGCAAAGATGACAAAGTTATTCTGTTTAACTGCGCAACGGGGCTAAAATATCCGATGCCGGAAACAGATCAGTTCCTCGATAAAAATGAACCAATTGATTACGGACAGTTTAAGTAATCACGAATTTGACATAATCTGCGAATAACTTAAAAATATTCTTTAATTATTTGGAGATTTATTATGATCAAATCATCTCTTTTTATGCTTCCGGTAGCTGCATTTATAATGACAAACACCGCATCTGCACAACAAATCGCGCAGTGCGAAGGCCCGCTTATCAGTATGGAAGGGGCAGGTGAAGTGGAAAGCGTTCCCGATATCGCCGAAGTCATGCTGAATGTAAAAAGCGAAAGCAAAACCGAAGGCGAAGCATTACAGGATTTATCAGAAAATCTTCAGAAAATTGTGGATGTTCTAGAAGACCTTAATATTAAAGATGAACATATCCGCACCGATAGCATCAATATCAATCCCGTTTATAATCCAAGAAACCGTCAGGAAATCATTGCATATAGCGGCACATCGCGGGTTTATTTTAAAACATTTGATTTAAAGAAAATTTCCGACCTTATGAACGGCGTGATGGCGGGAAGTGATAACCTGTTTTCAAACATTACCTATTCATCATCGGATGCAGAAAATTTAGAAGACAAAGCCCGCGAAAAAGCGTTTAAAAAAGCTCATCATAAAGCCAAATTATATGCAGAACTTTCCGGCAATAAATTAGGCCAAATTTGCACCATCAGCGAAAACCAAATTTTCACCAACATTCAACCCTTCGCCATAAACCGCAGATCAGATATGATGGCCATGGAATCCGCCCCAGCCATGAAAGGCGGCCTTAATATTCCTATTAAACCGGGTCTTATGAAAACGTCTGCACGGGTATCGGTGGTTTATCAACTGGAAAAGTAGCTATTTGCCTCTATGTTAAAAATGTGATATTATAACATTTCATTAACTAACTTGGGAGGCCATAATGAAAACTATCATTTCTATTTGTACATTCATCATATCTTACTGCTTTCTTGCAAGCGTAAGCTTTGCACAGCTCGCATCTTATTGCCAGGGACCAGTAATTATCATGGAGGGCGAAGGTGAAGTTGAAAGCATTCCGGATATAGCAGAATTAAGAATTTCAATTATCGCTAATAACGAAAATGAAACAATCATCCTTAATGAACTCGCAGAAAATACACATAAGGTCATCAATATTCTAAAAAGTATAAATATTGATGAAGCAGACATACAAACTGGCGGCTTGAATATTTCGCCAATGTACGGTCTTGAACCCTACCCAAGAGGTAACAATTCGGAAATCACATCATTCAAAGGCAGCTCGTTTGTTTCATTCAAAACAACAAACATTGAAAACATCGAAGAGATAGCGAATAAGGTCATGAATGGAAGCCAAAATTTATTATCTCAAATTAATTTTTCCTCATCACAAAAAGAAGTTCTTCTTTCAAAAGCAAGAGAGGCGGCATTTCTTAAAGCGCAAAATAAAGCAGAACAATTCACTAAACTCTCAGGAAATAGATTAGGAGAAATTTGTACTATTACCGAAGGAGATATCGGAAAAGTAACCGACCCAGTAAATTACGCAGTCAATAATTATAGAATGAGTGGTGCAGCAATGCTCAGCCAAGCTAGAATTCCAAACATTCCCATTAAGCCAGGCAAAATAAAAACCAAATCAAAAGTTTCTATTGTCTACCAACTGGAGAATTAACTAATCCGATCTAACACAATGAAGCTGTGGTCGTGGCTGTCTTTTTCACCTCTTGAATGATCTTCGCGGGAATATTCAAGCCAGTCTTTTTCATCCAGTTCCGGAAAATGGGCGTCGCCCTCAATTTCCGCATGGATGCGGGTTAGGTAAAGCCTATCTGCAATCGGTAAGGTGAGCGCATAAATCTGTGCGCCGCCGATCACCATGATTTCTTTTTCTTTTCGCATTTCGGCCATACCGTGTGCAACATCCAGTGCCATTTCAACACTGTGTGCAGTAATCACCCCTTCATGGGTAAAACCTGTGTCACGGGTGATAACGATATTGGTGCGGCCGGGTAAAGGTTTTCCGATGCTCTCAAACGTTTTACGGCCCATGATCACTGGTTTATTCATGGTGACTTTTTTAAAATATTTTAAGTCAGATGAAATCTTCCATGGCATATCATTGTCTTTACCAATGGTACGATTTTCTGCGGCAGCAACAATAAGCGATACTTTAACCATTATACGGCCACCAATCCTTTAATATGTGGATGGGCTTCGTAATCGCAAAGCTCGAAATCCTCGAATTTGAAATCGAAAATGCTTTTCACATCCGGGTTGATTTTCATGGTCGGTAATGGTTTTGGATCACGGCTTAATTGCAAATCAATTTGTTCCAAATGGTTAAGGTATAAATGCGCGTCACCAAACGTATGAACAAAATCACCCAGCCCCAGATCACATACTTGGGCAATCATCATGGTCAGCAGCGCATATGACGCAATGTTAAACGGCACGCCCAGAAATACGTCGGCGCTACGTTGATAAAGTTGACAGCTTAATTTGCCATCGGCCACATAAAATTGAAACAAGCAATGACATGGTGGCAAGGCCATATGATCCACATCCGCAACATTCCATGCACTAACAATAAGACGGCGACTATCCGGGTTATTTTTGATCATATCAATCAGGTTCGTGATCTGATCAACCGTTTCACCATTTGGTGTCGGCCATGAACGCCATTGATGGCCATAAACGGGGCCAAGATCACCATTTTCATCGGCCCATTCGTCCCAGATACGCACGCCGTTATCTTTTAAATATTTGATATTGGTGTCACCGGCAACAAACCAAAGCAGTTCATGAATAATCGATTTTAAATGAAGTTTTTTCGTGGTGACCATCGGAAAACCTTCCGAAAGATCAAAACGCATTTGATGACCAAAAACACTTTTGGTGCCTGTACCGGTTCTGTCATCTTTGGTGGTGCCTTCATCGCGAATGCGGCGACATAAATCAAGATATTGTTTCATGAGTATCCATTATCAAAATTAAGTATGATACATAGATGACATAAAAATTTGTTCAAATCTATTTAAATTTTGTGCAATGCACCTTATATATAGGGTGTCGGGCAACCGACTATGGCAATAAACTGTTATATGGAATAAACGTATCGGACCCGGGGGCGGTACCCGGCGCCTCCACCATTACCTTAACCTATTGAAAATATGGGCATAATGGGGGCGAATTAGGATCGACGTGCGCGATAAAGATATGATTTTTGCTCAGCATGATACCGCTGTGACGGGTCATAATTTACAAATGCAAACGATAACGAAGCATTTGCTGTAGCAGCTTAATAAGTTTAGCTACGCGGGGTTCGGTGGGCACCTAGCAACAGAAGCCCACCACTATTTTCCATGCAAAATCAAATATCGAAAATGACTAGCACCGATTTGGTGTTGGGGCTATAATCCGGAAAATATAGAGTCGAAAAAAGAAGTAAGCAATTAATATGACCGACAACATTATAAAATATGACGAAATGGTACAAAACGCCCTGATTGGCGTTGTCCGTGATATTTTAACTGATACTGAAAAACTTGGCCTTCCGGGCGAACATCATTTTTATATTACCTTTCAAACAACACATCCCGGCGTGATTATGCCACCTTACTTAAGGGAACGTTATGAAGACGATATGACAATCGTTCTTCAGAACCAGTTCTGGGATTTAAATGTTGAAGAAGATTTTTTTGAAATTTCACTAAGTTTCAACCGCAATAAAGAACATCTTAAAATTCCATTTGATGCACTTCTTGGTTTCTTTGATCCAAGCGTTGATTTCGGGCTTCATTTTAACACTGAAGTTGACGAAACAGCAGAAGAGATCGAGGAAGAAGCAACAGAAGAAACAGCAAATGTTGCAGCAAAAGATGATGATGAAGCGGCAACAGATGAAGCATCTGAAGAAAAAGACAACATCGTCACGCTCGATGCTTTCCGTAATAAGAAATAGATTATTAAATACCGGGATTACTTATGACATCTCCAAAATATACTGACATGTATGCTCAAAGCCCGAGCAATACAGAATACCGCAAAATTACATCCGATTATGTTTCAACCGTTGAGGTTGACGGCAAAGAAATTCTAAAAGTTGATCCGGAAGGCATCCGTCTTTTAACCGCGGAAGCAATGAAAGATATTTCTCATCTTTTGCGTCCAACACATCTTGAAAAACTATCAAGCATTCTTGATGACCCGGAAGCGTCCGACAATGACCGCTTTGTCGCAACAGAACTTCTTAAAAATGCGAATATTGCCGCCAGTATGATTTTACCAAGTTGTCAGGATACCGGCACCGGCATCATCATGGGTAAAAAAGGACAATATGTCTGGACCGATGGCAATGACGCGGAAACATTAAATCAAGGCGTGATTGATACTTATACGCAAACAAATTTACGTTATTCACAGCTTGCGCCAAAAAGCCTTTTTGAAGAAGCCAACACAAAAACAAATGGCCCGGCACAGGTGGATATTTACGCGACAGAGGGCAACGAATATCATTTCCTATTCGTCGCGAAGGGTGGCGGCAGCGCCAATAAAACGTTCCTGTTCCAACAAACACCAGCGGTCCTTCGTGAAGATAAGCTTACTGAATTTCTTGATGAAAAAATCAGAACGCTTGGCACAGCAGCTTGTCCGCCATACCATCTTGCGATCGTCATTGGTGGCTTAAGCGCGGAACAAAACCTTAAAACCGTTAAAATGGCCAGTACCCATTATCTGGATAACCTTCCAACAGAAGGAAGTGATTTCGGTCAAGCCATCCGCTGCCCTGAAATGGAAGAAAAGGTGCTGAAAATGACGCAGGATTTTGACATTGGCGCCCAGTTCGGCGGTAAATATTTCTGTCATGACGTTCGCGTTATTCGTATGCCACGTCATGGTGCATCGGTTCCAATCGGTATTGGTGTTTCATGTTCCGCTGACCGTCAGGCAAAAGGCAAGATTACCAAAGACGGTATCTTCCTTGAACAATTGGAACGTGACCCTGCCCGCTTTATGCCGGAAGTATCCGAAGATAACCTAAGCGATACAGTGGTTAGCATTGATCTTAACCGTCCGATGGATGAGGTCCGCGCGGAACTGAGCAAACATCCGATCCGTACACGTCTTTCATTAACAGGTACCATCGTTGTGGCCCGTGATCTTGCCCATGCGGCAATCCTCAAGAAATTAGAGGACGGCGAACCAATGCCGCAGTACTTAAAAGATCATATTGTTTATTATGCGGGTCCGGCCAAAACACCGGATGGATATGCATCAGGATCATTTGGTCCAACCACAGCAGGCCGTATGGACAGTTATGTTGATACCTTCCAAAAAGCAGGTGGCAGCATGGTGATGCTTGCGAAAGGAAATCGCAGCAAACAAGTAACGGATGCTTGTAATGCAAATGGTGGTTTTTATCTTGGTTCGATTGGTGGCCCAGCTGCGATCCTCGCTAAAAACAATATCACCAAAGTTGAGGTCCTAGATTTCGAAGATTTCGGTATGGAAGCCGTTTGGAAAATCGAAGTTAAAGATTTCCCTGCCTTTATCATCGTTGATGACAAAGGCAACGATTTCTTCAAGGCGATCTAAGGAAATCACATGGATTATGACGACGAATTATTGGAAAAACATTCTGTCGTCATATCCGGCCATCAAACCAGCGTTACACTGGAAAAAATCTTCTGGCTTGAGCTTAAAAAAATCGCCAAGGAAGAAGGCAAAAGCATCAAATCACTTATCACAGAAATCGACGAACAGCGCCGCACAAATTTAAGCAGCGCTATTCGTGTTTTTATCTTAAAACGATTAAAAGAATAATTTAATTACCGGGGGGGTGGGGGACGTTGGAATAAACGTTCCAGCAGCTTGGTACCCAACTCTTCAACAGATTCCGGTCTCTCTTCTTCTTCGGCTGGCGCTTCTTCAGATTGTTCAATTTCCGGCTCAATGAAATCTTGTGCAGGTGGTTCTGTTTCCGCTGGTGCGGCCTGTCCTTCTGTTTGTGGCTCTGCTGCTGGTGCTTGTCCACCTGGTAAAGTGCCACCAACGACACCACCGAATAAATCGCTTAAGCCGCCGTTGCCTTCAACCATATTTTGCAACAGGCTTGCCGCAATTTTTTCACCGATATATCCTTCAAGTGCTTTCGTATTGTAACTAATATCCGGATTATGCAGATCACCCGCAATGCTCATACCAATTGGTGGTGCATCCGGATGCTCACTTAATGCCATATCACCGGTTAAATTCATCTTCCACTGCGCCAGGTTAATACCCATATTAATGGCACTATCGGCACCCAACATTTGAATATCAAATGGGCTTAACTGCAGGAAACCATCTTTCATAGTGATGGTTGTTTGCCCGCCTTGATAGGGTGTTTCACCACCTGATAAGGCAGTGGTTAAGAAACCAAGTATGCCTCTTTGTTCCCTCAAACCGTCAATTTGTTCACTGATGCGCGGGATATCAATTCCTCTAATAGCGCCCGGTGTTGCTACAACTTCGCCAGTACCATTTAACGATGATATCAGATCATTTTGGCTTAAGCCTTGTCCGGTTATGTTTTGCGTCATATCAAATGTTCCGGAAACCGGACTAATTCCCGCAAAAATGGATGTCGCCTGATTTAGGGTTGCCCCTTTAAGTCCAACATCCATGTTAAGGTCACCCGTACTGCTAAAGGTTCCGGCAACATTAACATCACCATCAAATAGCTTTCCGGTAAAATTACTGATGTTTAAAACACCATCTTTAAGGATAGCTTCAAAACGTGGGTTCTGGAAATGATAATCATCATATTCAATGCTTGCGGCATTAATACCTATCCGACCATCATAATCATTCATTACGGCGAGTTCCATTGGTTCATCGCTCCAATTGCCCCAGTCCTCATCCGCCGGAACTTCTGGTTCCGGCTCCATAAATTCTTTAACTGGAATTCTGTCAATGACCAATGTGAAATCAAAGTTTGGTTTTGCTGCATTTTCACCCTCTGCCCCTAATCCGGTGAGTGATCCATTACCATTAAGGCTGGTCGGGCCCAGATTACCGGCAATATTGCTAAATGACATATTGTTCGCGTCACCGCTCGCATTCATCGCAAGGTTAATAGAGCCGAGATTACTATTCGCCGGGTTAAATTCTGTGCCGATGCCACGAATAAATTCACGCATATTATCGCCAGCGATATTCACGGCCATATCAAATGCACTTAAACCATTTTCCGCCGTAAACTGGCTGTTTCCTTTTAAAGTAATATCAGCACCGGCAAGTGACATGGAACCATCAACATCAATTGTTTCCATGGTTCCTTTAAGGGCAGAATTTACGGTAATGGCACGGTCATCATTGGCTGCTGGTTTTTCAAGCGGTAAATCAAACTGGTCGATTAGGCTAACGAGGCTCGGGTTTGATGCTGAAACGACAAGATCATAACTATCAATATCGGGAAGCCCGCCACCAGCAGGGCTATTAATGACACCATCAAAATCCGCTTTAGTGCTGCCAATCGTGGACTTAATATCAACATTGGCATTGGAAAATGTGCCGTTCAACCTTCCATTTACGGCAACCGCGCCAACCTCGGCAATATCAAATTCCGTTTTAAATCTGTATGCTCGCTGTAATGGAACGAGTGATGCTGCCGTTGTATTAAACGATGTTTCAAATCCCGGTTCTGTACCCAAGTTGCTCGCGATCAAGGATCCGTTAAAATCAAAACCTACGAAATCCTCGACACTGATTGTTCTGGCATTTAATCTGCCGTCAAAAAGTTCACCATTTAATGTTGTTTTCTTAACGGTAACACCACCTGTTGTAATGTTATTCAAGGTCAAATTATAATTAGCATCGAAATCCGCAAGGATCGCCAGTGCCGCTTTATAATCCGTTTCTTCTTCTGTTTCCGGCAGGTAATTATCAATATTTAAATTGCTGACTTCTGCATCAATACCAAATGATGGACGGTCCTGTAATGCATATGAAAGGCCACCTTTAAACTGGAACGTATCTAGTGCGCCATCAATGCCGTAAATTTGAATAACGCTTTCATCGGCACGCACCGCGCTAGCGTAATTTAATCTGGTTAAACGCCCCGTCGGTATGGTTGTCACGTCAACTTTCAACCATTCAAGAAAAGCACGTAAATTGCCAGAAGCCAGTTTTACATCGCCATTAAATTCCGGTTTATTTTCAGGGGCCGTTAACGTTCCATCAACGGCGAGTTCCGAACCGCCCGGTAAATTCATTTTCAAATCGGATATGTTAAACCCACCGTTTGTCATCGATAAGGTTACATCAAGCTGACTTGCGATTTTTTCATTATATTCAAGGGCCCCTAATTTAAAATCAAACGTTCCCTCGTAATCATTTAAAAATGAAAAATCGGCTTCACTTTCGCTTGTTGTTACAGCCTCTTCTGCATCACTTGTTGACGCCAGTAAAAAATCATCCAGATTAAAGCTATTGATATTAAGGGCGCCTTCAAACCTTGAGAGATCGCCAAGGGTCGCTTTTAAATTACCGCTACCACGGCTTTCACCCATTTCAAATGAAAGTGCAGAAATATTAACCGCATCGCCGCCATAGGCAAATTCTGTTTCAAGGGATAAGGGCTGGTTATATTCCGGTGTCGGTTGATCCGCCGCTTCCGGATCAAGCATCACAGCCGCTGCCATCAAATAACCGATATCAGAAGTGTTTAATGTGATTTTACCATCACCCATTGGTGCATCATTCGACAGATCAACTCCACCGGAAAACCTGAAGTCCACATCATCATCAAGCAGCGTTCCAGTAAGATTAATCGGAATTTTTCGCCCTTCACGAATTCTGCCGACGGTAACATCTGCTGAAACAGGCAAGTTCTTATAACGAACACTGCCGGCAACTTCGAATGGGCCGTCCAAACTTTCCATAGATACATCGGCGTTAATGCCGCGAACCAGTTCCTGCGTGCCTGCGGAAAGATCCTGATAACTAATTTGGCCATTTTCAATCTGGAACTGCTCGAAACTTAATTCTGTTCCACCACCGCCGGAACTTTCATCACCACCAGACCCAAATTCCCAGTTTCCTTTACCGTTTTCATCAACCTCAAGTGCGATGACAGGCTCAACCAAAATGAATTTTTTAACTTGAATATCGCTGCTTAAAAGAGGGAAAAACGCAACATTCACATCAACGGATTTTAAAGAAATAAAATTACTGGCAACACCGCCCTCAACATTAGATACAATTACATCTTCCGCGGAAAAGGCAGGTGAAGGTAAAATCGAAAGCGACAAATCACCATTAATCGTGACTTTACGGTCACTAAGGTTCGATGCGGTCGTTTCAATTTCCGACTTATACTGATTCCAATCAATGAAGCTCGGCACGACAAGCGCACCGCCAATTAATAGAATAAGTAATGTTCCGGCAATAATGCCAACTTTTTTCATTTAAACCCCGCAATTCACGATTTAATAATGATTTACTGTTAAATCATATCACCATAATTATACATAACACGAAAATAGTGGCAATAATTGGTCAACATATTATGAATAATATGTATATTTGTAGTACGAGGGAATAAATTTAACAATATGGCCGATAAAAACAGCACAATAAAAAGGCAATTTATCCAAAGCCAGATACGCATACGGAACTATATCAATATCCATGATAAAGTCACCGGCGTGCTGCTCGCTGTTTTTGTTGGTGCACTTGTTGCTTATGCAGCCATTGGTTTTCGCTATCTAATTCATATAACCCAGCTATTCGCACTAGGTACATTTGAAGAGAATATTTATGAATATGTCACCACACTTGAATGGTGGCAAATCATGAGTTCAACCATATCTGGCGGTGTCATCATCAGCATTATTTATTTCTTGTTCATGGGTGAGAAAAAAGCAGGCGCCATTGCCGAAGTAATGGACGCAAACACATACCACAATACGAAAATGAACACCAAAGATGGCATATTCAGCGCCATCACAGCTGCCGTTGCCCTAGGCACCGGATCCGGTGCGGGTCGTGAAGGACCGGTTGTGCATCTGGGGGCGACGTTATCATCGTGGGTATCATCGAAGCTTCATTTATCAAATAGAATGTGCAGAACATTATTCGGATGCGGTGTTGCGGCGGCGATTTCCGCATCATTTAATGCACCTATTGCCGGTGTTTTCTTTGCACTTGAGGTTATACTTGGCAATTATGCACTTCATGCATTTGCGCCGATCGTGATTTCATCAGTGACTGCAGCGATTATTTCACGCATCCATTTTGGTGATTTTCCCGCCTTTAACATTCCTGACTATCAGATTGTCAGCTTCTTGGAATTTCCGGCATTCCTTATGCTGGGTGCTGTTAGTGCGCTTGTCGCCATCATCATGATAAAGTCTATATTCTTTACAGATGATTTGGCGTCAAAACTTCCGATACCCCATTGGGCGAAACCACCAATTGGTGGTGTTGGTATTGGTCTTATCGCTATTCTTTGCCCTTATATTCTGGGTGCAGGATACGGCACGACTGACGCTGCCCTTAAGAACATCATTTCAATTGATCTGTTGATTATTTTGATTGTTGCAAAAATTGCAGCAACATCAATTTGTCTTGCCTTCAGATATGGTTCCGGCATCTTTAGTCCATCTATTCTGCTAGGTGCCGTGGTCGGTAGCACATTTGGCTATTTCGCCACAATGGCACAGCCTGATCTGGCAAGCAGTAACGGCCTTTATGCCATCGTGGGCATGGGCGCTGTTTCATCGGCCATTCTCGGCGCGCCTATATCAACCATTTTGATTATTTTTGAATTAACTGGCGATTATCAAATTACCCTTGCATTGATGGCTGCGGTTGTCACCGCCAACCTGATCACCAATCATTATTTAAAGGCATCATCCTTTTTCCACTTACAATTAAAACGAAGCGGTAAAGATCTTGAAGGAAGCCGTGCACAAACCCTAAGTAGGCAAATATCCATAAGGAAAATTATGACCCATGATTTTTCGACCGTTGGTACCGATACAAATATTGACCGAGTAAAGGAATTACTACTTAACAAAAACAAAAATAATCTTTTTGTGGTTGGTGATAAATTTAACATACGCGGCATTATTACCATCGATGAATTACGTGAAGGGCTTAACAGAGATACTACGGATGAAGAGCTAACCGCGGAAATGATCTGCCATCAGCAAAATTTCCACCTTTCCCCGAATGATACTTTGGAACAGGCCATATATTTATTTAAGCAAACCGGCGAAGAAAGAATTGCTGTTATTGCCGATGATGACCCCACCAATATTCTTGGTGTTGTATCCCAAAGAAATCTGCTTAGGACCTATAACCGTGTCCTGATCGAAGCCGATCAGGAATAATTTTTAATTCCGTTTTTTTCATCTGTCATTTTTTCAGAACTAGGGTATATATGATCCCATGTCTGATCCATTTGACCTTGATAATTTAACCGAAACTCCCTCACCTGCAGAAGAAGCGCGTGCGGCCGTGCCACCTTTTTATCTGGAAGGGTTAAATGAACCACAAACAGAAGCAATCGAAAGCGTTGATGGCCCGCTGTTGGTGCTTGCGGGTGCCGGAACGGGAAAAACACGCGTTCTTACAACAAGGCTCGCACATATTTTGGCAACAGGCCGCGCCTTTCCCAATCAAATCTTGGCAGTAACCTTTACCAATAAAGCGGCGATGGAAATGAAAGAACGTGTCGGATCGATCATTGGCGATGCCGTAGAAAGCATGTTCTGGCTTGGAACATTCCATTCCATTTGCGTGAAAATACTGCGCCGTCATGCGGACCTCGCCGGACTTGGTCCCAATTTCACCATTCTGGATCAGGATGATCAAATCAGACTATTAAAACAGCTTATCCGCGCTGCAGATATTGATGAAAAAAGATACCCGCCGCGTATGCTCGCAGGCCTAATCGACAGCTGGAAAAATAAAGGGTTCCTTCCCGACCAAGTACCCGCGAATGAGGCACATTCTTATGCCGATGGGCAGGGCATAAAATTATATGCGGCCTATCAAGCAAGACTTAAAGAATTAAACGCCGCGGATTTTGGTGATTTGATCCTGTTATGTGTCAATATGTTCCAAAAACACCCAGATGTGTTACGCGAATATCAAAACCGTTTCAGATATATTTTGATTGATGAATATCAGGATACCAACATTTCGCAGTATTTATGGCTAAGGTTACTTGCCATGGCCCATAAAAATATTTGCTGCGTTGGTGATGATGACCAATCAATTTACGGTTGGCGCGGCGCAGAAGTTGGGAATATCCTGCGCTTCGAAAAAGATTTCGAAGGGGCCAAAGTTGTCCGCCTTGAACAAAATTACCGTTCAACCACACATATTCTTGGTGCCGCGAGCGGCTTGATCAACAGCAATCAAGACCGCCTTGGCAAAACGCTTTGGACCGCAGAAAATGGCGGTGAAAAAGTATCCATAAACGCCGTATGGGATGGCCGCGCAGAAGCCCGTGCCATCGGTGATATGGTAGAAGACCTTCAAAGAAAAAAGGCCCCCCTTAATGAAATGGCTGTGCTTGTTCGTGCTGGTTTCCAAACCCGTGAATTTGAAGAAAATTTTTTAACACTTGGTATTCCATACCGTATCATTGGCGGGGTCCGCTTCTATGAACGTGCGGAAATCCGTGATGCGATGGCATATTTACGCGTGATCAATAATCAGGATGATGATCTTGCCTTTGAACGTATTATCAACGTGCCCAAGCGCGGCATTGGTGACAGTACGGTCGCGAAACTTCACCGCATTGCCCGTGCGAGCAGCACATCATTAATGCGCGCGTCCCGGGATATTATTGAAACGGAAGAAATTCCGAAAAAAGCACGAAATTCACTAACCAAATTAATCGCCGATTTTGACCGTTGGCGTTCACTATCTACGGACACGAGCCATATTGATTTAACCGATACTATCCTTGAAGAAAGTGGTTATTACGACAAGTGGAAAAATGATAAATCGCCGGATGCCCCGGGCAAGCTTGAAAATTTATCAGAACTTCTGCGCGGTATGGAAGCCTTTGAAAATCTGGAAGAGTTTCTGGAACATATATCGCTTGTGATGGAAAATACAGCCGAAAGCCAATATGACAGTGTCAGCATCATGACGCTGCATGGGTCAAAAGGACTTGAATTTGATACCGTTTTCTTACCCGGTTGGGAAGAAGAGCTGTTCCCAAGTAAGAAATCAATCGATGAACATGGTGAAAAGGGACTTGAAGAAGAGCGCCGTCTTGCTTACGTCGGTATCACACGGGCGAAAAAACGTGCCCATATTTTCTATGCCGCTAGCCGTTATATGTTCGGCAATTATATGTCACCTATTCCATCCCGCTTCATCGCAGAACTGCCAGATGAACATATTGAACGTCATGGCCAACAAGGTTTAAGCAAACTTGATCACGGCACCTTTGGCCGCAGTTTTGATGCCGCACCAAATTTGGGTTTCAATTTCGGTGAAGGGCGCGAAAATTATCAACTGGACCGCAGCAAAGCGAAAAAACGACCAACATCAAGCGCACGTAAAACCAAGATCATCCAATCTGAATATTCGATTGGCGACCGCGTCTTTCACGATAAATTTGGTTACGGCAAGGTCACATCAATTGATGGCAATAAATTGATGATTGATTTTGAAATGGGCTCATCCCGTAAAGTGATGGACAGTTTTATCAAGCCCGCCTGATTAGTTACGGATCTTAATCTTGCTGTTTCGTTTTGCCTGATGATCGATGACCTCTTCCGGTCTGCCGAACACATCAACGCTGCCAGAACCACTGCCATCAAATTCTAATTTTTCAACGGCATAAACCATGCTGTTACCGGATCCGGAAACATCAACAGTGACTTCCTTGCAAATAAGATCCTTGGCATCCACATCACCGGAGCCATTAATATCAATTTCCATTGAATTACATGTGCCGCCATCAATATCTACATTACCGGAACCATGAATATCAATTTCAACATCATCACCAGTAATTTCATCAAGTTCAACATCACCGGAACCATTGATATCAATGGTTACCTGGTTGCTGCTGCCTTTCATGAAAATATCACCGGAACCATTAATGCTTAATTCAATTTGATCATTATCAAGATCATTAATTTCCACATTACCAGACCCATTGATTTCAAGCTCTTCAAGATCCGGCATGGTAATAAAGACAGTTACAGAACCACTATTGCCGCGACCAAAGCCAAACCAACCGCTACTTTTGCTGTTAATCTGTAAAGCATCGCTGCGTCTTTTTAGAACCATTTTTTCAATGGCATCAGCGTCACCAACAAGCTCAATTGAATATTCATCTTCTATTGTAATATGAACATCAGAAGAGGTGTTAAGTTGAACTTCAATGAAATCATCAATATCTGTAATGAGTTTACGGTCTTCGGCATTTGCCGGAGCAGCTATAGCGGCCATGGATATGGCCGCTGGCATTAATATATTTGAATACTTCATAGACATAAAACTAACTACCGATTAGTGAATTCTAATTTTGCTTCTACGCTTAGCTTCATGGTCTATCACAGTTTGTGGCTTGCCGTAAACCTCTACTTCACCGGAACCATGACTATCAAAGGTCAGTGAATTGCTCGCATATACTTCGCTATCGCCTGATCCTGAAACATCTACATTCACATCTTCGCATTTCATATCTCTTGCTTCAACGTCGCCTGACCCATGAATATCTATTTCAAGTGACTGGCAAACGCCGCCGTTTAGCATCACATCGCCGGAACCATTAATGGAAATTTCAACATTTTTACCATCGACTTCATCCATGGAAATATCGCCAGAACCGTTAATGCTGATATCCAGTTCTTCTGTTTTACCATCAACATCCATATCACCAGAACCATTGATGTTTAATTCAAGGGATTCATTATCAACGCCTGTAATGACCGCATCACCAGAACCATTGATTTTCATGGCTTCGATGTTTGGCATTACAATGTTTACAACCATATCTTGATCATGGTCATAATTGAAATTACCTTTTTTATGTTTGATTTTTAAAGTGTCGCCTTTAATTTCAAGGATTGTATTACCAATACGTTCTTCATCACCAACCATTTCAACGGAATAATCATTTCCCATTTTAATGTTTACATCAGATGATGTGTTAAGCTGTACTTTAGTAAAGCCGCTAAGATCAGAACTTTTTGTAATATCCGCTGCCACTGATTCAGTGACGGATGCTGCATAAAGTGCCGCCGTTAGGGCCGCGCCGGATACACCGGCTAGTTTAATCAATTTGTTCATAATAACCTCCTGGATTATCTTCCGTATTTTTAAATATTAATGGATTGAAATATTGCTAAACCATCCATCACTTTTTGTTACGTTTTCCGGATTACCATAGACATCTATGTTCCCCATGCCTCTAATTTCGGCATCTACTTCTTCGCTGGCAAATACTTCAATATTGCCAGCACCCTTCAAATCTACATCGACCTTTTTGCAAATAAGCTCATCGGCTTCTACGTTGCCGGCACCTTTCAAATCGATAATCAGCCAGTTACATGTACCTTCGACTTCAATATTGCCTGCGCCTTTTAGGTCAAATTCCACTTCGTCACTATCAACACCTTTAATCTCTGCATCAACCGCACCTTTAAGATCAAGACCGGTAAATGATGGCATATTAACGGTCACTTTCGGGCTGTCATTGCCGCTGTGATCCCACACTTTTTTGCCGCCGTCTTTATAAATAACCAGTTTGTCGCCTCTTACGCGGAACATAAGGTGTTCTAGTAACTCTTCGTCACCCTCAGCAATAATTTCAAAATCTTCGCCAACATTTACATCTAGCTCAATGCCAACTTCATCCAGGCGGATTTTATCAAATCCTTCCAGATCATGTTCAACGAATGCTTCTTGTGCATTTGCACCTGCTACAAACGTGGTTGCTAGAAATGCATTTATGATAAAAAACTTTGAAAATTTAATTGCCATATCGGGTATCTCCTATAGATTGCCATTATATTAAACGGACAAAAACGGCACAATAGGACGAAAGACGGCTTATCTCATTTTGAATGCATTTCATCGCAAAACGACAACTAAAACCGCATGAAATAAGGATATATTCCGTATTATTGTACCGCTGAATGGATAAATAATGACCGACAACAAAGAACTTTCGAATCCAAAAACATGGAAAATCAGCATCATTTCCCCCATCGCATTTTTACCTGCATTGGAAGAAATTCTATACGCGACATATGATGATGAATTTCCATCACTCGCCGCCTTTGAAATCAAGGGCGATACAGATAACAAGCTGATGGAATGTTATTTGAATATCGAACCTGACATGTCCATTTTGCAAAATAACATCGAAAACATGGCATCTGTTATGGGAATTTCTGCACCAAATGCTGATGTTGAATTGCTCGAAGAAAAGAACTGGGTCGCCGAATCGCAAAAAATGCTTAAACCGATCACAGCAGGAAAATTTCATCTATACGGAAGCCATGATGCGGACAGCATTCCCGAAGGAAAGCTTGCCATTCAAATGGAAGCCGGACAAGCATTCGGCACCGGAAGCCATGAAACAACCAACGGCTGTTTGCTTGCGATCAGTGATCTTTGTGATGAATTAAACCCTGCGTCCATTTTGGATCTTGGATGCGGCAGTGGTGTTCTCGCCATTGCCATGGCGAAATACTGGGATATTCAAATTATCGCCAGTGATATTGATCCAGTGTCCGTTGAAACGGCCAAAGACAATATAAGAATGAATAACATTACCGCCTTGAACGAAGGGGAAAATGGTTCCGGCATTCTTGCGGTTACCAGTGATGGTTATGAACATGACGCAATAAAATCAAACGCGCCTTATGATATTACGGTTGCCAATATTCTTGCGAAACCACTTCAAATGCTTGCCCCTGATATCACATCGCATTTAAAGGATACTGGAACCCTTGTTCTTTCCGGATTATTACAAACCCAAGAAGATGACGTGCTGGGCGCTTATAAAAAACATGGCTGGATACTAAAAAAGCGCTACCCGATCAATGAATGGGTAACGCTTGTTTTAGATATGAATGAATAAATGCGGCACGCATGAAACCGCATTTATTATTTTTTATGACGCTACTTCCAACGTCGATTGGTTGTCATTACTGTGTGATTTCACCCAGTTATCATTGACTGATTGGTAACCTTTGTCGCCAAGAAGATCCATAAAGTCATAATCTTCTGTACGGCTTTTCACAAACGCTGAAACAGTATCAATCATTTCATTGATATCCTGTGTGTATGTTGTTTCTGTTACATCTGCCTCAGGTACATATTTCTTGTCCTTCAACAGATCCATGAAGTTATATGTGTCGAATATATATGTCATTGATCTATCCTTAAATCTGCTGAATATTAATCTCATAAGATGTTCATCATCTTGTGAGGCAGGATATAGTCCATGTTCATATGGTATGAGTAGTAGGAAAAATCACTTTACAGGCATGCAAAAAATGCATAGCTAAATATATTAAATAATATCAAGCCATTCTTGTTCGGTTAACGTCTTGATTCCAAGGTCATTTGCTTTCTTTAACTTTGAACCCGCACCTGGCCCCGCAACAAGTATATCTGTCTTCTTTGATACAGAACCAGAAACTTTAGCCCCCAGATTTTCTGCGGATGCTTTTGCTTCTTGTCTGCTCATTTTTTCGAGCTTGCCAGTGAAAACGATTGTTTTACCGGCAATTTCCGAATTTCCTGTTTCCGGTGGTGTAAATTCCTCGACAGTAATTTGATTAAGTAAATCATTTACCACGTCCATATTTTGCGGTTCATCAAAGAAATCAATTATGGCATCCGCCACTTTTTCACCTATGCCATCAATATCCAACAGCAATTGATACTCGTTACTTTCCCTATCTGTGGCCGCAATTATATTTTGCAGGAAATTATCGATGGTCAAATAATTCAAACACATCAATCTTGCGTTTTGTTGTCCTAAATGACGAATCCCGAGCGAGAATAAAAAACGGTCCATGGGAATATTGCGTTTTTCATTTATGGCATTCCATAGATTAGTAACTGACAATTCGCCCCAACCATCACGGTTTTTAAGTGATGTTAATGGCGCATCATTATCATTTTTTTCCAACCTAAAAATATCAGCCGGACTTTCGATCATGCCTTCTTTAAAGAAAAACTCGATTTGCTTATTGCCAAGCCCGTCAATATCAAACGCATTACGCGAGACAAAATGACGAAGCCGTTCCACACGTTGCGCGGGACATATAAGTCCGCCAGAACAGCGCCAGACAACATCATCCCCTTCGCGGATCAAATGACTGCTGCATGATGGGCATTCCGTTGGAAATTTAACGGCTTCATTTTTTTCATTAGTAGAGGCGACTTCCACCACTTGCGGAATAACATCACCAGCACGTTGCACGACAACTTCATCACCAATTTTAATGCCCAGACGTTCAATTTCATCGGCATTATGAAGCGTTGCATTGGACACCACCACACCGCCAACGGTAATTGGATCCAACCTTGCAACAGGGGTAATTGCACCCGTTCGACCAACCTGATAGTCCACTGTTTTCAATATGGTTTTTGCTTTTTCTGCCGGAAACTTATGGGCAATCGCCCATCTTGGCGCTCGCGCCACCATACCAAGACGTTCCTGGTAATCAAGGCGGTTAACCTTATAAACCACACCATCAATATCATAATTTAATGAAGCACGTTTATCTGAAATCATTTCGTAATGTTTGATAATTTCATCGACATCACTGTTCACATAAACCATATCGTTTGTGGTAAAGCCCCACTTTTTAAACTTTTCTATCGCCTGATCTTGTGTTTCACCAAGTGGCGCTGACAGGTCACCCCAGCTATAAGCAAAAAACTTTAATGACCTTGATTTTGTAATACTACTATCAAGCTGTCTTAAGGAACCTGCCGCCGCGTTGCGCGGGTTTGCAAAGGGTTGTTTATCTGCTGCGATTTGGCTTTTGTTCAAGGTTTCAAAATCATCCTTGGCCATATAAACTTCGCCGCGGACTTCAACCACATCTGGCCATTCATCACCGGATAAACTATGTGGGATTTGATCAATGGTTTTCAGATTTTCTGTTATATCCTCACCCGTTTTGCCATCACCACGGGTTAAACCCTGCACAAAAACACCTTTTTCGTATCTAAGTGCTGCCGAAAGGCCATCGATTTTTGGCTCAGCCAGAATTTCAATTTCTGCTGTTTCTTCCAGATTTAAAAATCGCTTGATACGTCCTGCAAAATCATGGACATCTTCTGCTGAAAAAGCATTATCAAGCGACAGCATCGGCTTAACATGGTCAACTTTCTGAAATCCGCTTTTGGGAATACTGCCAACTTTTCTGCTTGGGCTATCCGGGCGGATAAGTAACGGGAATTTCTTTTCTATTTTTTCATTACGGATACGTAATAAATCATAATCCGCATCACTAATTTCCGGATTATCATTGTTATGGTAAAGTTCATCATGACGAGCTATTTCTTTCGCAAGGCGTTCAAGTTCATGTTCCGCAGCATTGCTATCAAGTTCATCAATAGGTGTATTGCTAAAATCGCTCATATATTTACCAATCCAGAAGATTATCTGCAGCGGCGCGGGCCTCGTTGGTGATTTCAGCACCCGCAAGCATGCGTGCAATTTCTTCGCGTCTTAAGTCATCAGAAAGCGGTGTTACAGCCGTTGTGACCGGACCATCTGATTCATTGGCCGCTTTCTTTATTAACCAGTGATTTTTGCCGCGGGCGGCTACTTGCGGTGAATGCGTTATCACTAAAATCTGTCCCTTATCGGAAAGTTCAGAAAGCCTTTCACCAACCGCATTGGCAACAGCACCACCAACGCCCTGATCAATTTCATCAAATATAAGTGTGGCAACACTTGTTTTTCTGGCTAGCACCACTTTTAACGCAAGGATAAACCGGGATAGTTCACCGCCCGATGCAATTTTAACTAGGCCGCCAAATGGTGCGCCAGGGTTTGTGGAAACCCTGAAATCAATACGTTCACCGCCCTCGCCGTTCCAATGTTCTTTATCAAGCGGTTCCAAAAATGTTTTAAATTCTGCCTTGTCCATTTTCAGCGCCGGTAGTTCTTCATTCACTTGCGCATCTAATATCGCCGCAGCCATTTCGCGTTCTTTGGACAGTTTTTCCACATTGGCCTCGAATATTGTTTGCGCACGATAAACATCTTCAGTCAGCCTTCTAACCTCTTCATCGCCATATTGAATTGTGCTTAGTTTTTCTTCAAATTCGGCTTTTAAGGCCGGCAATTGATCCGCTTGACAATTGTGCTTACGCGCTGCGGCCCTTAATGCGAAAAGCCTTTCTTCCGTGTTTTCAAGATCATAAGGATTAAATTCAAGATTACGGATAATCTCTTCTAGTTCCGCAATCGCATCTGCCGTTTCATTGGCCGCACGGTCAAGATTTTCAGATACGCCTTCTAATAAACCCGGTGCTTGTGCCGCCATCCGTTCCATTTTACGGATTGTCGCCCTTAAGACCGTATCTACCCCTTTATCGGATAATAACTTATTGAGCAGTTCACCAAGCCCCTCTGATAAGTTTTCGCCCTGCATCATTCGGGTGCGCTCTTTGGCAAGCTCTTCTTCTTCGCCTTCCTGCGGGTTTAGCTGATCAAGTTCTTCCAGATTATATCTGATATAATCCTCGTCTTGTTTTGCTTGCTCTAATTTTGCTTGTTCATCGGCAAGTTCATCCTGAAGAGCCGTTAAATTATCAAAATTATTTCGTACTTTTATATGCAATTCCTGATAATCACCAAAATCATCAAGAAGACTTCTATGCCCCGATGGATTAAGCAATCCTCTTTCATCATGCTGCCCATGAATTTCAACAAGTGTTTCACCAATTTGTCTAAGAAGTGTAATGCTTACGGATTGGTCATTAATGAATGCGCGACTACGGCCATCTTTTCCAATCACACGACGAAGAATCAATTGACCATCTTCGTGATCCAGTCCCTGATCATTCAGGACATCCCATATTCTATGATCTTCTGACAATGAAAACTCAGCCGTCACAGAACCTTGGTCCTGTCCTTGTCTGATAATTTCACGGCCACTTCTTGCCCCGATCGCAAGGCCAATACCGGAAAGAAGAATAGATTTCCCAGCCCCTGTTTCACCACTTAATACTGAAAGACCGTCTTCAAAATCCATTTGAAGGCGGTCAATAAGAACAATATCCTTGATCGTGAGCGAAACAATCATAGATCATTTCACCTATTAATTTGAATAACGCTGCAATAGATTCTGGCTATACCCGTTCCATTCGCTATCAGGATAATTTAGCGCAAGAACCTCTGCCGATTTTCTGGCTTCAATCACAATCCCAAGTGCCAAATATGCTTCTGTGATTCTGTGTAAGGCTTCTGCGGTATGGCTGGTAGTTTCATATTCATCCACCACATTATTAAAACGTCCAATGGCAGCAAAAAAGTCACCCGTTGATTGATAAAAACGGCCGATTTCCATTTGCTTACCCGCCAAATGGTCAAGTGTAAGTTCAATTTTTACGCGGGCATCTTTGGCATAATCAGAATCAGGATGAAGTCTGATCACTTCGTTAAATGAAAATAAAGCAAGCTCTGTGTTCATTTGATCGCGTCTGACATCTGCAATTTGTTCATAATAACTTTGCGCAACGATATATCTGGCATATGCCGCATTTTTATTACCCGGATGAAGCGCAAGATATCTTTGTGCTGTCAAAATCGCATCTTCATAATTATTTGCCATGTAATGGGCATAGGCAGACATTAATTTTGACCGTGTCGCCCAAACAGAATATGGATGCTGTCTTTCAACCTCGTCAAATGCAACGGCAGCAAACTTCCATTGTCCACGGTCACTATATTTCTGAGCCTCAACATATAATTGCTCAACAGGAAGATCACGATACTGCAACGTCCCGCCACCACAAGCGCTAAGACCGATTATTGCAACCAGTGCGACTGAAATATTTTTTATGAATGCTTTTGAGAGCCTGAAGTTCATACTTTTTCCAATTTTCAATTTGCAGAAAAATCAATATCGCAAATATATACCACGCTTCAAGTGAAAATCACCACTGCTAATTTAATTAGTAGCCTAATTTTTTACATTTTGGAAAAAAACTTAAACAGACTATTGTAATATCGTTCAAAATTGACTATTTGCCAATGCAAATAAAAATGTTATATAATAACAATTACGAATCTTTATAGAAGGTATAAATGAAATCATTTATTAAATTATTCGCGTTAGCGGCTATTACTGTAATTACATTGGGCACAGTAAACGCAAATGCAAAAGACCTTAAAGTTGTTACAAGCATCAAACCAATCCATTCTCTTGCAGCACGTGTAATGGGCGACCGTGGCGAAGTGGAGCTATTGGTAAATGGTGGCGTCACGCCACATATTTTCAGAATGCGTCCTTCCGATTTAAAAAAGATCGTTGATGCGGATGTCTTGTTTTACATTTCCCCTAAATTCGAAACATTCCTAAAATCCGCATCTCTTGTTAACAGATCATCATTAAATGCGATTATCTTGGCAGAACAAGAAGGTATTAAGCTATATCCATACCGCGACAGTAAAGTATGGTTTAGCGAAGGCGATCTAGAGGATGAACACCATCATAGTGATGTAGATCTTCATATTTGGTTAGACCCTTCTAACACAAGACGTA
The DNA here is from genome assembly GCF_028869115.1 of Pseudemcibacter aquimaris. Taxonomy (NCBI): domain Bacteria; kingdom Pseudomonadati; phylum Pseudomonadota; class Alphaproteobacteria; order Emcibacterales; family Emcibacteraceae; genus Pseudemcibacter; species Pseudemcibacter aquimaris. Next base: position 2,798,781 of record NZ_CP079800.1, read on the forward strand.
TTGTTGATATCATCCAAGAAACCCTTTCTGAACTTGACCCAATGAATTCAATTCATTACGCCCGTAACGCGCAATCATTAAAGAGAGAGCTTTATGAGCAAGAAGAACTCATCAGAGAACTTCTAAGACCGCTGCGTGACAGCGCAATGATCGTATATCATGATGCATTCCAATATTATGAACGTGCTTACTCCTTAAGAAGTATGGGCGCGATCCAGCTGCATGCAGATGAAACACCAAGTGTGAAACATCTGACTGCACTTAAAAGAATCGCAGAAGAGAAAAACGTTGCCTGCGTGCTTGCCATTCCAGGAACCCACCCAAAAATCGCCATGGCTGTGATGGGTGAAATGGATACCGGGTATGGTGTCGTTGACCATCTTGGTCAATACTTGGAAGCCGGGCCGCAAAGCTATCTTCAATTAATGTTTGAAATCACACAAAGTATTTTGGACTGTCATGAAAAAGATGACAATGCCATGTTTGGTGACAATTAATTCACTGCAGTTCAAGCGGTAATGCTGTCGTATATTTTACCTGCCTTAGGGTGAAAAATGACGTCGATTCAGAAATGAGCGGGTGATTTAATAAATGACCCGCCAAAAACTTTTCAAATTTTTCTACATCCGGAACCACTACTGTCAGCGCATAATCATGTTGTCCAAGAATGGCATAACATTCCGTTACTTCCGGGCGACCTTCGATAAAATTTTCAAATTCCATTCTGGTATCTTCACCATGTCGGCTTAGTCTTACATGTATGATCGCTGATACGTTTAATGCCGTTTTTTTACGGTCAAGTAGGGCGACTGTCCCTTTAATGATGCCTACATCTTCAAGGTTTTTTATGCGTCTCCAAACCGAAGTGGCGGATACACCGGTTATTTCTGCGATGTCCTGATTTGTAAGTGTGGCATCAGCTTGTATAAGATTTAAGATCTTTACATCAGAATTATCAAGTGAAATTGACATTTATATATAACCTTATTTTTGAATTATAATTTCAATTATATCCAATTTTGCACGAATTTAAAAACAAAATTTCACCAATTTCGGTGTATAATTCCGTCAATTTCAACAATAAAGCGAAGGATAAGATTTTGGCTGATTTATTTGACAATCCGATGGGTGTAGATGGTTTTGAATTTGTAGAGTATGCATCTCCTGAACCAGAAAAATTAAGAGAACTATTTAATCAACTTGGTTTTAAAATGGTTGCCAAGCATCGTTCAAAGAACGTAACCCTTCACAAAGCTGGCGGCGTTAATTTCCTGATTAACGCAGAACCTAACAGTTTCGCACAGCGTTATGCTTTTGCCCATGGACCAAGCATTTGCGCAATGGCATTCCGTGTTCGTAATTCAAAAGAAGCATACGACCACGCCATCGCACAAGGCGCAAACCCAGTTGTGCAAGAAGTAGCACCAATGGAACTATACATCCCTGCAATCGAAGGCATCGGCGGCAGCCGTCTTTATCTTGTGGACCGTTACGGTGAAAATACAATTTATGACGTGGATTTTGTGCCATGCGAAGATGACAACGTCACCGAAATCGCTGACACTGGCTTTGAATTCATCGATCATCTAACCCACAATGTTTATACGGGCCGTATGAGCTACTGGGCTGATTTCTACGAGCGTATCTTTAACTTTAGAGAGTTAAAGTTCTTTGATATCGATGGCCAAAAAACAGGTCTTACAAGTAAGGCTATGACAAGCCCATGCGGTCAGATTCACATTCCGCTGAATGAATCAAAGGATAACCAATCACAAATCGTTGAATATCTTAACGAATATCGCGGCGAAGGCATTCAACACATCGCACTTTATACCAATGATATTTATAAGACGGTTGATACACTTAAATCCCGAAACGTACCGCTTCAGGATACGATTGACACCTATTATGACCTCATTGATGACCGTATCGACCAACATGCAGAAGACGTTGAAGAGCTACGCAAACGTCGTATTCTTATTGATGGCGGTAAAGATGACGGCATTTTACTGCAAATCTTTACTGATACTGTTATTGGCCCGATCTTCTTTGAGATCATCCAAAGAAAAGGCAACGAAGGTTTTGGTGAGGGTAACTTCAAAGCGTTGTTTGAATCAATCGAACTTGATCAAATGAGACGCGGTGTAATCTAATAAAGGTTACGATAAGACAAAAAGAAAGGCGGCTTATATAAGCCGCCTTTTTTCATTTTATAAACTTTAATTTAGTTAGCCTGGCGCCTTAAGAAGGCCGGAATTTCAAGATGATCTTCTTTTTCCGGTTGCTTTATTTCTGGCTCTTTTGAAACAACAAGTTCCGGTTTTGGCTGCTCTGCTTCAATAGAAAGCTCAAGTTCAGCCGTGCTTTCAAAATCAAGCATATCACCCTGTTTCATTGATGGCTCTTGCTTAATGATCGGCTTCTTTTGAACGGTTGGTTCGTTTTTAATAACTGGCTCTTTTGAAACAGCAGGCTCTTTCTTATTGCCAAGAAGGTTTTGGAAAAGACCAAGTTTTTGTCTTGGCTGTTTTTCCACTTTCGCCGGTTTTACTTCTGGTTCTGGCTCAGCAATAATTTCCGGTTCCGCCATTTTAACTTCAATCGGCTCTTCCGGCATTGTTGGCTCAGGCGCAATAAAAGGGGCATCGCGGTCTTCAGCGATATTTTCTTCTACCGGCTTCTCTTCTAAAACAGGCTCTTCTTTTTGAACTTGCTCTTCACGAATTTGATCAACAAGCTCCATTGGCTCTGGTGCCGCTTCATCCACAAGATCAAGCAGCTCTTCTTCCGTTTTAACTTCTTCTACTGGCTCAGCTGGCTTTTCTTCTATCTTTGGCGTTTCAGGACGCTGATGACTATATGTTTTTTGTGGAATTTCTGCCTTTGGCATTGAACTGGCTTCAATACCAGTTGCCACCACAGAAACACGCATCTTACCATCAAGATTTGCGTCTAATGCAGAACCCACAAGGATATTTGCTTCTGGATCAACTTCACCGCGAATACGGTTTGCTGCTTCGTCCACTTCAAACAGCGTCAGGTCCATACCACCTGTAATATTTATCAGAACGCCTTGCGCACCTTTCATGGACACTTCATCAAGAAGTGGGTTTGAAATGGCTGCTTCAGCTGCTTCTAGCGCACGGTTTTCACCTTCTGCCTCACCAGTACCCATCATTGCTTTACCCATTTCGCTCATCACTGTGCGAACATCGGCAAAATCAAGGTTAACAAGGCCCGGCAACATCATAAGATCCGTTACACCACGAACACCTGAATGCAACACTTCATCCGCCATCGCAAAGGCATCGGCAAATGTTGTGCGTTCATTTGCAATTCTAAACAAGTTCTGGTTTGGAATAATAATCAGCGTATCAACATGCTTTGACAGTTCTGAAATTCCATCTTCCGCAAGGTTCATGCGGCGACCACCTTCGAACTGGAAAGGTTTGGTAACAACACCAACGGTCAGGATACCCTTTTCACGTGCTTTTTGTGCGATCATCGGCGCAGCACCCGTACCCGTACCACCACCCATTCCGGCTGTGATAAACACCATATGGCACCCTTCAAGATGCTCTTCAATAGCGTCCATTGTTTCTTCTGCGGCTGCACGGCCAACTTCCGGACGGGCACCTGCGCCCAACCCTTGTGTCAGTTCAGCACCCAGCTGTATTTTTTGTTCGGCAAGGGAATGACTTAATGCCTGCGCATCCGTATTTGCACAGACAAAATCAACCCCCTTAAGTGAGGAGTTAACCATGTTGTTAACAGCATTCCCACCTGCACCGCCGACACCAAACACAGTAATTTTTGGTGTTAGTTCCGTTAATTCCGGCGATGTAAATTCAATTGTCATCTTAACCTCCCAGGATTCTTATTGCTAAATCTGGATTCATTCTTCTTTAACAAACAGTTAACAGTAACTTTATAACAAGTGATTCGCGCTGTCTTTAAAAAAATGAATCCGAGTCGTTTTTTTTAACTTACGATTCGTTTGGCAAATATTTTTGCCCTTTATACGAGTCATTTTCAACTTATGGTAATAAACTTAACTAGAAATTCTCTTTAAACCAATTTGTGATCGTTTCGAAAATTCCCTGACCTTTACTTTTTTCTTCTGCAAAATGCAGTTCATCCGGTTTTGTTGCCATATACATCAGCAATCCTGCACCGGTTGCAAATCCGCCACCGGCCGTCGTGTCGGCCAGACCATCAACATTAAGCGGCCGCCCTAACCTGACACTGCCGCCAAAAACCTTTTTCGCAAGTTCCTCAACACCACCAAGCTGGCTTCCGCCGCCCGTAATGACAAGTCTGCGACCAGCCGTATTTTCCAGCCCGGCATTCCTGATTTTGTCACGAACGATTTCAAATATTTCTTCAACACGCGGTTCAATGATCGACGTCAACATACGGCGTGGAATTGTGGTTACATTTTCCTGACCATTGTCGCCGATTTGCGTCACATCAATCTGATTACGAACCGTCGACATTCCCGCCATACAATTCCCAAATAATGTTTTTAATCTTTCAGCAGAATTGATCGGTGTGAAAAGCCCCTGTGCAATATCTTTGGTTACGTGATGACCGCCAAATGGCACCATATCACCATATATAAATTCATTATCCTTAAACGCCGCGATGGTCGTAACACCCCCACCCATATCAATACAGATACAACCAAGTTCCATTTCATCAGAAACCAATGTGGAAAGACCGGATGCATAAGGCGAAAATACAATTCCAACCATATTTAAATGACAATTATTCACACATGCCTGCAAATTTCGAAGCGGGCTAACGGATGCGGTTGTGACATGCATATCCACACCAAGTTTTTCACCGTACATTCCGTTTGGATCACGAACGCCACTTACCCCATCAATAATATAGCTCGTCGGTCTTGAATGAATAACAAACCGTTCTTGTTCATTTAAATGTTGTCTGCCATGATTAAGAACCCGTTCAATGTCAATATCGCTGATTTCATGACCGGCAACATCCACCTCAACAGCAAGTTGGGTTGATTTCGGCTCACCCGCAGAAAGATTTACAACAACATTTTCAATTGGTGCGCCGCCCGCCATTTTTTCCGCCGCATCAACAGCCGTGCGAATGGCATTTTCCGTTTCCACCATATCCACAACCGTACCAAGGTTAAGCCCTCTGGATTCACGGTGGCCAATGCCGATCACTCGTGGCCTGTTTGTCACCGGATCCACTTCGGCGATGAAACAACAAATCTTGCTGCTGCCTACATCCAATATGGCAATAGTTTGATCCGCCATTTAAATTTCTTCTCCCTTACCACTGGTCTTTGCCATTAGTCTTCTTCTTGCTGCTTCTTCCGGTGTTAAACGGACAACCGTTTTATCCTGAATGCGAAAATCAACCGCCAATATATTTTTCGCGAGCAATTTTTCCTGCCTTTCAAATTCGATTAGGTTTTGCCAGGCGACTTCCATGCCATTTTCCGGCAGCATAATTTTAATGCCGTTATTTAAGATCAAATCCCACCTGCGACCGCCAACCCACGTTGCCGTTTCAACACGGTCAAAAAGTTCCATATTCTGTGATACGGTGATCATTAATTCTTCCAGATTATCATCGGCGCCATTGCCGCTGATCATCGGAAGATCCGAAAAATACTCAAGCCCCTGATCCGTAATGCGCACCCCTTCATCAGAAAGAATCCACAATTTATTATCCACTTGCCAAAGGGCGGCCGGTTGATGTTCAACAATATTTATGGCAACACCATCAGGCATTTTTCGTGCAATCGTTGCTGTTTTTACCCAATTTAAAAGCTCTATACGCTCTTTAATTTCCTTGATATTAACCGCAAGTAATGGCTGGCCAATTTCAATACCCGCCGTTTCCATTATCTCGCCAACGCTGGTTTGAAGCTCACCTTCGATATCAATTTTTTCTACCGTTAGCCCCGCATCCACAAGACTATCCTCGACCTTAGTTTCCGCACTGTTAATCCAGGTTTCAATCTGCCCGCTACGCCATAAATAAAGACTGCTGATAATGGACACACAAATTACAAATACAGAAACACCGCGTAGAATAGAAATTCTCAACCTACGGCGTCGCAGGTTGATGGCTTCCTGTTCACCGCGACGCATTGTTTTTTGTGCAGAATTTGCATTTTCCCTTATCGCTCGCATGATGCATCCTCCATCATCCAGCCAACCAATTCTGAAAATGACATACCCAAATATGCTGCTTGCTCTGGAACAAGCGAAAGTGGTGTCATACCTGGCTGCGTATTGGTTTCAAGAATATAAACATCATCGCCATCCATCCTGAAATCCGATCTGCTTACACCGCGACAGCCAAGAATTTTATGAGCCTTTAACGCCATATCTTTTAAGTCATGTTCTTGTTCATCACTTAAATCCGCGGGAATAATATGATCCGTCATACCGTCCTGATATTTGGCCTTATAATCATAAAATCCGGCCTTGGGCTTTAATTCTGTGATGCATAACGCTTTATCCCCCATCACTGAAACAGTGAGTTCACGGCCCGGAATATATTTTTCCACCATCAAGTATTCTGTATCTTTCCACGGTCCCTCTAAGTTCTCGTGAAAGTCATCACCATGATCCACAATGATCACACCGACGCTTGAGCCATCATTATAAGGCTTCACCACAAATGGACGCTTCATTGGGTCAGTTTTAAACAATTCATCACGGTGGATAATCATGTCTGGCGCACATGGTATGTCAATTGAATGAAACAGTTTTTTGGATAATATTTTATCCATGGCTAGTGCCGATGCCTTAACACCGGAATGAGTATATGGGACTTTCAATGTTTCAAGTATTCCCTGAACACAGCCATCCTCACCCCACGTACCGTGAAGACCATTAAAAACGGCTTCGGGTTTTAATTCTGTTAGAACTTCATAGATATCTGGCTGCACATCAACTTCGGTCACATTATACCCAGCTTCACGAAGCCCTTCCGCAATGGCGGCACCGCTCACGAGCGACACTTCCCGTTCACTGGACCATCCACCTTTTAGTACGCAAATATTTTGAAATTTCTTCATGATTTGCGCCCTACTCGTTTAATTTCCCACTGAAGCTCAACGCCGGATTTTTCCTTAACCCGCTTGCGGACTTCTTCACCAAGTTCTTCGATATCGCGTGCGGTTGCGCTACCTTCATTAATCAGGAAATTACAATGTTTCTCTGATACGCAGGCGCCACCAATTCTAAAACCACGACACCCTGCTTCATCAACCAGCTTCCATGCGGAATATCCATCTGGATTTTTAAAAGTACTGCCGCCCGTTCTTGTTCTTAATGGTTGACTTTCTTCGCGGGCATTACCGATTTCATTCATGCGCAATTGAATTTCTTCCGGGTCACCTTTTATGCCCTCGAAAACAGCGTTTAAGAAAATATGATCATTTGGCACAGATGTTTTTCTATATGAAAAGCCCATGTCATCGTACGTAAGTTCATGAATATCACCACTACGGTCCATGGTACGGGCGCTTTTGAATATATCTTTAATCTCTCGACCATATGCACCAGCATTCATTTTTAATGCCCCGCCAATGGTGCCCGGCACACCGCGTAAAAATTCAAAACCAGAAAGTGATGCATCCAATGCTTTACGGGCCACTGTGATGTCAGGCGTGCCAGCACCCGCCATAATTTCATTATCACTTACCGAACAGCTGGAAAATTTCTTACCAAATCGAATAACTGCCCCTTCAACACCGCCATCACGGATTAACATGTTTGAACCGACACCAAGTGGCAACACAGGCATATCGTTGGGCAACGCTTTTAAGAACAATGCCAAATCGTCTTCGTCTTCAGGCGTAAATAAAATATCGGCATTACCACCTGTTCTGAACCATGTCAGACCAGCCAGTGGCGCGTCATATTCTATTTTCCCCTTAATCGCCGCAGGGAAATCAATAACACCATCAATGTTGCGCTTTTCAGGCATCATTCAGTTAATCCCTTTTAACCCTTCCGGCAGATCATAGGCCCATTGCGTCACATTACCGGCACCAAGGAATATCACCAGATCACCCGGTTCTGCCGTTTCAGAAATCAGACCTGCGATATCATCCGGCCCATCAATTTTTCTTACATCACGGTGACCAACACTTTGAAGACCGTTTATCAGTGCTTCCTGATCCGCGCCCTCAATTGGTTGCTCACCGGCTTCAAATACAGGGGATACAATCACGGTATCCGCATCGTTGAAACAGGAACAAAATTCATCAAATAAACTTTCAAGACGCGTATAACGATGTGGCTGCATAATCGCGATAACCTTGCCGTTATAAGCTTCGCGTGCAGCACTTAACACGGATGCAATTTCAACCGGGTGATGGGCATAATCATCAACAATCGTGACCCCATCCACTTTATCCACAAGTGTAAAGCGACGCTTAACGCCGGAAAATTTGGAAAACGCAGTGCGGATCACGTCATCTGAAATCCCAAGTTCATGGGCCACGGCAATGGCAGCAAGCGCATTCAATACATTGTGACGCCCCGGCATAGGCATGGTGATTTTTTCAAGTATCACAACATCATCATTATGACGGTTTGAAATTTCCACATCAAACCTCGCCGATCCTTCGCTGAATGAAACATTTGTGCCGCGTACTTTGGCTTGTGGGCTAAAACCATATGTGACAATGCGGCGATCGATGATTTTACCGATTAATGCCTGCACTTCCGGATGGTCAATACACATAGCCGCAAACCCATAAAAGGGTACATTTTCAATGAATGTATTAAATGCCGCCTTGGCATTTTCAAAATCACCGTAAAAATCAAGATGTTCCGGATCGATGTTGGTCACGACCGCCACGGTTGATGGAATTTTAATAAATGTGCCATCGCTTTCGTCGGCCTCAACCACCATCCAGTCACCATCACCAAGACGCGCATTGGTACCATATGCATTAATGATACCGCCGTTGATGACGGTCGGGTCATATTTTGCTTCATCAAGCACTGCCGACACCATTGTTGTCGTGGTTGTTTTACCGTGGGTGCCAGCAACAGACACACACCATTTTAAACGCATTAATTCCGCAAGCATTTCTGATCTTCTGATCAGCGGCATTTTTAAGGAACGGGCCGCGACCACCTCTGGATTATCAGGTTTAATGGCGGTTGAGACAACAATGCCCCATGCCCCTTCCAGGTTTTCCGCGCGCTGTCCGACAAACACCTTAATGCCCAGTTTACGTAAACGCTTCACATTGGCATTTTCGGAAATATCACTGCCCTGAATTTTATAGCCGAAATTATGCATTACTTCGGCAATGCCGCTCATGCCGATGCCGCCAATACCGACAAAGTGCAATGTTCCGATATTGGTTGGATGTCCGATATTATTTGATCCAATTTGCGTGGTCATCTTTTCGCTACTAATCCTTTACTTTCTACGTCTTCGTTATTCTCATTTGAAATTTCGTTGACGGTAATAACGCTTTTATCGCCTTTTACAAGCGCTAATCTTTCAACAATATCCGCAAGATCTTTTGCAGCATATGGCTTGCCAATTTTTCTGGATTCTTCGGCCGCCTGCCACACCTCATTTGGATGACGCGCCATTCTTTGTAAAACCTTCGCCAACGTCTTTGCGTTAAATTCATTGTTTTGATAAAGCCACGCACCACCAACGGATAACAGCTCACGTGCATTGGCTGTTTGATGATTATCTGTTGCATGCGGATATGGCACCAAAATAGCTGGCCTGCCAGCCGTTGTTAATTCTGCAATCGTCGATGCGCCAGCACGGCCAATCACCAAATGCGACCACCTTAAACAATTGGGCAGGTCATCAATAAATGTGGTTAATTCAACGGCAATTTTCGTATCCGCGTAAATTGCACGTACGGATTCAATATCTTCTTCCCGACACTGTTGCGTCACCTGAAGTCTGCGCTGTGATGCTCGCGGCAATGTGGATATGGCTTGCGGTACCACTTCACTGAAAATTTTAGCACCTTGGCTGCCGCCAATCACAAGAATTCTGAATATTTTATCATCGCCAAGGGTCGGGAAATACAAATCGCCGATCTCTTCAACTTCCTTACGAACTGGATTACCAGTAACCGCCACATAATTATAACTTTGCCAATCCGCTTTGTCCGTATTTTCAAACGATAATGCAACCGCATCAACGGATTTCGCCATCAATCTGTTAACCCGGCCAAGCACCGCATTTTGTTCATGCAAACAAGTGGGTATCCCAAGGGACGCTGCCGCACGAATTGTCGGGAATGACGGATAGCCGCCAAAGCCAATCACCGCACCGGCACCAACCATTTTAAGAAGTGATTTTGCGTCACGAATACTGGATAAAATTTTTGGAAGCGCCAGTATTTTGCCAATTATTCCTTTACCGGTAAATGTGGTGCTATCCACTTCAAGTATTTTGATGCCGTCAAAAAGTTTCCGGTATTTAAGACCACGTCTATCTGTGATTAATGTCACGCGATGACCACGCGACAATAATTCCTGCCCTACAGCAAGGGCTGGGAACATATGACCACCCGTACCGCCAGCCGCAAGAACAATATGACTTGTGCGTCTACGGATCATTTTGACCCCCACGACAAGTTGATTTGCCCCGGTTTATATTGGCTATAACGGCGCGTAAGCGATAAAATCATCCCCATCCCAATCGCAAGCGCGATCATCGATGAACCACCATAACTGATAAATGGTAATGTCATACCCTTACTTGGGATGATCGATAAATTCACCGCCAGATTGATGAACGCCTGAATACCAAACTGCGTAAGCAGTCCTGCAACGGCCAGCACCGTAAACATATCCTGTTCTTTTAAAAGGTTCACTAAGCCGCGGATAACAATCACCGCAAAAATACCAATGATCAGCAAACAAACAACAACACCGAACTCTTCGCCGGCGACCGCAAAAATATAATCTGAATGAGCATCAGGTAAGCGCATTTTAACCGTACCTTCACCCGGCCCCGTTCCAAGCAGGCCACCATTTTTAAATGAATTGATTGCTAGATCTACTTGATAGGTGTCTGCATTTTCCGGATGGAAAAAACGGTCAATACGGTCCGCCACATGAGAAAGTGTCAGGTAAGCAATCAACAATCCGCCAAGCGCTGTTACCACAAGCGCCCCAACCCAAAACCACGCAAGGCCCGCCATGAACAGCTGAACGCCCCAAACAAAAGACACTAGCATTGTTTGTCCAAAATCCGGCTGTGCAATCAAAAGACCGACAACCAGCACCACAGACGCAAATGAAATTTTCCATCCCGGGAATCCCGGCACGCGGCTGCTTTCAGAAAACATCCATGCCGTAAAAATGATAAAGGCCGGTTTTAAAAATTCCGATGCCTGCAATGAAAATGACCCTAGCGGTATCCAGCGACGCGCGCCTTTTACCTCTGGCCCGACAATTAATGTCGCAACCAGTAACACGAGACAGGCCGCAAATAAAAGCACACCCGTTCGCCTGACCATTAACGGATTCATTAAGGATACGGAAAACATCACACCAATTGACAGAACAAGAAACACCACCTGACGTTCAACGAAATGGAAACTGGATAATCCAATGCGTTCCGCCACCGCCGGACTTGCGCCAAAAACAAGCACAATACCGATCGTGATCAACAGCGCAATAGACATCAGCAGCCAACGGTCAACCGTCCACCACCATGTACTTAATACGCTATCATCTGTTCTTGAAAATGTTGACATATTCCCCTTACCTCAACTTAAGTGTCGCTAAACCAATCAATGCCAGTAGCACCGCAATAATCCAGAAGCGGATAACGATGGTTGGTTCGGCCCAGCCTTTTTTCTCATAGTGATGATGAATTGGTGCCATTCGAAATACACGTTTTCCCGTAAGGCGGAATGATGCCACCTGAACGATCACAGAAACCGTTTCCAAAACAAACAAACCACCCACAATCGCAAGTACGATTTCATGTTTTGTAATGACACTAACGGCACCAAGTGCACCACCAAGGGCCAAGCTGCCTGTATCCCCCATAAATACCATGGCGGGCGGCGCATTATACCAAAGGAAACCAAGTCCCGCGCCGATGATCGCAGCAAGGAAAACGGCAAGCTCACCTGTGCCCTCAATATACGTCAGATTTAAATAATCAGTATAAACCACATTACCAACCACATAAGCGATAATCGCGAATGTTCCCGATGCAATAATCACCGGCACAATCGCAAGCCCGTCAAGTCCATCCGTGAGGTTTACACTATTGGACGCCCCCACCATCACAAAAACTGCAAACGGCATCATAAACCAACCCAGATCAACCATCACATCTTTTAAAAACGGTAAGGCAAGTTTGCTACCATAATCCGGCCCGGCCGCATCCATAATAATCAGAACGGCACCAAGAGAAATGGCAATTTCCATTAATAATTTCACTTTTCCGGAAACACCCGCAGAACTGGATTTGGTAATTTTTTTATAATCATCAAGAAAACCAATAAACCCAAAACCAGTGGTCACAAGCAATACGGCCCAAACATACGGGTTAGTCAGATCAGACCATAATAGGGTCCCTGCGCTCATACCTAGTAAAATCAGGAAACCGCCCATGGTTGGCGTACCTTGTTTGGTCAGAATATGACTTTCCGGGCCATCATCACGGATCGGTTGACCTTTTTTCTGCTTGGCTTTCAACATGTAAATTACGCGCGGGCCAAGCAGGAAACTGATCAAAAATGCTGTAAACAATGATATGCCGGTTCTAAAGGTCAAATAATTGAACACATTGAGAACGCTATATTGATCACTCATTGATGTTAAAAAATGATAAAGCATTTATTTCCTTTACTTACCCGTTTGCCACTTGTCTATTTTCATTTAAATCAAGTGTTTTTAATTTTTTTACTACTGCCGACATACCACTGGAATTTGATCCTTTGATCATGATGATGTCACCATCTTTTAAATCAGAGAGAAGCGCGCGTTCTATGGCATTTTTGTCATTAAAATAACTTGCTTGAATTGCCGGATATTGATTTTGAAGATGCTCGGCTAAATGCTTCATATGCTCGCCGACCACAAATACACGTTCAATTTCTGCTTCACCTAGTGCCGGCGCCAGACTTACATGCAATTCATCTGCCTGTTCACCCAGTTCCGCCATATCACCAAGTACGGCAATCTTTCTGCCACCATCCGAATTTTCACATTTTCCAAGCGTCTTAATCGCCGCTCGCATACTGGCCGGATTGGCATTATAACTTTCATCAATAAGCAAGAATGATGCATCAGAGCCAATATCGAAATAAATCCGGTCACGACGCCCACGACCAACAAGCGGCATCAGTTCCGCAAGCCCCAGGCCACTTAATCCCAGGTCAGCACCCACTGCATCAACCGCTGCCAAAACCGACAATGAATTCATTACCCAATGATCCCCGAGCATCCCGACTTTATAGGTCATAACCTTGTCCATCACATCAGCAATGATGCAGGTGCAGGTATCATGGAAATAATGTCTTAACGATCTAACGTCTGCGTCATCAGACATACCAAAAGTAATGATATTTTCGACGCCCGCTTTATGAGCGCGTTTTTTTAATCTTTCGAAATGGGGATTATCACGGTTAATGATCGCCGTTCCACCATTATTCATACAGGTGAAAATTTCCGCTTTTGCGTCTGCGATTTCTTCTACATTTTCGAAAAACTCACTATGGGCTAGCTCAACTGTCGTGATTATCGCCACATCAGGACGCACCAGTTTCACCAGCTCTTCCAGCTCACCCGCATGGTTCATTCCCATTTCAAAAATGCCATATTCAACATCGTACGGCATTCTGGCGAGTGAAAGCGGCACACCAACATCATTATTATAACTAAGCACACTTGCGTGTGTTTTCTTATATCTGGAAAGGGCCGCTTTTAGCGCTTCTTTAGTGCCTGTTTTACCAACGCTGCCTGTTACAGCAATAATCGGTACATTAACACGGTTACGTCCCGCAATACCAAGCTTAACGAGCGCATCCATAACATCATCAACAAGCACCTGTTTTGATTGATCAACCCCATCAACAACTTTACTGACAACAGCACCACTGGCGCCCGCATCAATTGCCGATTTCACATACGCATGACCATCAAAATTTGGACCAGATAATGCAAAAAACAGGTCACCGTCTTCAATGGTGCGGCTATCAATGGACACGCCATAGGAATTCCAACGACCCGATATCTTTGTATCAAAGACCGTCTCTAATTCCTGCGATGTCCAAAGCGGCAATACTGCCATGATTATGCCTTTCTAATTTGCATGTTTCTGTTTGATTACGGATTGTTCAATAGCAACGATGGCCGATCTGACAACGGACACGTCATCAAAATCATAAACTTTGTCACCAATGGTTTGGCCTTGCTCATGCCCTTTACCGGCAACAAGCAGAATATCACCCGCTTCCATATCAGCGACAGCTTGACGAATAGCACCGCCACGTTCCCCGGCATCAATACCGTTTGGGCAGCCTTGCATAATTTCGCGTCTGATTTCGATCGGATATTCTGATCTTGGGTTATCATCGGTGACATAAACACGGTCAGCCAGTTTTTCTGCGATTTCACCCATCACTTTGCGTTTCGCGCGATCACGGTCACCGCCGCAGCCAAATACAACGGCCAATTTATTTTTCACATGTGGTTTCATCGCCGTAAGCACGGTTTCCAGCGCATCTGGCGTGTGGGCATAATCAACATAAATGCGACCACCATCAGGATGCCTTCCGGCTTGCTCCATGCGTCCACGTACCGGGCGCAGGTAAGATAGCGCATTAAATGTTTTTTCTGCGTCCGCACCACAACCAATGACAAGCCCCGCTGCCATCAATGCATTACTTGCTTGAAATTTTCCAACAAGCGGCAGCGAAATGTCATAAAGCTTCGAATTATAACTTACGGTAATATCCTGACCGGACGATGAAGTTCGCTGATCAAGCAACCTGATATCACCCTGATCGCGTCCTACTGTAATAACCTCATGCCCTTTATCTTCGCATAAGGATTTCATTTCCCTTACGTGATCGCTATCGATATTCAAAACGGCTGCTTTTTTAGGTGGAAGTAATTCCGTGAACAGACGCTTTTTCGCATTAAAATAATCGGCTTCTGTTTCGTGGTAATCAAGATGGTCATGGGTCAAGTTCGTAAATGCCGCCGCCGAAATATCAACACCATCAAGCCTATATTGATCAAGTCCGTGGCTTGATGCTTCAAAAACAACATGATCCACACCCAAATCGGTTAGTTCCGATAGTGCCTTATGAATAACAACCGGATCCGGTGTCGTTAAGCCGGTATCCACATGATAATCATCCGCGTTGATACCAAGCGTCCCAACTGACGCCGATTTTAGCCCCAATTGTTTCCAGATTTGTTGAGTAAAGAAAGCAACTGATGTCTTACCATTGGTACCCGTAACTGCCGCTACATGATTTGGTTGCTTTTCAAAAAAACGTGATACAAAATGCGGAAAAATTCGCGCGGGTTGATCATCCGTGATCCAAACCACATTATCATTTTCTGTTTTTGCATCCGGCACACAAAGAATGGCTGCAGCGCCTGCCTCAATGGCATCATCAATGAAATCAGCGCCATTAAATTTCAACCCGGGAAGAGCAACAAAAAGGAAACCTGGCCCCACTTTACGGCTATCCGCCGTGATGCCGGTAATGTCCACATCATATTTATTATCTGTGTCGTTAATAATGTCGCTTAATTTCATTCTTCCGTTCCGGATACAAGCATTAATTCTTCAAATTCAATTATGTTTTTCTCTGCGGGTTCAACACCCATCAGCGGACCAACACGACTGATGATATTTCCAACAAGCGGGGCCGCCGTCCATCCACCAGATGCCATATTGAATGTTTCTTTGATCCCGTGCGGCTCATCAAGCATGGCAAAAATCACATAACGCGGGTTATCAATCGGAAAGGCTGAAACAAAAGACGAAATGATCTCTTTTTTATAACCGCGGAAGCCGTCACCTTTTTCCGCAGGCTTGTTTGCCGTTCCTGTTTTTCCGCCAATCAGATAGCCATCAACTTTTGCGCTTTTGCCGGTGCCATATTCAACAACCAAATGCATTAAATTACGCATAATCTCACTTGTTTCGGGTGAAAGAACCTGCTCGCTCTCTATATAGGAAACATCCTGTGCATAGGTATTATTTTTCTTGATTAAGGTGGCAGCATTAAGGCGTCCGCCATTAATCATCGCAGAAACACCAGTAGCAAGGTGCAAGGGGGTTACAGCGATGCCATGACCGTAAGATGTCGTCACAAGCTCGGTCGGTCCCCACTGATATGGCAAGATTGGGGCACCTTTTTCATGAATTTCAATGTCCGTTTTTCTAAAAAGTCCAAGCTTATCAAAAAATGCTTTTTGATTTTCAACACCGTTTTCCTGCGCCATTTTTAAAGTGCCGATATTCGATGAATATACATAAATTTCAGGAACACTTAACCAACGGTTTTTTGCATGGTCATCATGAATGGTAAAACCGGATACACGCACTGGTTTCGACGCATCATAACCACCCGAAAGATCCGTTATGCCATTTTCAAGGGCAGATGCGATAGTAAAGGTTTTAAAGCCGGAACCCAGTTCATAAGCCCCTTGTAAAATCTGGTTAAAGCGTCTTGAATCTGTTGGCTTCACATATTCATTCGGATCAAAATCCGGAAGCGAAACAAGCGCCACGACCTCACCCGTATTCACATCCATGATTACGCCGGCACCACCCTTGGCCGAAAACTTCTCCATCGAATTGCTGATTTCCTGATGAAGGATATATTGAAGACGCACATCAATTGAAAGTTCAAGCGGTTGTTCTGTCTTAAGCGGATCAGACAATCTATCATCAAAAAATAATTCTACGCCCGCGGATGGCTGATTATCCACACCGACTGATCCAAGAACATGTGACACCAAACTACCATGCGGATAAATTCTTTTTTCCGCATCGGAAAATACAAGCCCCGGTTCACCGAGCTTGTTAATTTCAAACATTTGCTTTGGTGTCAGTTTACGTTTAATCCAGACATGGCGCCTTTCGGACGTCAAATTCGCCAAAATATCTTCACGTTTAAGGCTCGGTAAAATTTCCGCAATTTTATAGGATAGAAGTTCCGCATTTTCGATTTTATGCGGATTAACACCAAGTGATGGTGTTTTTAAATTTGTTGCAAGAACAATACCATTACGGTCAACAATATCCGCACGCGCCGCAAGCATGGCCGTATTGGCGCTGGCGACCTGTCGATAATCCCCCTTGTTGGCTTGAAAAACCCCAACAGAGACAAGTTTAACGGTTAAAGTCAGAAATCCCAGAGCAAACAATGCCATCACGAAAATCATACGATTTCGGGCAACCTCGATGGCTCCTTGGCGCGCTCCCTCAACTTGCAAGTCAATCGGCTTCACTATTTGTTCCCTGTTAATTGCCTATCTTTGCCAATATTCTCTCATAAAGACTCTTCGTCTCGTTCTTCTCTTCCTGCTTTAATTCTTGTTGTTGTTGTTTTTGTGAATAATCAATCGCCACAACCCGTTCCGTATTGGACGGCGCAGGTCTATATGACGATTTAGCATTTGGATTAGGTTTTTGTCTTGGTAACAGCAATTGAAAATTATCAACTGGTAAACTAACGACTTGTACATTCTCACGTTTCGTAAGCGTTGTCACAGTCGCAACCATTTGATCATTACTTGCTGTTTCAAGTGCAAGATGTCTACGCGATAATCTCTCAATTCTTTCTGGTCTTGAAAGATACGCCATCTCGGCTTTTAATACTTTTATGGCCTCACGATCTTTTAAAATCTGGGCACTGATGTTTCTTTTTTCTTCTTCAAGGTCATATGTACCTTGCTTAAGGTTATAAACCGCCGCCGTTGAAATCATGACGGTTAAAATGGTGAAAGTCACAAAAATCTTAATCATGCCGCCACCTCATTTCCCCATGATGGCGCATTGGTACGGATACCCGCACGCAGTTTCGCCGAACGTGATCTCGCATTGATTTCAATTTCTGATTTGGATGCTTTTTTACCGCCGCGAAAAAGCATATCAAATGTTGGTGCTGGACCATCGTCCAATGACACTGGCATATGACGTGATCCGCGCGATGCTTCACCGCTTCTTTGCTTAAAGAATTCTTTTACAATGCGGTCTTCCAATGAATGGAATGTAACGACGGCTAATCTTCCACCAGGAGCAAGCATTTTTTCCGC
The DNA here is from genome assembly GCF_028869115.1 of Pseudemcibacter aquimaris. Classification (NCBI taxonomy): domain Bacteria; kingdom Pseudomonadati; phylum Pseudomonadota; class Alphaproteobacteria; order Emcibacterales; family Emcibacteraceae; genus Pseudemcibacter; species Pseudemcibacter aquimaris. Next base: position 2,817,077 of record NZ_CP079800.1, read on the forward strand.
AGCAACAAGTGCGCGTTCCAGCTCACCCAATTCATCATTCACATAAATTCTTAATGCCTGAAACGTTCTGGTGGCACCGTGAATTTGCTTTTTGCCTTTTTTATACTTTGGTCCCCCGACCGCAGCCTCAACCACTTTGGATAAATCAAGCGTTCTTTGAAACGGTTCTTCTTCGCGTCTATTTACGATGGCGCGTGCAACTCTTCGGGATGCGCGCTCTTCGCCGAATTTATAAATGATATTCGCAAGCTCTTCTTCGTCCATATCATTAACGACGTCAGCCGCTGACATTCCATCCTTGCTCATACGCATATCAAGCGGGCCATCATGCATGAATGAAAAACCGCGTTCCGCCTGATCTAGCTGCATGGATGAAACACCAATATCAAGCACGATACCATCAACATATTCCTGACCGCTTTCTTTCAATAGTCTTTCCATTTCTGAAAAACATCCCTGCAGCAGTTTAAATTTTCCCGGGAATTCTTTTGCAAGAACATCTGCTGTTTCAATCACATTTGGATCACGGTCAATGGCCCATAACATGGAAACATCATTTTCCAGTATTGCACGACTATATCCACCGGCACCGAATGTGCCGTCCACATATGTCTTGCCATTTTCTGGTGACAAGGCATCAATCACTTCGGGAAGCATGACGGAAATATGATCAATTTGCGCTTTAGCCACGACCATTTTCACCTCCGTCATTTCTGTCAGAACGAAAACGTAGCAAAGAACGCTTTTCTTTCACTTTATGTCTTGCTTTGGCAAGTTCTTCATCAAAGGCCTTGGGTTCCCAAATTTGGAATGTCTTACCCTTACCAGCAAAGGTGGCATATTCCGTAATACCCGCAAAATCCAAAAGTTCCTGCGGCAGGATAATTCGGCCATTACCATCAAATGTAAGTTCCATTAAGCCAGACATAAGCGCGAGACTAAATTCATCATGCTCATCTGAATAAGGGGCAAAATCCTCAAGACTATCGTTAATTTTTTCAATGTGAAGAAGGTCACAACATTCAATCGCGTTATGATTTACGGCTTGATAAACAACCACAGATTTTTGAAAGCCGGATGGAAGCGCCGCACGAAAAGAGGCTGGTACAGAGACCCTCCCTTTTTTATCCACCTTATTGGTGTATTTCGACATAAATAACGGCATTTAGTCGTCCAGCATTTCTTAATTTTATTATTCTGTGATTGTCAGGGCCTATTTACCCTAATATTACCTATAAATGGAATATCATAGGATATCATGCCCGTCAATGGGATTTAATATTGAAAACATGGCATTTCACACACATTCAAAACATCACTGTAAATGTTTTTATTCTTTAAAAACAAAGTATTACGTGAACGCTGAAAATCCCACAGGCGTTGAATCGACTGAATCGAAAAAAACACCTAAAATGGGTTTTTATGGGTAATTCATGATTTTTTGTAAGATTTTTGGACAGAATCGCAGAAAGACTCGGGCCTTTAATAGAGAATCGGAACAATTCCAGAAATTTAGGTCAATCGATCCCCGAGAGTACCAAATATGGTTTTAACGCGATCAGGTGGATAATCAAATTCAAGGCCAATAAAACCATTATTCGCCCATGAAACTTTGGATGGAATATTGCTGGTGCCTTTAATAGCAATCATAAATGTAGCCCCACGTTCGAGCGGAAGGTTTAATTTAATTTTGGCACCATAAAGCGATAAATCATATGCAATAGCGTCAAAGTAGTAGCTTCCGATATCAATTGATGATTTCAGAAGTACGTTCTGTCGGTTGCTTTTACGCTCTTGTTGTGTTGTCTCTGCGCTAATAACCTTTGTCCCAATTTGGTTTATTATTGCTTATCCCATTAATATATATAGACTATTATTTTTATAACGCATAGCAGAAAATAACAGGTCTTGAAAACATTAATTCAGATTTGCTGAAATTCGGGCTAGCTCTTTCTTGATTTCATCAGGATCACCCATAAAATCCAATCCGGAAAAACCTTGAGCATTCCATACAACTTTGACGCTTTGTTTGAATGTCCCATTAATTGTTACGGAAACGTTATCATCGTTCTTAAAGATCGCGTTTGATTTTACCCGCACTCCACCTAAAGATATATCAAATGCAGTACCTGGATGAACAACACCGTTCACAGTCAAGATAACCGGAAGTGTCACAGCCTTTCGGCTATGCTTCCTTGCATATCTATTATCTTTCATACGTACAGGCATCACTATCCTTTACTCATCAACAAATAAAGGATAGCAAAAACACTTTAATATTTTGTTAACTATTAAAAATATCTAATTTTTCAAATGATCGTCAAAGTACCGTTTTTGAGTTTCATAAACATGACGGCGACGCATACGATCACTACCCAATCTATGGGTTTGACCAGGATAAGCCATAAGGTCAAATTGTACGGCACGTTGCTGCATTTCATCAATCAGCATACTGGTATGATTAAAGAGCACATTATCATCCGCCATACCATGAAGAATAAGAAGCTTACCCTTTAAACCGTCAATATATGGAAATACACCACTTTTATCATAAACGTCTTTACCGGCACCATCCGTATGTCCAAGAAAACGTTCAGTATAATGTGTGTCATAAAGTCTCCAGTCCGTAACAGGCGCACCAGAAACACCAACCTTAAACACATCTGGTGCTGTAAACATACTCATTAGAACCATGTAACCACCATAACTGTGCCCCTGAACACCAATGTTATCAGTATCGATAAAATCAAGTGTTTTTAGAAACTCTGCACCAACGACCTGATCTTCAACTTCGACTTTACCCATGTGATGATAAAGCGCACCGGCAAATTCGGTTCCTTTATTAGATGTTCCACGGTTATCAAGTGTAAAGACAACATAACCATCTTGCGCCCATACCTGGAACAATAAATTATCCCATGATTTGTCAACCATCTGCGAACCGGGGCCGCCATATAATGCGAATATCACAGGATATTTCTTACCATCTTCCATGTTCGCCGGTTTATACATCCGGTAATGAAGATCATCACCGTTTTGATTTTGAATGACGCCAAATTCTGGTTGAATATGGTTTTTAGAGAAGGCGTAATAAGGATGATTGCTATCCAATTTATTTTCTTCGATCCACATCAGACGCGAACCATCCATATTATGAATGGAAACTTGCGGCGGTGTCGTCGTGTTGGAAAAATTATCAATATAACTGTTACCATCACCAGCAATAGTAACTGAATGCCATCCTTCACGTTTTGATATTTTAGTTGGGTTCGTCACCTTATCACTACCAAGTTTTACACTATAAAGATGACGTTCAAGATAATCAGTGGCGTTACCAACGAAATAAACATCGCCATTATCTTCGTTCGCGGAAATTGAACCATTCACGACCCACTCACCATCGGTTAATTGGCTAATAAGTGTACCATCATTTTTATAATGATAAATATGGCTAAAGCCGCTTCTTTCTGACTGCCAAAGAAACTCACTTCCATTTTTCAGAAACGTCAAACCATGATTTAAATTAATCCAAGTATCCGAGGTTTCCGTTAAAACAGTTCTGGTATCAGCCGTACCTGCATCTGCAAAAATCAAATCAAGTTGGGTTTGCCCACGGTTCTCTTTTTGGAAGAAAATACCACTGCTATCCGGAACCCATTTCACACGTGGCAAATAAATATCCTGCTCTTCTCCAAGGTCCACCCATTTGGTTACACCTGTTTCAATAGAAAGAATTCCAAGCTTTACGGTCACATTATTGGTGCCGGCACGCGGGTAACGTTCCTGAAGTACATTAAACCCGTCACGAACAACCTCGTATCTGCCGCGTTGATCAATATTTTTTTCATCAAACTGGATATAAGCAATATATTTTTCATCGCCGGACCACCAATACCCCGTATCACGGTCCATTTCTTCCATCGCGATAAATTCCGCAACGCCATTTTTAACCGTCGCGCTTGATGAAGTGGTTAATTGCTTATGTTCATTATTTCTGACGTCGACAATATGCAGGTTATTGTCTTCGATATAGGAAACATAATTTCCCCCCGGTGAAAAACGGCTATCGAGTTCATATTCAGGGTTATTGGTAATGCGAACTGTATTTCCACCCGCAAGCTCATATTGGTACAGATCCCCCCCTAATGGGAATAAAAGCTTTTTGCCATCTTTAGACCATGAAAAATCCACGATCCCAAGACTGGTGATACGCATACGTTCGCGTCTTCCGCGCTCTTCTTCGGAAAGTTCTTCGTTACCACCGGTAATGTCACTGGATTTAACAAGCAACTGTGCCGACTTGCTTTCAAGATTATATTCCCAAAGATCAAGAACGCGGCTATCTTCTTCACTGCTTTTTAGAAACGTGACGCGCTTACCGTCTGGTGAAAATTTTAACCCTCTTGGCACTGATCCACTTAAATTACCATTTTCGGTAATATCTTTAATGGTAAGCTTTCCTTCAGCCAATGATGGGCTAATCATTGCAGATGTCATTGAAAGCGACACCGCAGCCGTGATGGCCATATTCTTTAAAAAAGACATTTATAGTTCCCCTATATATAGAAATATTCATTATTTTGATGAGATGTTAACAATGAAGCAGATGCAAATCCACAGAAATCATGCATGAAAAATTGTCAGATGGCCTATAAGCCGGGTTCTGTCCAATGGTTGCCCATCTGTAAGATCATTCATCTAGGGTTTTTGTTGCCAAAAACCTCATGCAATCAACCCGAACGACACTCCGAAAGATAAGCGGCATAAAGCCAGCCGTTCCTATTTGATTTTGCACCCGGTGGGGTTTACCATGCCCTTTCTGTCACCAGAAAGGCGGTGCGCTCTTACCACACCCTTTCACCCTTACCTACATAGCAGGCGGTTTACTTTCTGCGGCACTTTCCCTGAAGTCACCTTCGCTGGCCGTTAACCAGCACCGTTCTTCCGTGGTGCCCGGACTTTCCTCTCCCTATTTAAAAAACAGGCAGCGATCTTCCGGCCATCTGACCAAAATCTTTTACCGCAAATTATAACTGAAAATCAACGTTGGAATGCAGAACTCTATTGAAGGCTATCTGCATAATCCCCAAGCATCGCTGCAATTGTTTCAACATCATCAATAAATTTCAAACCGACAAATGCATCCGCATGCCATGAAACAAGTGCTTCTACATATTCGAAATCTTTAATTTTAATGCTTACCTGTGCACCAGCCGCGAGTGGTAAATCAAGTTTCAACCTGACCCCACCAAGGGAGATATCATAAAGCATGCATTTAAATTCAAATTCATTAACAAGCAACGTCGCCGGCCATACGACCGTACGTCTTTTATAAGCACGTAATGATACCAATCCATCCCTGACATTGGCTTTATTGGCTGCCAGATTGCTGGCTTCTGGTTCTTGTTCTTTAGCCATGTTCCCACTTTCCATTTTCTTTCACAAATTACTCATACACGATGCTTCACAGAAAATACTTTATTCATAATCAGCGAAAGTGGTAAAAATTTCAATAATAAATATTTTTTTACTGGATATTCACCCGTGACTCAGGCAAATTGGGCGCGAAATATAAATCCAACTATGAAGTTTCATACGATGAACATTAAAAATATTTTTTCCATCATTGCTGTTTTATTCGCTCTAACGGCTTGTGAAAAAGCAGGGTTGGTTATTAAAAATGGTCCTGCGGGCCCTAATACTGGTGACCTGATTGATCCTCTACCGGATGACCTCGTGGCTGATAAGAATAACGCCAGACATGGTGATGATGATTTAAAACCGGTTATCAACTGATTTTAATCGGATCAATTCATCCAATATCAAACAACATTCCTGATCAATAATTCCGTCCAGTTTTGATGGGCGGTAATGTCTTTGGAACGCAACAATCAATTTTTCTATGCTATCTTCGATACCATATCCAAATTCTGCAAGTTTTGTTAAAAACTGGTCCATTGAATAAACATCGCAAGATTTTTCAGGATTAATGTCCGGCCAAATGCCGATCCCTTCCTTTGCAAGACGGGCCCAATCAAACAATTCACCTGGGTCAATTTTTCTCTGCCACGCGATATCGCTATGTCCCAACACATGGCATGGTTTAATATTATGGCGTGACAGAATTTCTTTTGATAATTTTATCAGTGCTTCCATCTGTTTTTCCGGAAACGGCCTATAAACACTTTCATAACCCGGATAAGGATGCCCTGGGTTCACGATTTCAATGCCGATTGATCTGTCGTTTAAACCAATATCTTCTTCCCATTTTGAAACACCCGCGTGCCACGCGCGCTTTTCTTCGTCGACCATGGCATAAACATCGCCATTTTCTTCGATTAGATAATGTGCGCTTACTTTTGCCTCTGCTGAACAAAGTCTATCTAATGCTTCCTTGCCAGAATGCATGCCCGTATAATGCATGATCAAATATTTTATGCCCGCACTCGTCCGATCATCAAAGTTTGGGGATTTACGCACCTTCATTAGCAATCACCTTTGATTTTCTTTTTAACTGCCAATCACGGTAATGAATGATGGCAAGGCCGCTTAATGTTACACCAGCGCCAATAACAAATTTTGTTGTTATCGCCTCATCCAAAAAGATCACAGCGGATATGGTTGCAAATACGGGTACCGTCACCATAAACGGCGAAATCAGCGTCACTGGAAAACGCCTAAGCAAGAAATTCATTCCCCCGTACCCCACAATCGTTGAAAGCACGGATGTATATAAAACCATGGAAATGCCAACCATATCCAAATTCATGACCTGTTCGACATGATTTTCTTCAAACGCAAGTGTCATAATGATAAAGGCCGGAACACTATAAAACGACACCCATGCTTGCGTTTGAAAAACGGGAACCGCGGTAATTTTTCGCATTACAATAACACCCACTGAATAAAGCGCCGTTGCCGCAAACACCACGATTACGGCCGCACTTTCTTCAAGCACTTGCGGTTCCAGCGTAATGATCAACACCCCGATAAAAGACACAATCACACCACTGGTGCGCCAATAGCTCATTTTTTCGGACAGGAAGAAATGCGCGAGTATCAAAGTAATTGGAATATTTAGCTGCACAACGACCGACATCGCTGAAACATGATTGGTTAAATCCATGCCTAAGAATATCAAGGCAAATTGAAACCCGCCGATAAGGTTGCCAAGAATAAACAACTTGATCATTTCACCCGGGACAACTTTCAACCACGGAAGCAACAAAAGAAAAACGATAGAAAACCGTAAAAGACCAAACAAATATGGATCAAGTTGCATCAAGCCAATTTTCATAACGGCAAAATTGACGCCCCATATAAAACATACAAACAAGGCAAATAGTGCATATCTTATTTGCATGATTATTCCTTACTTTATGTTCCGTATTTTACATATCTTGTCATATGCATCGTTGATGGCAGTCATTTTTTCATTGGCAACATCAATCAATTCTTCCGGCACGCCTTGCGCCATCAATAAATCAGGGTGATGTTCTTTAATTTGTTTACGGTATGCTGATTTTATCTCTTTATCCGATGCATCATGACTTACACCTAAAACGGTATATGGGTCGCTTTCATCCGGGCCCATATGACTTTCTTTAATGCGGGCAAATTCATTTTCAGGGAACCTGAATATACGTGCCACTTCATGCAGATAATCCATTTCCGCCGGATGCATCACCCCATCCGCCATCGCAATATGGAAAAGCAAATCTATAACTTGCTCTAGCACCGCCGGTTGGTTATGAAATTGGCGGTATAATTGTGTCGCGTATCCTTCGAAACCGGCAACTTCCTTTTTTGCCATATCGAAAAACCAACCAACACGTTTTACTTCGCTTTGGGGAACATGGAATGCTTTTTTAAAGACATTAATCTCATCACGGGTGACGACACCGTCCGCTTTTGCCATTTTGGCGCATAAGGCAATAAAACCAGCTGCGAATACCGCTTGTTCGGTTGATGCACCCACAGCACTTTTGGATGCTTTACCCGCGTAATGCACCGCCGCAGCGCCCAGCAATGCCCCAATAGGACCGCCAAGGGCCATACCGGCCGCACCGCCAATAATCGTTCCCCATATGGACATAAATTTTCCTTAAATGAAATTAATTAAATATGTTCTGAATTCATCAAGTCATATAAATGATCATTATTCAACAAAAAACAAGATGCGAACATAAAGTCATTTCTGCCGCTCTTTAAATTTTGGCTAATTTTTGCTATAATGGGCTATTGGGGCACCCAAAATCACCCGACGTTTTATTGCGAAAGGAATAACCATGCCCCGTATATTCAAATCAATTGCCCAAGAAAATGCCAATTACAATTTTGCCACGATGGATTTTTTCGATCTATCTTATGCGGATTTTATTGCTATATCACTAGAATATTCGGGAAATGCCAGGGGTGGAAACGGCAATGGACGCGGTGGTGGGAATGGTGGCAATGACGGAAATGATGGCAGTTCATCAGAACCACTATATACATACATCAGTAATATTACCGGATCCGATTACAATATTGAAATCCAGTTTACCGGTGATGGATGGGGTGATATTGTCACCTCACCTTTTGTAGAAGCATTCGAAGCCGCAGCGGATTTCCTTAGTTCCTTTATTGTCGGAGATAGACCGGATTACATATCTGCGGATGATCCGAATAATTTCTTTAACCAGGATATTGATGACATGCTGATCGAAGCGAGCCTCATCAGTATCGATGGATCAGGGGGCGTTTTGGGGCGCGCGGGACCAACCCATATTATCAAAGAAACAGGCCAGGATGATTCAGAAGCTCTGCCATTTGCCGGTATCATGGAATTTGATGTTGCCGATGCTGGTGATTATTTAGCTATAGATTTATGGGACGACATTGTTCTTCATGAAATGTTCCATTCCATTGGTCTTGGCACCATGTGGGAACATACTGGTGTTGTTGATGTTTATATCGATGATATGGGCACCAAAAGACCCGTTGATGATGTCATGACATATGATTATTTAGGACAATATGCCACCCAATATAATGATGGAAGTGAACCCATAATTGAAACAGATGGCGGTTCCGGCACAGCAGGTGGTCACTGGGACGAAGAAACATATGATAATGAACTGATGACAGGATATATCAATGATGTGAATTATTTATCACAAATGTCCCTCGCATCCCTTGCCGACCTTGGATATGATGTTAAGTGGGATGCTACCGTCTTTACGGAACTTGTATAAAACACATCTATCCAGACTAATAAATATTTGCTATCAGATGCGGGTTACAGAATTAATTTTAATGTAACCCGTTATTTTTATAGGGAATATTATGGATAATAAATGGCAGTTTTGGATCGATCGCGGTGGAACATTTACCGATGTTGTTGCCCGTGACCCAGATGGGGATATCAAAACCCATAAATTATTATCCGAAAACCCGGATCAATATCATGATGCAGCATTAGAAGCCATTCGCCGCCTGATGGGAACATCATCCAATACGCCCATCAAACATTCAGAAATTGCATCCGTAAAAATGGGCACCACCGTTGCAACCAATGCATTATTGGAACGCAAAGGGGATAGAACATTACTACTGATCACCAAAGGGTTTCGTGACGCATTAAAAATTGGGTATCAGGCAAGACCCCGCCTTTTCGATTTAAATGTCATTTTACCGGAACAACTTTATGAACGCGTGATCGAGGTCGAAGAACGTATCGGCCCCAACGGTGCATTAATCACCCCGCTTGATGTAGAAACTGTGCGCCCTGACCTCGAGCAAGCCTTAAAGGACGGCATCACATCTGTCGCCATCGTTTGCATGCATGGTTACAGATACACTGACCATGAAGCCAAGCTATCACACCTTGCACGAGAAGTCGGTTTCCCGCAAATTTCAACCAGCCATGAAACCAGCCCGCTCATGAAATTGGTTGGGCGTGGTGACACAACCGTGGTCGATGCTTACCTAAGCCCAATTTTAAGGCGTTATATCGACCGCGTTCAAAGTGAACTTGGTGAAGTGCCATTATATTTCATGCAATCAAATGGCGGACTTGCTGGCGCAGACCATTTTCAAGGAAAAGATGCCATTCTATCCGGCCCAGCTGGCGGGATTGTTGGGGCGGTGAAAACGGCCGCTTTATCAGGTTATGAAAAACTGATCGGTTTTGACATGGGTGGCACATCAACGGATGTCAGCCATTATGACGGCGAATATGAACGCAGTTATGAAACGGTGGTTGCGGGCGTTCGCATGCGAGTTCCCATGATGAATATTCACACGGTGGCTGCCGGCGGCGGTTCAATTCTTGAATTTGATGGCAGCCGTTACCGTGTTGGGCCGGATAGCGCGGGTGCAGCACCCGGCCCGGCAAGTTACCGAAATGGTGGTTCGCTTACGGTTACCGATTGTAATGTTCAACTTGGGTTTATTAATACCGATTATTTCCCGAAGTCCTTTGGCCCAAGTGCAAACCTGCCGCTTAATAAAGATATCGTTTCAGAAAAATTTGAAATCCTTCGCGACCAGATCAACAAATCAGAAGAAGTAGAAAATATCGCAGAAGGGTTTCTCGATATCGCCATCGAAAATATGGCGGCGGCCATTAAAAAAATATCCACTGAAAAAGGATATGATGTTCGTGATTATACATTGGTCAGTTTTGGTGGGGCTGGCGGACAACATGCCTGTAAAATTGCCGATAATTTGGGCATCAAACGTATTTTCCTGCACCCCTTTGCTGGTGTTTTAAGTGCTTTTGGCATGGGGCTTGCGGATCTTCGTAGTATTCGTGAAGAAACATTGGAAATTTCATTAAATGCTGATGTTCAAACAACATTAAATGAAATTCACACACGTCTTTTACAAGAAACCAATGCGTCACTTGCTGCGCAAAAAGTAACTGATATAAATCATATAGCAAAAGCGCACATCAAATATAAAGGCAGCGATAGCACCCTGGAAGTTGATATTAATTCGCCAGATATTATGAAGTCAGATTTTGAAATATTCCATCAACAGCAATTTGGTTTTATTTCCACTGATAAAGAATTGATCATCGAAAAAATACATGTTGAATCATATGGTGGCGCGGGTGATGTTAAATTAAAAATCCCACAAGCAAGCAATGAATTTACCAAAGAGAAAACAAAAATTTTCCGCCACGGAAAATGGCAGGATGCAACCATTATCCACCGAAATGACCTGGGTAACCATATAAACGATATCAAGGGCCCAGCCATTATCCGTGAAGATCACGGCACAAATTATCTGGAATTGGGTTGGCGCGCTTTTAATGATGACCAAAACAATCTGATTTTTGAACGTGTTGATGAAATGGAAAGGCGCCACGCAATCGGCACCACTGTCGATCCGGTGCAGCTCGAAATTTTCAATAACCTGTTTATGTCCATCGCTGAACAAATGGGTGCTGTGCTCGAAAATGTTGCCCATTCCGTCAATATGAAGGAACGTCTTGATTTTTCATGCGCCCTTTTTGATGGTGATGGTAATCTGGTCGCCAATGCACCGCATATGCCCGTGCATCTTGGTTCCATGGGCCGCAGCATCAAAACGGTTATTGATAACCGCAAAGATACCATGAAACGCGGTGACGTTTACATGTTAAACGATCCTTATAACGGTGGTACGCACTTGCCGGATATTACCATTATTTCCCCGTGGTTTAATGATGGCGATAATAATCCATCATTTTATGTGGCAACCCGCGGACACCATGCGGATATCGGTGGCATAACCCCTGGTTCAATGCCGCCAATGTCAAAACATATTGATGAGGAAGGCATCCTGTTTAATGATTTTCTGCTTATGCAAGATGGAAAATTCCTGGAGCAAGAATTAAAAGCCGCCTTATTATTAGGCCCCTATCCCGCAAGAAACCCCGAACAGAATATCGCTGATCTTAAAGGGCAGATTGCCGCCAATGAAAAAGGTCTTAATGAATTAACCCGCATCAGCAATCATTACGGTACAGAAACGGTACTGGCCTATATGGATCATGTGCAAAATAACGCTGAAGAAGCCGTTCGCCGCGTGATCCACAAATTATCAAATGCTGAATATGAATATCCGTTTGATAATGGTGCGGTAATTAAAGTGAAAGTCACCATTGATCAGGAAACGCGATCAGCAACACTTGATTTCACAGGTACAAGTGCAGAACTTGATAATAACTTCAATGCGCCACTGGCCATATGCCATGCGGCGGTACTTTATGTTTTCAGATGTATGGTCGATGATGATATTCCGTTAAATCAAGGGTGCCTAAAACCTGTGAAAATTATTGTACCTGAAAAAACTTTCCTAAATCCAAGTCATCCGCGTGCCGTTGTTGCCGGAAATGTTGAAACATCGCAGGCTATTGTGAACTGCTTATTCCTTGCTTTTGGTGCAATGGCCGCATCACAAGGCACCATGAATAATTTCACCTTTGGTGATGATGCTCTGCAATATTATGAAACCGTTGCGGGCGGTATGGGAGCAACCGCAAATGGGAATGGCGCCGACGCGATCCAAACCCATATGACCAACAGCCGCCTAACCGATCCGGAAGTGCTTGAGTGGCGATATCCTGTATTGCTTCGTAATTTTAAAATACGCGCGGATAGCGGCGGTAAAGGAAAGCATAATGGTGGCAATGGTGTTGAACGCCGCATAGAATTCCTTAAAAATATGCAAGCAGCCATTATTTCAAATAACCGTCTTAACGCACCGATGGGATTAAAGGGCGGGCAAGATGCAATGTGCGGTGAAAACAGCATTTTAAGAGAAAATGGCACCCACGAAACCTTATCAAGTTCAGAAGAAACAACCATGCTAAAGGGTGATGTTTTTATCATCAAAACCCCGGGTGGCGGCGGTTATGGAAAATCATAAATCTTGAAGCTTATTCGGCCAAAACTTGATTAGCGTCATATAAATTACTGATAAAAAGCTCTATTTCTTATATATTAGATGGGTATACAGGAGTTTTTATGAACGATTTTGGCCGCAAAAAAACTGAACATGAAAACGTCAGCGCATCAAAAAACGTTGGCGAGACGCTTGATTTCATAGAAAAAAACAATCCAAATATTGATAATAAGAATTTACCTGATATCGCCACATATCACGAAGCGCACCACCGTAAAGGGAAAGCGCACCCAGATTTCACAAAAATCAGAAATGCAGCATTATTCCAATTATTACCAAAACTTGATTATGATGCCGCCGCCAGCCTCCCACACGATGAATTGGTCAAACAGCTTCAGGATATCATTCGGTTAGTGCTCATAGAAATGAAACTGAACCTTAACCGAAAAGAGGAAGAAATGCTTGAGACTTCCTTAATCGACGAAATATTAGGGCTCGGTCCATTGGAAGTTTTGCTTACTGATCCTGAAGTCAATGATATCCTGATCAACGGACCCAAACAGATCTTTATTGAAAGACGGGGAAAACTGGAACTCACCGATATTGAATTACGCGATGAACAACATATCAGAAACATTGCAAACAGAATTTGCGCGCGTGTTGGTCGTCATGTAAGCAACGCATCCCCGCTTGTCGATACCAGATTAGAGGATGGATCACGGGTCAACATCATCTTACCGCCATTATCACTTCGCGGCACTGCAATTTCCATCAGGAAATTCAGCGTCAAACCATTCACTATGGCTGATTTTGTGAATAATGGAACCTTATCGCAGGAAATGGCAAATTTCCTGGAAGCATCCGCCGCCAGTAAAATGAACATCATCATTTCGGGTGGGACCGGTTCCGGTAAAACCACTTTGCTGAATGTACTATCGCAGTCTATTCCTGATGATGAACGCATTATTACCATTGAAGATTCAGCGGAACTCAATCTTAATCAAATTCATGTTTTACCTCTTGAAGCCCGCCCCGCAAACACTGATGACGAAGGCGAGGTTACCATTAGAGAACTCGTGGTAAATGCCTTAAGAATGAGGCCTGACCGCATCATTGTCGGTGAAGTACGTGGCGGTGAAATAATGGATATGTTACAAGCAATGAACACCGGTCACGAAGGAAGCATGGGAACCGTCCATGCCAATGGTCCCGCGCAATCACTGACACGTCTTGAAAATATGGCATCAATGGCAGGATTTTTATACCCGATCCATGTCATTCGCAGACAACTGGCAGAAGCGCTCAATATCATCGTTCAAATATCACGTATGAAAGATGGCAAAAGACGCATTACATCCATCCATGAAATTGTCGGCATGGAAGATGATGAGATTGTATTGCAGGAATTATTCAAATATTCATTCATAAGCCGTGATGAACAAGGTAACATCAAGGGCGACTTTGTAAGCAGCGGTAATGAATCCGTAAATATCGAAAAATACAAAATGTTTGGCTATGATGATCAGGTTATAGAGGCCTTAAAAAAGGATAATAAAGATGGCGAATGAAAAATCAAATAATGGTGACAAATCAAAGCCACAAAACAGCATGATCAAAAAAGAAGTGCCTGTTGAACTTATTTTACATGATGGTACCCACATGCAAGGCAGCGTAAACATAAGCGTTACGACAAACCCTCATAATGCCTTTGAAGAACTGCCAGATTTTTTTCATTTAAACCGTGAAAGTAATGATTATTACCTTATCAACAAAGCCTATGTTGTTGTTTGTAAAATTCCCGAACATTAGGCCCATTTTTTAGGAGAGAATGATGGAATTTGTAAAATTAACTGACTATTACACCAAAAATGAAATCTACGTAAATATGCATAATGTGAACGAAGTAATGCCGTTTGATGATCATACGCAGCTCTTCTTTAATGGTGGTGAAAAAGAACTAATCAGCGTTGTCGAAAGTGGCGAAGAAATCATGGACCTACTTCAAAAAATGAGATAACCTCTTCCCTTAATTCAAAAAATAAGGGGAGCATCCAATGTTCAAAAAAACGCTACTTGCCACCGTCATGACGTTAGGCATCACCATTTCTGCCGAAGCCGCAGACAAATGGAAAATTATCCATGCTGGAACACTGCTTGCCGACGCCAGAGAAGAAGCAAAAACAGAACAAACAATCGTCATCAAAAATAAAAAAATCATATCTGTCAGTGATGGTTATCTATCCGCATCCGATATTGATGGCGCGGATAACGCGGAAATCATCGATCTAAAAGATCAATATGTGATGGCGGGGCTTATTGATGCCCATACCCATATCCTTGGTCAACAAGAAGCCAACAGCCGTGAAAAACGCGTCACACGTTCATCACAATATTCCACATTAATGGGTGTTGAATTTGGTATGCGTACATTGCGCGCAGGATTTACCACCATCAGAAATGTTGGCGGTGACCGAAACGCGATTTTTGCGTACCGTGATGCGGTGAATAACGATCTGATCATGGGACCACGCATTAAGGCGGCCGGACAAACCATTTCACCAACTGGTGGTCATGGCGACGGCAGCAACGGTTACCGTGATGACATTTTCCCAAATCCACATACCGGAATTTGTGACGGCATTGAAAGCTGTCGTCGTGCCGTACGCACACAAATCAAGCATGGTGCCGATCACATTAAATATGTGGCGACAGGTGGTGTATTAAGTAAAACAGCAACAGGAACAGGACAACAATTCACTGACGAAGAACAAATTGCCCTTATCGAAGCAGCCCATGCCATGGGCCGTAAGGTCGCAGCACATGCCCATGGCCGTATTGGTCTTGAAGCGGCCCTTCGCGCCGGCGTAGATAGCATCGAACATGGTTCATATCTGGATGAGGGAACAGCCGATCTTTTCGTTGAAACGGGCGCTTATCTGGTACCAACATTAATCGCGGGTTATACCGTTGAACGCATTGCAAAAGAACGTCCGGATTTCTTTATTCCGGCCGTTCGCCAAAAAGCATTGGATGTTGGCCCCATGATGAAAAAGGCATTAAAACTTGCCCATGACAAGGGCGTAAAAATCGCGTTCGGTACCGACGCCGGTGTTAATGACCACGGCACAAATGGTTATGAACTGGTGCTTATGCGTGATGCGGGCATGCCGGAACGTGCAATCCTTGTGTCCGCGACGGTCAATGCCGCCGATCTGATGGAATTAACATCTGTGACGGGCACCATCGAAGCCGGCAAGGAAGCCGATATCATCGCATCAAAAGCAGACCCGCTTGAAGATATTGGCACACTGATGAACCCGACATTCGTGATGGCACGCGGCACAGAAATTGACCTGGATGTTCCACGCCCGGCCGACCTATTCCCATGGCCAGAGGGTTATTAAAATTTCAATAAATACTTTGAAGAAGGCGCCAAGGTGGCGCCTTTTTTGATTTAAAAATTAATTACTTCACCATTTGCAAATCTTATAGATGTCACGACCACTTTTTGCGATGCCCCCTCTTCACGTGTGCGTGGTTCAAGCTTGTCATAGGCATCATCAAAAATATACGGATCATCCGGAAAAGCATAAAATTCTTTCTTACTTGTACGTCTTCCGGGTTTTAAATCCTGAACGATTTTACCGTTCATTTTATAAACAGGCCTGCCCCAGTCATTCAAAAATTCAGTAGTAAATCTAATATCAACGATCTTGCGACCACTAATATTCTTAAATCGTGGAAGATATTCCATCAATTTCTGTTTTCGCTTTTTTGTTGCTTTAAAATGGCTTTCTGTTTCTTGCAAATATTCTCGCCAATCTGCGCTCTCATGTGCAATCGTTGGCACAGTCATCACCATCATCAATAATACACTTAATAACCGCATGTCATTCCCCCTAACAAAGTTCAAAGGAATTACAATAAAGATAAATCAGGCAAAATTATGCCGAACTTTAAAACGGCCAGAGCGAGAAACCACGACCAAGGTCATCTTCACAGGCGGCGAGTTGTGCGGCGTAGGTTTTGGAATATCCCTCTACCTTTTTCGCGACGTCCATAAGCCATTTTTTCTTAAGATATGTTTTGCGTTTAAAGCCGCCGTGCCCTTCGTGATAGGCAAGATACTGATTATAAGCATCCCATTTTGAAATACCGAGCGTTCGTTGTGAAATCGTGCTGTACCATCCGACAAAATCCACCGCATCTTCAAACCGGTCACGATCCGCACCGTGATTGCCTGTTTGGTCCATATACCATTCCCATGTGGAATCTTTCACCTGCGCATAACCATAAGCACTGGATTTACGGCCCCACGGTATCACCCATAGTAAATAATTACGCCCCGGTTTCGCGTCGTGCTTAAATGAACTTTCCTGACGGATAATCGCAAGTTGCACATTGATTGGCGTACCGTATTTATCACGCACTTTTTTGGTGGCGTCATACCAGCCGCCCTTTTCCTCAAGGATTGAGCAGCTATTGGCCACATTTTTTGGTGGCGTCGTCGCACACCCCGCCACGGCGAGGATTACTGATGCTATGATCAATTTACTTTTCATATTATCTAAAGAATCAAAAGTATCCATGGATGTCAAGATAAACACCCAAACGGGCGAAATAATGACGGGCTTTAATCCACAAGTAATTTCACGGGCGCAGCTGGTTTTGGCTCGATCCCATCTTCGATATCGTCTACTTCTTCCAGCTGAATTTTTTCTATTGTATCCGCTTTGCTTTGGATTTTACGGCTTGATGTTTCAATTTGTGAAATATCCTTATCGGCCTGGTCAAAATGTTTACGCAGGTTTCCAATACGCTGATCAAGCCTGTCCATATCTTCCATCAATGTCATGACATGTTTTTGAATGATGCCTGCCTGATCACGCATACGCGCGTCTTTTAATACTGCACGTACGGTATTAAGCGTCGCCATTAAAGTTGTCGGGCTAACGATCCAGACCTTGGCCCGGTATGATTTTTCGACCACATCGGAAAAATTACTATGTAGTTCCGCATATACGGCTTCGCTTGGTAAAAACATCAACGCGCTTTCCGCGGTTTCCCCGTGAATGATGTATTTCTCTGAAATATCTTTCACATGTTTCAGGATGTCCGTTTTAAAGGCGCTTTGGGCTTGTTTCTTTTCTTGATCTGTTTCTGCATTGCCAAGCCTATGATAACTTTCAAGCGGGAATTTCGCATCCACCGCAATCGAACCGGGCGGGTTTGGCAATTTAATCAGGCAATCAACCCGCGCTTTATTTTCAAGGGTTGCCTGAAATTCATAGGCGCTTGGTGGCAGTATGGCAGACACCAGATCATTCAGCTGGATTTCACCGAATGCACCACGGGCCTGTTTATTGGAAAGAATATCCTGCAATCCCACCATTTGCCCGGAAAGATCGGTGATATTTTTCTGTGCTTCATCAATAACCGCGAGACGCTCTTTTAATTTTTCAAGGCTTTCACCTGTTTTTTCGTTGGTTTCATTTAAACTTTTTCCAACCTGACGACCAACGGCATCAAGCCGTTCATGCATGGTGCGTTTTAATTCTTCCTGCTGCATGGCGTGGCTTTCAGCCATGGTTTTTATGCGCGCTTCAAGCCCCGCATTCATTTGCATCACGCTTGCGATTGTGTCAGCGGTTTTATCGGCTGCGATGCGGCGTTCTTCACTATCCATTCTTGAACGGTTATTAATAAGGACAAGAACCCCAATTAACAGCAACGCGACAACCCCCATTCCAATCAAAATCATCATTGTTTGATCAATATTCACGCGTCTCTTCTCCTTATAAGTCTTGACCTTGTCTTCAACACATATTACCTACCATTTGTAAGATTAAAAGGATAAGATTAAAAATTATGGCCGTTTTACCAATTGTTACAGTACCGGACCCGCTTCTTAAAAAAGTGTCGGAACCCGTTGATAAAGTCGATGACAAGCTGCGCGCATTTCTGGATGATATGCTGGAAACAATGTATGCCGCACCGGGCATCGGACTTGCGGCCGTTCAAGTGGGCCACTTAAAACGCATACTTGTGATCGATATCGCCGGTGAGGAAGAAGACCCAAATCCAATGTATTTCATCAATCCTGAAATTACTTGGACGTCAGAAGATTTGAACACTTACAACGAAGGGTGCCTATCCATTCCGGAACAATATGCGGATATTGAACGCCCGAAAGAATGCAAGGTCAAATTCCTTGATTATGACGGTGCGGAACAAGAAATCCACGCGGATGGGTTGCTTGCCACATGCATTCAGCACGAAATGGATCACCTAAACGGCGTTGTATTTATTGATTATCTTTCCAAAATCAAGCGGGGCATGTATGTCCGCAAGGTTAAAAAACTGATCCGTGAAAAAGATTAAGGGGGCGACATATGCGTATTGCCTTTATGGGAACACCGGATTTTTCCGTACCTGCGCTTAAAGCCATCATTGAAGCGGGCCATGACGTTGTTGCTGTTTACAGCCAACCACCAAGCAGATCAGGTCGCGGCAAAAAGGAAAGACCATCCCCCGTACATGCATATGCGAATGATCAAAATATTCCCGTCTATACACCGTTAAATTTTAAAAGTGATAATGACCGCGAACAATTCGCGGATCTTAACCTGGATGTGGCCATGGTGGTTGCATATGGCTTGATCCTTCCGCAAGAAATTTTGGACGCACCCAAATATGGTTGTTTGAATATTCACGCGTCCCTATTACCGCGTTGGCGTGGGGCCGCGCCCATTCACCGTGCGATTATGGCGGGCGACAATGAAACTGGTGTCGGCATTATGCAAATGGAAGCGGGGCTTGATACAGGGCCAGTGCATTTAGAAAAAAGAATTCCAATTGGCGACGATACAACAGGCATTCTGCATGATAAATTAAGTGATTTGGGTGCTAAAGCCATCGTTGAAGTGTTAGTCAATCTTTCAGAAAGTACACCAACCCCACAATCCGATGAGGGTGTCACATACGCCCACAAAATTGATAAGTCAGAAGCAAAGATCGACTGGTCAAGATCAGCAACCGATCTTAAAAATCATATTCATGGCCTGTCCCCATTTCCCGGCGCTTGGTGTGATGTGGGTGGCGAACGATTTAAAATCCATAATGTTGAAGTGGTAAATGGAAACGGGGAACCCGGCGAAATGATCGATGAACCGCTTGTCATTGCTTGTGGCGATGGTGCCATATCTGTGAAACGTGCCCAACGTGCCGGAAAAGGACCAATGGACGTCAAAGCATTAATGAATGGGTTTGATGTAACAATCGGGACAAAATTTTCATGAAACGCTTCAAACTTACCATAGAATTTGACGGCAGCGATTACCACGGCTGGCAATTACAAGAAAGTGCGCCAAGCATTCAGGGCGAGCTTGAAAAAGCAGCGCATAAATTATGCCAGCAAGAATGCCGTTTCCATGCGGCAGGACGTACAGACGCAGGTGTTCACGCGACAGGCATGGTTGCCCATACAGATATCCCACGGGATATGAACGGGTACAAGCTGATGGAAGCATTAAATTATCATCTTAAAAATGTACCAATTTCCATATTGGATGCGGAAGAAGTTGATGATGAATTCCACGCCCGTTTTTCAGCGAAGAAAAGATATTATCGCTATCATATCATCAATCGCCGCGCGAACCTGACCTTTCAAAAGGGGCTTGCTTGGCAGGTTCGGGATGAGCTTGATGTGGATGCCATGAATGATGCGGCACAAGTGCTTGTCGGCAAGCATGACTTTACCACATTCCGCAGTGTGCAATGCCAGTCAAAATCACCCTTAAAAACATTAGAAAGTTTGTCGGTCAGTCGCGATGGTGAAAATATCTATATTGATACATCTGCAATTTCCTACCTGCATCATCAAGTAAGGTCCATGGTCGGGTGCCTTTATTACGTTGGCAAAGGAAAATGGACCAGACAGGATTTAAAAGATGCACTTGAAGCTGCCGATAGATCAGCCCTTGGATATAATGCCCCGCCGGACGGGCTATATTTTATGAAGGTTGATTATTAATCGTATCAACAACTGCATTAAAATATTCCGGATTGAATATTTGATACAGAAGAACCATTGATACGGTTTCAAGAAGTTTCACAAACAATAAGACACCAATGGCAAAAACGCCGCCAATCTGCAATGAGTTTTTAAGTGTGTACCAAACCACATAGAAGCCGAAATAAAAATTTAGCATAATTAGAAGCGCTGTACTTAATTCCCCACTGACAAGACCGCTTGAAAGAATCATCGTCATAGAAACAAGAATTAAATAAATAAGCGCACTCATCCAGTTATAAGCAATAACCATTGACGAATAATTGGATGAAATATTCATCCATTTGGTGAAATAAATCATCACAAATGCTGTTAGTGGCAAGGTGGTAAAAAAGAAAATACCTTCCGCAAGAAACGGATGGGCTAGTTCTACGCCCTCTGCGATTTCCCGGGTTCCCCCTTGTAAATTAAAATACGTCCAAAGCGCATAGGCAGGAAGCATCACCGCTATCGCCCAGAAACTTTTCCAAAAACCATCAGATGAAAGATCAAAATATTCCATGGCATTTGGCTTGGCTTGAACCAGTTTCCACGCCCCTTTAAGCGAGCTTTGAATATAAAGACCAAGTGGCATTTCGGTATTTTCCGACATTAAGCATTCCCATTCTTCGTGACATCTGTAAGCCATGTTGATAAATCCGGCGTTACATGGTCAATTCTTGTATATTCCTTACCCGTATCCGACCAGTGAACATCTGTTTTCACCCATACGGTCGACATACCAAGTTCCGCGGCAGGCTTAAGATTAATTGCGATATCTTCTACCATGATGGAATGTTCAGGATCGATTTGAAACTTATCCAGCATTTTATGATAACTCGTCTTATGCGGTTTTGGCAGGAATTCTGCGTCATGAATATCAAAAATATCCTTAAAAAATCCATCAAGTCCAATTTCAGATAACACATTCCCCGCATAATCAGCCGAAGCATTGGTGTAAATGTATTTTTCCCCCGGTAATTTTTCGAGCGCTTCGTTTAAGGCATGATCAATATCAAGAACGGAAAAATCAATATCATGGACATAATGCAGATAATCATGGGGTTCCACATCATGCAATGTCATCAAACCACGTAATGTTGTTCCATGTTCCTGAAAAAATGATTTTTGCATTTTTTTGGCATCATCATAAGGGATATCAAATAAGTTCTGGATATACTCCCCCATTTTGCGGTCAACCTGTGTGAAAAGGTTCGTGCCATGAGGGTAAAGCGTATTATCAAGATCGAATACCCAATACTTATGATCCATTAAATTTTTCACGGCAACATCATCTTTCATCATAAATAGTCCACGAACGCACATTTCTTAAAGGAAATGTTAATACTAAGCCTATACAGTAAATGCCAAGGGAATTTTTTATAGTTTTAAGTAATCCGGCGACTGAAATTGGGCACAATGGACAACAATATTGCACATATCTTGGGAAACACCAATGTTTCTGCGGAAAATGAGCCGCTAACATCAAATTTTAAAAATATAAATTTCCAAAACAATCTCATCGAAAAATTAAATGGCCCGGCGATCCTAACGGACGAATCGTTGAATGTTATTCATAAAAATATTTATGCCGATAATTTAATCTTCGCTTTCCAAAATAGAAATCCGATGATTCACGGGCTTGTCATTCGTGCACTGAATAATAAATGCCCTGAAGTTCAGAAATTATCATTAGAGGACGACACAGGCACTCGTCATTATGATCTTTTTGCTTTCCCTGTCACAACTGGCGAAGATAACAAATATAATGTTCTTTTATTTGGGCGTGACACTACAACAGAACAGCAACTAACCAAAGCACTGGTTGATTCAAGACAAATGTTTAAAGATCTGGTGTCCTGTTCAACGGACTTCGCATGGGAAACTGATAATCAGGGCCGTTTTAAATATGTATCATCAAATGGTGTTCTTGGTTTTACGGCTTATGAATTAAACGAAAAGAAAGCATCTGACCTGATCGTCGGCGCTGGCGGTTTAAACCCGTTTGATACGCTGGATGTCATTTCGGACGTGGAAATCTGGATGCAGCGAAGTGACGGCGAACTCGCCTGCATTCAGGTATCGGCAACACCGGTTATTGATAATCAATCCACATGGCAAGGCGCACGCGGCGTATGCCGTGATGTGACCGAAGCACGTGAACGCGAAGCAGCCCTAAGACGCATTCGCAAAAGCGAACAGACATTAAAGAAAATTGTATCCGCCATGCGTGATGAAGTTGACCCGTCCCGGGTTCTTGAAACCACCGCAGCGGCGGCCTTTGATGGCATAACTGCAAATCATTGCTATATCGCCAGTATCGACCCAATTCACAAATCATACAATATGACCATGAAAGCAGAATTTGGGAAACTTGATGATGCTGAATTTGGTGATGCATTAATCAGTAAAACTTATGAAATCTGTGATGACTATTCCGATGAATTGCCACCATCTTATTTAGAAGAAGTGGTTAATGGCTATAAAGTTTTAATCGGCATCACCCGCCATCATAATAAAATTAATGGCGCCATATACATCGTACTGGATAAAAAGAAAAGATCATGGGGCAAGGGCGAAAAATCATTATTCATTGGCGTCGCGAGCCACCTTGGCATCGCATTAGAGCAAATCAAAAATTATGAAAAGCTTGAAAAATTATCCAACACCGATGAATTAACACAACTCTTTAACCGCCGCGCCTTTACAGAAAAGGTGAAAAAACGCCTTATCATTCAAAAACGTAATAAACACACATGCGCACTCATGTACATTGATCTTGATAATTTCAAGCAAGCAAATGACACATATGGTCATGCAGTAGGTGATGACGTGTTGGTCATGTTATCTGACATCATGAAACAAAACACCCGTACAGAAGATTTATGTTGTCGTATGGGTGGTGATGAATTCGCGATTTGGTTGGAAAATGTTGATGCTGAAAACGCAAACGCACAAGCCACAAGAATTTTAGAAAATGCCTTAAGTATGCGTGAAATAGCACCAAATGATGAAAAACCGCTTTCCCTTTCTAT
Organism: Pseudemcibacter aquimaris; assembly: GCF_028869115.1. Lineage (NCBI taxonomy): Bacteria > Pseudomonadati > Pseudomonadota > Alphaproteobacteria > Emcibacterales > Emcibacteraceae > Pseudemcibacter > Pseudemcibacter aquimaris. The sequence goes on from NZ_CP079800.1 coordinate 2,841,038, forward strand.
TGGGATTACATTAAGTTTACCGGATCATGAGCATTCATTAGACGAGCTTATGGAAAAAGCGGACAATGCCCTATATGATGTCAAAAAGAACGGTAAATCGGGCATACTGTTAAATCGTTAAAAGTTATACTAATATATATTTCTTGAAAAATGATGGGTGGATAATCAGGAATGGTATTCAATTTATTCAAAAAAAATAAAAACAAGCGTGCGAAAGAGCTTGAAACTTATGAACAAGCACGCGATGCACTGGAAACAAAACAGTCCGGTGACAAAATGATACTGGCTGAACAGGAAACGACCCCACCTGAAGTTCTTTATTATCTGGCAGAAGATCCATCAACAGACATCCGTGTAAAAGTGGCCGGCAATGCCAACACACCTATTCAAGCAGATAAAATTCTCGCCAAAGATGAAAACGAAGATGTAAAGCACGAACTGACACGTAAAATCGCAAGACTTTTCCCGGATATATCCGACGACGGAAAATCGGAAATTACCGAAAAAGCGCTTGAGATGATTGAAATACTCGCCAATGATCAATTACCGTCTGTGCGCCGTATTTTGTCAGAAGAATTAAGATCATCAAACAGCATCCCAAAACACATTGCGTTAAAATTAGCCAAAGATGAAGTACCCGAAGTTTGCTCACCAATCCTAGAGTACTCGCCCCTATTAAATGATGCAGACCTTAAAGAAATTATCGCAGCTACAACCCTTTCTGGCGCGCTTGAGGCAATCGCAAAAAGAAACGTATTAAGTGGTGACGTCTGTGATGCAATCGCACAAACCCTTGAAATTCCGGCAGTAACCAGCATGCTTGCGAACCAGAATGCGCAAGTCCGTGAAGACACGCTTGATAACATTATCGCCGAAGCACAAAGCCAAAATATAACACAGTGGCATGAGCCGCTCGCCAAACGCCCTAACCTTTCAATGCGTGCTATGAAACGTATCGCGGGTTTTGTCGCATCGTCACTTGTCGATATGATGATTACTGATAACCACTTGGATGATAGTCAGGGCAAAGAGCTACTTACCCGTGTGCGTGAACGCATCAGCGATGAAAAACCGGAAAGCGATGATCAAAGATCACTCGCCGAACAAGCGGCCGATCTTTATGACCGTGGTGTCATTGATGACGAATTTATCCAAAACGCCATCAAAAATAAACAACGCGAACTTGTTATTCAGGCATTGATTTTAATGTCAGGACTGCCTGAACCGTCCGTCAGACAAATTTTAAATAAGAAAAAAGGCAATCTGGTTGTTGCGCTTGCCTGGAAATCAGAGCTTAGCATGCGAACGGCATTGCAAATGCAAAGCGACCTCGCCCATGTTCCACCAGCGGAATTTGTTAATGCCAAAAATGGTGTTGATTTCCCATTTTCCGATCAGCAGTTAGAATATGATATTGCACTATATGAATAACCACGATCTGTTATCATGAGCTTGAAACTAGAAATTATCCATCTTCAGATGATCAAGGAAATTGCCGACGCCGGAACGATCACAAAAGCGGCGGAAACACTCTGTATTACCCAATCGGCCTTAAGCCGTCGCATCAGCGAAGCAGAACGCAGATTAAACATCACCCTATTTGAAAAGAAAAATAAAAAACTTTACCTGACCACAGCGGGACAAAGACTTCTGTTTTCTGCGGATAAAATCTTAAAAGAATTATCAATTGCAGAAAATGATTTAAACGCGCGTTTTCAAATCGATAAAGAACTGGTGACAATCGGCATGGAACCATACAGTTGCCATGACTGGCTTGCTGGGACACTGGATAGAACCAATATACGTAATTCAGCCGATAAAATTGATATTCGATTAAATGTTACACTTGATCCAATTGCATCATTAAAAGAAGGGGACATTGACCTCGCCATCCTACCAAAACCTGAACAGGATGATGACCTTAACATGACACCGTTATTTACCGACAAGCTCGTCGCCGTTTTACCGCGTGATCATGTGCTTAACAGCAATGAACAATTAAGCACACAGGATTTTGCCGATGAAACCTACATTGCCCATAACGCGGGCCTTGAAATCAGTAGCGAGTATGACCGTTTCTTCAATGATCAATCATTAAATCCAAAAAAGACAATTCATATTGGCATGGTTGATGCCGTGATTAGTCTGGTATCCCAAAATTACGGGTTTACCATTCTCTCGGAACGCACCGTAAAACCGTATTTGATCAATAATGCCATAATAGCCATCCCCTTAACCGGCACGGGCACAAGGCTTGAATGGTACGCCGTATCCAAAGCTGGCAACGAACAAGTTAAATCAATGCAACTTGAACGCATTATTCGTGAAGTCAGCGCGGATAATACAGGCGCCTAATCCATCCTTTATGAAAAAAATTCATAAACCGTAACTTTTTCATGCAATTAATGCACTACGCATCCTGACATCATGTGTGTTAGCCATAATCATACGATAGCAACACATAATGACAAAAAGGATGAACCAATGGGACCAAACAAAGAGTTATTAGAAGATTGGTGGGACGATGCCTGTTCCGGACAGATCAGCTTTATGCGTTTCCCGCATTCAAAAGATGTGAAAAATGCCGATATTGCGATACTTGGTGTGCCATATGACCTTGGAACGACCAACCGCCCCGGCGCAAGATTTGGCCCACGTGCCATGCGTGAACAATCAACACTGACCGGCGAATTTGAATTTGGTCTATGGCCATGGGAATATCATATCGCTGAACATCACACTGTGATTGATTATGGTGATATTTGTGATTTTGCCGGTTATCCGGAACGCATGGTTGCCCAACTTGAAAAAGCAACAGATGAGATCATCACAAATGATGCCGCTTGTTTTGCCATGGGTGGTGATCATTTTATTTCGCTGCCGCTTCTTCGTTCACATGTTAAAAAGCATGGACCGCTTGCGCTTATTCATTTTGATGCGCATACGGACACGTGGGTTGATGAAAACTATCATCACGGCACCATGTTCTATCACGCGATTAAAGAAGGATTGATCGACACGGAACATTCCATCCAAATTGGTATTAGAACGCCGAATTCAGAAACGCACGGCATTGAAATTATTTTCGCAACTGAACTTGATGAAATGCGCCCTGCTGAGGTCGCTGAACAAATCAGAAAACGTGTTGGCGACAATAAAGCATATCTGACATTTGATATTGATTTTCTTGATCCTGCTTATGCACCGGGTACAGGGACACCGGTTTCCGGCGGACCGACCGTCATGGCCGGGCGTAAAATCCTTAAAGGATTAAGAGGAATGAACATTGTTGGTGCTGATCTGGTGGAAATTGCCCCTGCTTATGACCCGATAGGCAATATCACTGCCGTTGCTGGCGCAACCCTTGGCGGCGATATTTTATATCTTCTGTCAGAGGCACTACGCAGATAACCATAAATCAAGCATCAGGATAAAGCCCCTATGAGCGACCAAGCATCAAACCCCAACACCATAGTGAGCGACAGGAAACGTTTCTTGCGTTTCTTTATTCCGTCGGTTTTGGGATTGATGCTTTTCTTGATGCCTGTTACCAGAAACGGTGAATTAACCGTTATGTTGGGGCTTTATGTTGATTGGATGATCTTGAATTACAACGACCTGTTGATGAGGATCGTTGTTTGGATCACCGTTTTTTCCGCGATCCTGGGTGGTTATTGTCTAATATTCAAACCCAAATGGAAAGAAAACCGGCCGCTTTTATACGCCATGGCCGAAACAACACCCATCTGGTTTTTATTACGTGCGGCAGGCGCATCAATTGGCATAATGGTGTTATTTGAAATTGGCCCTGAAATTTTAAGATTAGAAGACACCGGCTTTGTCATGTTCAATGATATCGGCATTGGTTTCTTTCTGATTGTTATTCCGGGTTGTTTTTTAATGCCATTGCTGACCGAATATGGGGCCATGGATTTCATTGGTGTGATGGCAGCCCCGTTATTTAAAAGGGCATTTAACCTGCCCGGTCGTTCTGCTGTTGATGCCATATCATCATTTGTATCGTCATCACTGGTTGGTATCATGTTAACGTCACAACAATACCAACGTAACCGTTATACGGGACGTGAGGCCGTGGCAATTGTGACAAACTTTTCTGTTGTTTCTGTTCCATTCGCACTGGTAATTGCCACCGTCAGTGGCATTGGTGATGTGTTCTTTTTATGGTATTTTGCGTCCATGATTGCTTGCGTTGCCTGCGCCATTATCACTGTACGTATACCACCAATTTCAAGAATACCGGATATTTATAAAGATGGCACAGTAAGCAATAACAACGAAGACACGAACCAACATCAAAACATCATCCTGCGCGGCGTTGATATTGCCATGAAAACAGCGGACAATGCCCCGCCGGTTAAAAGATCAGCGAAACTGGCGACCCATATGTCAATGGAACAGTTATTCGCCGTTCTTGGCCCAAGTTTGGCGCTAGGCACCATGACAACCATACTTGCCTTTCATTCGCCAGTCGGTGAATTAATCGGCACGCCGATATCTTGGATAATTTCATTATTCAATGTTGAAAACGCGAAATATATCGCGCCAGGATTTGTATTTGGATTTCTTGATCAATTCATTCCTGCTGTTATCGCCAGCAACATCGAAGGGGACGTCATGCGTTTCGTGCTTGCCGGTCTTTCCATGTGTCAGATTATTTTTATGTCTGAAACGGGCGTGATAATCCTACGTTGTGGATTGCCGATTAAATTTTCACAACTATTGCAAATTTTCATCATCCGTACTTTGATCGTGATACCGATATTACTCATCTTTGCACTGATAATCTTTTAATTCTTACGAAACATAATTTTGATCACCCAAAAAATACTTTATTGTAACAATATAACATTTTAAGGTTACCGCACTACAAGGAAGTAATGATTCGAGGGATCAATGGTTCGTACCCATAGGTTTAAAATATTTAGCCTAATGTTAGCGCTGCTATTTGCATTTATGCAAATTCAATTTGCCGCGCATGACAGCGAACATCATTATGACAATTCCGATTGCCAAATTTGTCAAATATATGCTCACAACTCATTGGCTGATCTGCCCGAAAGTCAAATGATTTCCTTTATTGGGAATATTGATTTCCAATCATTCTTCCTTGTCACTCTTTTTTTAATATCGCTTTTCCACACTAACAACACGACCAGAGCCCCTCCCGTTTCTTAAACATTCTCGTAATTTGATCAATCGCCTGAATGAACAAAAAAATTCAGCGAAATCATATTTTTTGAACAGTTAAGGAACGACAAATGAATATCAGTTTATTCATAACAATTTCGGGCATGGCATTACATGATTAAGCCAGTCTCTAAGCATAATAGATACACAGAACTAGACGCGTTAAGAGGGTTCGCATTATTCGGAATATTGCTTGCAAATCTCTATAGTTTCATGGGTTACAATACCTATAGCCCCACTGAAATTACGACCCTACCTACTGCGGATCGGTCTGTATTATTTATGATTGACTGGTTTGTTGAAGGCAAATTCTATTCCATTTTCTCGATGCTTTTTGGGATGGGATTTGCCCTTCAAGCCATTCGCATGGAAAAAAGTCAGGACATCTTTACCGCCTATTGGTCAAGGCGCATGCGGCTACTGCTTTGTATCGGTTTATTTCATATGTTTCTGGTATGGCACGGCGACATTCTGACACTTTATAGCTTAATGGGCATGTTGCTTATTTTATTCACCAATTTTTCCAAACGAGCACTTTTATACACATCAATATTCCTGCTGACGTTTCCCATATTCAATCATCTATTGGTTAGTTTTACACAGGACGCATCATTCTGGTCATTGCTATCTGATAAATCAAACAACTGGCGACAGGAATTGGGTTTAGGTGATTTTTCTCTATTGGAACTCAGAACATCTGATAATGCAGACGAAGTATTCTTGATTAATGTTTTAAGAGCCATCACAAGACCCATTGGATACCTTATGTCTGCAAGACCTGCCGGTGTGCTTGGCATGTTTTTACTTGGCATGTTCCTGATCAAATCATGGAATGACAGTGGTAACTTTGGCCAACTTAAAAAATGGCCCATCTTTTTCATCATAGGTTGCGTTACAAGCTTTGGATACGCATGGACAAAATATGTAAGCGGCACACCATATGCCCTTGATGATTTTGGTTTTATCCAATCCGTAATTTATAACATCAGTGCCCCTTGTTTTGCTCTTGGCATTGTCGGGGCTTTTTTCCATTACTGGAAAAATGAAAAAATCCAAAAATTGATGACATTTTTTACGCCACTGGGAAGAATGGCACTCACCAATTACCTCGTCCAAAACAGCTTGGCTGTCATGATCTTTTTTGGTTATGGCTTGGCGTTGATGCGCCAAATTCCGTTTGCTTATATTCCCGTAATCGCAAGCCTCATATTACTCGCCCAATGGGTATTCAGTGCTTATTGGCTATCTCGTTATCGCCAAGGGCCACTTGAGTATCTATGGCGAAAATATGCTTACCGGGATTACTGAAATGACCAATTCAAATATTAAAAACATTCATAAAATAAGAGGAGTTAATAATGACTGAAGTACTTAAAGCAGATGGTTTAACAAAATCATTTGGCTCAAAAACAGCTCTAAATTCACTTAATTTAGTAGCGAATGAGGGGGAAATTATTTGTCTTCTGGGTGCGAATGGTGCCGGAAAAACAACGACAATCAATCTTTTTCTTGGCTTTTTAGAGCCAACATCAGGCGCCGCAATTGTTGACGGTAAAAATGTTGCCGAAAATACCGAATATGCAAGATCATGCCTTGCATATGTTCCGGAACAGGTAAATCTATACCCGACGTTAACGGGTCTAGAAAACCTTTCCTATTTTGCCAAGCTCGCAAATAAACAAGACCTCGGCGAAGATAAGTTATATGAACTGATCGACCGTGTTGGCCTTGACCGTAAAGCCGCAAGCGACAGAGTAGAAAATTATTCAAAAGGCATGCGTCAGAAAATCGGCCTTGCTATTGCACTGGCCAAGAATGCAAAAGCATTACTACTAGATGAACCGCTTTCCGGTCTGGATCCAAAAGCTGCAAATGAATTTTGTGCACTCATCAGAAAACTTGCCGATGAAGGCACAGCCGTATTAATGGCCACTCATGACTTGTTCCGTGCCAAGGAAATTGGCGACCGTATTGGTATTATGAAAGCTGGCAATCTTGTGGATGTATTGTCCGCTAAAGATATCAACCATAATGAACTAGAACAGATTTATCTTAACCACATGCATGACACCGACACAAATCTGGAGAGAGTGGCATGATCGGTACAGTCATTGAAAAAGAATTAAAAGAATACCGCCGTGATGGCCGGATTATGGGCATTGGTTTTCTTATTCTATTGCTTATCATCATTAGCCTCGCAACCGGATGGTCCGTTAACAGCGAACAACAAATTCAAGCCGCCTTTGCGCAGCAGGCAGACCAAGAAGTATTCCTTGAACAAGGCGAAAAAAATCCTCACTCTGCGGCACATTTTGGTCGCATGGCATATAAATCAGCGCCGCCACTTTCCGTGTTTGATCCGGGGGCGCTTCCGTACCTTGGTCAGATTATCTGGCTTGAGGGGCACGTACAAGACCCGGCTATGTTTAGACCAGCCGAAGATTCACTGGACCTAAGAAGATTGGCGGATTTAAGTGTTGCAGGCGTGCTGACATTTTTATTACCGCTGCTTATTTTTCTTGTGGGATACGGCAGCTTCGCCGCCGAACGCGAACGCGGCACACTTCGTCAGATCATGAGCTTTGGTTCCGGTGTATCCTTACCCTATATCGGAAAATTATCAGCAATAAGTTTTGTTGGCATCTCAACAGCCGTGGTCGCCATTGTTGTATCACTATTCCTTGCAATCTCTATGCCGGATAATACACCAGTATCAGACATCCTGACCCGTGGCATCGGCCTTATTTTAGGATACGGCCTATATGTTGTTATCTTTGCGGCAATCGCCCTTTTTGTGTCATCGAGGTCAAAGAATGCGACGTCAGCAATGCTCTTATTACTGAGTATCTGGGCGTTATCCGTTGTTGTTATCCCAAGGCTGGCTGCAAATATCGCGGAAAATATGTATCCATCCCCGGATGGGTCAGCATTCTGGCAAAATTATTCTGATGAAATGGCCGCAAGTAGGCTTGATCCAGAAAGCGCTGAATATAAAGAGGTTGAACGCATTGTACTAAGCATGGCATTTGACCGTGAACTGACATTGGAAGAAATCCCAACTCTTGAATACAACCAAAGAGGGGTACGCCTTGAAGTTTCAGAATATATGGCGGCACAAGCGTTCGGTAAACTTTACACTGACCTTTATAATACTTATGAAAATCAGAAAAACGTAAGGCGTGCCTTATCATTCCTGTCACCAACAATATTGTTGCAGCACTTTTCAAGCACCATTTCCGGAACAGATGTCACGGCACATAGGCACTTTGCAAATGCTGCTGAAATACAGCGACAAATCATCATCAAAGAATTAAACGAAGATTTAATCAGAAATGATGTTGGTGGTTCAGGACCTTATGTATCTGGTGAAGAATTATGGGAAACCATTCCTGATTTTTCCTATACCCCGCCATCAATTTCATTGTCATTAACCGGCGCATCTTGGGATTTTCTGCTCTTGCTTATCTGGGCAGTCATTGCAATCAGTGTGTCATGGAATGTCGCAAAAAAACAAAAGATTATGTGAGGTATAATAATGACATTATCAGATATTATTTCCCACGAGTGGAAATCAAAACTTTCTCATCCAGTAACACTGATTAATATTTTGCTATTTGCTGCAATTCTAATCTTTGGATCATTCAGTGGTGCACTGGATCGCGACAGCAGGATCAGTAAGATTGAGGCGCACCATCAGGGCGTCTCAGCGAAAACAGAAAATTGGCTTAAGAACGCAAAAGCATGGGAAGAAAAAGGAAAAGAATCCGGCGTGTCTTCATGGTCCGGATCTGCGGCAATGTTGACTTTACCGACATCCTTAACACCAGGGGTACTTGGTGATTTTGCCATTGGACAATCGGATTTTTTGCCCTTTACTGGTGAGGTTGCCTTAAGACAGGCAAACATTAAACTTTTCTCCAAATATGAATTTGATGATCCGGTTTCACTCGCACTTGGTGCTTTTGATTTGAGTAAAGCGGTGATTTTTATTCTGCCTTTACTGCTGATTGTGCTCTGTTTTGATGTGTTGTCATCCGAACGCGACTCAAACAGACTTGGTCTTACCATGGCGCAAGGGATCAATTTGCGGTCTTTCTTCTGGCGCCGTGTATTTGTGCGCGGCAGCATCGTACTTGGATTAACCATTGTTGTTTCCACATTGATGTTCATCATTCAAACAAATGAATTTACATCGGGCCGTTTATCGATGTTTTTCATTTGGCTTACGGGTGTCATTCTTTATGCCTTTTTCTGGATGGGGATTATCAGCTTCATTGCCAGTAAAAATAAAAATGGTGAAACTAATGTTATTTCACTGCTTATCCTTTGGGCCGGATTTACATTGATTATCCCGGCGGCCGCCACATCGGTTACGGAAACAATTTATCCAACGCCATCACGCCTTGCTTATATGGCGGAAGCACGAGAAATGGAAAATGAAGCCGGACAGGAAATAGCCGATATTGCCAATAAATATCTGCTTGATCATCCGGAACTTTCCATCAGTGATGAAAGTGAAATGCCGGCGTTTCTACGCACTGGCTTTATTGTGACCAAAACAACCGATGAAGCCATTAGCCCCATTCTTGAAGAATTTGAAACAACAGCATTGGAACGTGAAAATACACTAGGGTTACTTAGATATCTTTCCCCCGCGATCACAACGCATATTTTGTTTAATGACGCGGCTGGAACATCATCCAAGCGCCATAATGATTATCAAAAAGCGGTTCGTGATTTTAAAAATCAATATGCTGAACGTGTTGGTCCGTTGATTATGTCGAACCAGCGATTAAGCATGGATGAGTTTAACAATATTGCTGAATTTCATTTTGATGATCAAAAAGCAGGGCAGGTATTTTCAAATAACCTAGTTGCATTGCTGTTTTTGGCACTGTTAAGCGGAATTCTATTGATTATGGCGGATAAACGTGTCCGCGGGATTAAAGGACCAAAAGGGTAAGAACATGTTGAGTAGAACCTTGTCGCAAAGCACCGAAAGAAACATAAACGCAAACGTATCCTCAGGCAGCAGGCTTGTTTCCATTGATGCTTTGCGCGGGTTCGTTATGGTGATCATGTTAATTGATCATATTCGTGAAACTTTTTATCTCCATCTTCAGGTATCTGACCCCGTCGATGTTTACACCACCAGTCCGGCATTATTTTACACACGTTTCGCCAGTGCCATTTGTGCACCGGTGTTCATCTGGCTAACCGGGTTATCAGCATATCTATATGCGCAGAGGCACACGAAAAATGAAACCGCCGCCTTTCTTTTAAAAAGAGGGTTATTTCTAATCTTTCTTGAATTGACAGTAGTCGTGTTTTTATGGGCGGGGAAATATCCACCGAATATTTTTTATCTGCAGGTGATCTGGTGTATCGGATTTTGTATGATATCTCTTGCCGGATTAATATATTTACCGCGTAAAGTAATCCTGATGATTGGGATTGCCATCGTCGCGGGACATAACCTTTTGGATGGATTTAAACTGGATGAAAGTTCACCATTTTATGTGATCTGGGCGATCCTTTATCAACGCGAAGTTCTTGATTTCGGTGGCATTGTCGCCAGAACCAGTTACCCATTTTTACCGTGGGTTGGGGTTATTGCGCTTGGCTATGTATCAGGATTATGGTTTTCAAATGCGTCCACACCGGAAAACAGACAAAAAACACTTCTTAAATTTGGTTTGATCGGCATGTTATCCTTCATCCTGATCAGGGGCATTAATGTCTATGGTGATTTTGCGTGGATCAATACCGGTGAATTTTCCACCACTCTCATGAGCTTTCTAGCCCTCACCAAATACCCACCGTCATTTATGTTCAGCCTTTCCATGCTTAGTCTTGGGATACTTTTCTTATATTTCTTCGATAAAAACGATCAGAGCAAGTTTACAAAAATCATGTCACATTTCGGTGCGGCGCCGATGTTTTATTATATATTCCACCTTGCCTTTTTAAGGATACTTTACCTGATCGGAATAACAATTTATGGCCCCAACGAAGGAAAATACCTGTCCTTCCCAAGTGTCGGTTATATCTGGCTTTCATTTGTCCTATTCACAGTCATTCTATATTTCCCAACCAAATGGTTCGCGGATTTCAAAAAGCGAAACAGACATATCGCATGGCTTAAGTATTTTTAGGAATTGTTCTATCAGAATTCTGACCGGATAAAATCAAGATCGCGTGAACCCGCGCTTTCAGTATCAATTTCGATACGATCCTGACCAACAATTCCCGCTAAATTTCCATAAAGTTTCTGATGCAATTTTTCTAATACGGCACCACCCGGATTATAGCCATAAAAACTGACTGCATAATATGGTTCAGCGGCATCAACCTGACGGTGGCTGAAAAAAATCTGACACTCATGCGCACCAGCACATGATTTATCCGTTAATATCCAATCCACCCCCGCAGAACGGCCATCTCTTTGATCATAACCACTGATCGTTTCATTTATCGATAGCTCAATTTTTGAAACTTCTTGCTGATCTAATTGAATTCGATAAGTGTATTTGACGTTATCATCGCTGCACCAAACCAAAAGGAAAAGCGCAGCTATTAATATTATCGCTGATAGAACAAGTCTCATATTTCCTAACCACATGGTTCGCGGATTTCAAACAAGCGAATAAACATATTACAAGGCTTAAGTAGTTTTAGAAATTGATTATTCATTCACTAATTATGTAAGAGTATTTTATTAGAAATATTCTTAATGACTGCTAGTGACCCTAGGTAGCACTGAGGCAGAGTTTTCTAAATTATAAATCGTCGTAATCTATGAACTCCCATGGGATTTCTTTTTTAAATAGTTGTATGGATTGTTCCATCAACTCAAGTGATACCTCATTCTTAAAAATCTTAATTTCCCTTGTTTTTTTAGTATCATCTCTAAAAAGCTCCAGTACAACTCCACCATTCTTATATATCTCGACGCCAATTCCATCTCGGAAAAGTACGTCACTCGCTACCACAAACTTATCTATCTCTGAAAATTCGTTATCCATTTTCAATCCCCACATACATTTATAGATGTCACGCTAGAGTACTTTTATGCTACCTACAAAACAATGAAATTATCGAACGTTAGTTATACTTACGCTTAACGCTTCAATCACCCCTGAATAAGCGTTCCCGCACCATGTTCGGTGAATAGCTCGAGTAACAACGCATGTTCAACGCGGCCATCGATGATGACTGACGCGCCGACGTTATCATGTAGGGCTTTGATGCATGTTTCGATTTTCGGGATCATGCCGCCTTGGATTGTGCCGTCTTCGATGAAAGCCTTGGCCATATCTTCGTTCATTTCTGGCACAAGATTTTTGTCTTTATCAAGCACACCTGCGATATCGGTGAGCAATAATAAACGTTCCGCATCAAGCGCCCCCGCAATGGCGCCCGCCATTGTGTCCGCATTGATGTTATAGGTTTCACCATTTTCACCAAGGCCAATGGGTGCAATCACCGGGATAATATCACTGCCCGCGAACATATTTAGGAAATCCGCATTCACATCTTTTGGATGCCCGACAAACCCAAGATCAAGGAATTGTTCAATCTGTGATTCAGGATCTTTTTTCGTGCGGCGTAGTGGTTCGGCGATCACAAGGTTACTGTCCTTACCGGAAAGGCCAACCGCCTTACCACCGACCTTATTAATGGCGCCAACGATTGATTTGTTGATGCTGCCGGAAAGAACCATTTCCACAACTTCGATGGTCGCTTTATCGGTAACCCGAAGACCATCGATGAATGAGCTTTCGATTTTTAATCGTTCCAGCATTTTACCGATTTGTGGGCCGCCACCATGCACAACAATCGGGTTCATTCCCACCTGTTTCATCAGCACGATATCACGGGCAAAATTGTCGGCGAGTGCCTCATCCCCCATGGCGTGACCACCATATTTAATCACGAATGTTTTTCCCGCATGCTTACGCATATAGGGAAGGGCTTCTGTAAGCGTATCTGCTGTTCTTAAAAGTTCCTGCTTATCAACCACACCATTCGTCATTTTTTATTCCTTTATTATGCGAGATCCGCAATCACACCCCGAAGTTCTTCTAACCCATATCCCTTAACGGAACTGGTGATTAAAACTTCTGGATGGGCAGCCACATTTTTTGCAATGGCTTTTTCCGTTTTTTTGATTAATTTTTCCTGCTCGCTTGGCTTGACCTTATCACATTTGGTAAGCACCACCTGATAAGAAACGGCCGTTTCATCAAGCATGGACATTAATTCCTTATCACTGTCCTTAAGACCGTGGCGACTATCCACAAGCACAAATACCCGGCGTAAGTTCGGACGGCCGCGTAAGTAACTACGCATCAGTTTCACCCAGTCTTTCACAAGTTTTTTGGAAACTTTCGCATACCCATACCCCGGAAGGTCCACCACATATAATCCAAGCTTGCTTCTGTTTCCTAAAAAGAAAAAGTTAAGCTGTTGTGTACGGCCCGGTGTATTGGACGTGCGCGCAAGGTTCGACCTGCCCGTCAGCGCATTAAGGATACTTGATTTACCCACGTTGGAACGCCCTGCAAAGGCGACCTCGGTCGCATTTGGTTCCGGTAATTGCGTCAGCGACGCTGCACCAAGCAGGAATTCACAATTTTCACGAAAAAGCAGGCGCCCCTTTTCAAGGAATGCCGCCTGCTCTTCTTCTGATCTTTCTTCTTCAAACAATTTAAATTGCCTTTATTTTTATCTTGTCCCTATTTTTCTAGGGCTTCGACCCTGCGCATGATGAACCACTGCTGACAGATTGTCAGAATGTTGTTCCATGTCCAGTAGATCACAAGACCAACAGAGAAGCCAGCCAAAATAAATGTGAAGATAATCGGCATAAAGGCAAAGACCTTTTGCTGAATTGGATCTGTCATTGGCGGGTTAAGCTTTTGTTGGAAATACATTGTCGCGCCCATGAAGACCGGCAAAATACCAATCGCAAGGAAGCCAGTTGGTTCCCACGGAATAAGGCCGAAAAGGTTCGTTACAAGTAACGGGTCCGGTGCGCTCAAATCTTTAATCCAGCCATAAAATGGTGCATGACGCATATCAATGGTTACATACAACACTTTATAAAGTGAGAAGAAAATAGGAATTTGAATGAAAATCGGTAAACAGCTTGCCAGCGGATTTACTTTTTCTTCCTGATAAAGCTTCATGGTTTCCTGCTGCATGCGTGCGCGGTCATCACCATATTTTTCTTTAAGTTTCTGCATCTTTGGCGCAAGTTTTTTCATGCGTGCCATGGAAATATATTGCTTATTCGCCATCGGGAACAGAATACCTTTAATCAACAGCGTCAACAGAAGGATCGCAATACCAAAGTTACTGACGATGCCATAGAAGAAATGAAGCAAGAAATAAATCGGCTTGGTAATGAAATAGAACCAACCCCAGTCAACGGCATAATCAAACATTTTGATGCCGCCTGCTTCTGTATATTGCTCTAAGAGTTCAATTTCTTTGGCACCTGCAAAAAATCTGGATGAACGTTCAAACGTCACACCCGGTGCAACAGAAACACCATTTGTGGCAAAATTTACGTGGAATTGCTCGCCACCATTTTGTTCCGTACGCGAAATATTGGTTACGAAATCTTCTGATTGATCAGGAATGACGGCAACCATCCATTCTTTATCGGTGATACCGGCCCATCCGCCGTTTGAGACTTCTTGACGCTCATATGTATCGTCTTCCAGGTCTTCGTAGGCGATTTCTTCTTTACCGTCTTCACCAACACGAATTGGCCCTTCATGAAGAATGAATAGCGGCTGTGCACCGCTGCGACCTTCACGGAATACACGGCCATATGTGGCCATCCCTAGTGTGGTTTGTGAATTATTCTGAACGCGTTGCGTAACTGTGAACATATAGTCATTATCAAGAGCAACATCACGGTTAAAGATCACCCCTTCGCCGTTATCCCATGTGAATGTCACTGTTTCACCGGCACCAAGCGTGGCTTTATTTGCTGACCAGACACTATTTGCGTCAGGACGTTTGCCATCACCAATCCAGCCGAAATCAGCAAAATATGAATTAAATGAACCTGATGGATTAAGCAGTGTGATAATCGGTGACGATTTATCCACTGTTTCATGATAATCTTTTAATGAAAGATCATCAAAACGAAGCCCTTTAAGACTGATGGAACCCGAAAGACGTGCGCTATCGATTTTAATGCTGTCGCGGCCATCAATAATTTCAACACGGTCAGTGGCAATTTGTTTCACAACCGGAGCAGACATTCCTGGGATGCTTCCGGCATCCGCTGCGCTGCCTGCTGCCATTTGTGGCACGCCCGCCGTATCAACATCAACGGCTTGCTCATTTGCGGCTTGTTGCTCAGCTGCTTCGCGCATTGGGGCGCCATAGAAATATTCCCACCCGAACAAGATCGCCATGGTCAGCACAATTGCCATAATAAAATTACGATTTTCTTCCATCTTTATATCTCAAATCTATTGGCCGTCCGTGCCGGCCTTACAATTACAATTCCCTGATCCATTCATTTTTGGCGGTACCGGATCATAACCGCTGTCACCCCATGGATGACATCTAAGAATTCTTTTTACCCCCAAATAAAAACCCTTAATGGCACCGTGGATTTCTATTGCCTCCATCATATATGATGAACATGTTGGCAGATATCTACACTTCGGCCCCAGAATGGGTGAAATGACATACTTATAGACAGTGATCAAAGCTTTCAAGACATAAGAGAGAATCAGGTTGAAAAACCCTAAAAGAGAAGTAATTATCGTCATGCCCCCTCCTTTTTTTTCTGCTTTAGTCCATCCAGACGCTTCAGCGCCCATTTCGCATCGCGAATCAACTGATCAAACGGGTATGTCAGTATTTCCTGTCTGGCAATGAATACATAATCACGATTTTTAAATAAACAAGCCCCGGCCACGTTACGCACTACTTCGCGCATTCTTCTTTTGGCGCGGCTACGGGCGACTGCATTACCGACCTTTTTGCTGGCGGTATATCCAATGCGGGGTTCATCATTTTCATTTTTACCAAGCTGGATGATAAAAGCGGGTGTAATCCATTTCTGACGTGTGGAAGCAACACTTAAAAATTCACTTCTTTTTTTAAGTGTGGGAAGTTTTTTTCCTTTATTTTCAATCACGTCGGTCATGAATGATTTTCCACAAAAAAACCGGCCTCTTCTTTCAAAGGACCGGTTTCAAATTCGTTTTTCGCAGTTTTCCGCAAATTATGCAGATAAACGTTTACGTCCCTTTGCACGACGGGCAGCAAGAACACGTCTTCCGCCAACAGTCGCTGAGCGCGAACGAAAACCATGACGGCGTTTACGAACCAGAACACTAGGTTGATATGTACGTTTCACTGGACTTCTCCAACTGCCTTACGGCATTAAATTAAATACGTTATGTCAGAATCGATATCTGACCAATGATTATGAAAACGGGTGTATAATGGGTATGACAATATAAGTCAATGCCTCTATAGCGATATTTCTCATAAAAATATCCTACCTCACACTCTCGTGATCGGAGTTTATTTTATATAAACATTATAGATGATTATGTTCATTTCCGCTAAGGTAAAATGAATAGTTTTAAATATCGGATATAAAATAAGAATGAAAATAAAAAAACTTATCCCTGTCGGTCTGCTTATAGCAGGGTTAATTCTGGCACTCATATTCGATGTGGGGAAATATCTTTCCTTTGAAGCGATCGGTGAAAATTACGCACAGCTTAAATCTTTAATCGAACAAGATTTTATCATAAGTCTACTTTTATTCGCGTTCGTCTATATTCTGGTGGTGGCATTTTCTATTCCAGGCGCGTCTGCGCTCTCTTTATTATATGGCGCACTTTTAGGCACATTTGTTTCAGGCACCCTTATTGTGATCGCGGCAACCATTGGCGCAACCATTATATTTCTTGCGGCCCGTTATGCTTTATCAGATGTTTTGCGGGAAAAAGCAGGTCCCTGGCTATCCAAAATGCAAAATGGCTTTAATGAAAATGCGGTTAGTTACTTATTATTCTTAAGACTTGTGCCAGCGTTCCCATTTTTTGTTGTCAATCTGGTGCCTGCATTTATGGGGGTTTCGTTGCGCGTTTATGTGCTTACCACACTATTCGGTATTATGCCTGGTACATATGTATTTGCAAGCATCGGCAACGGTATTGGGTATGTTCTTGAACAGGGAAAAACACCTGACCTTTCTGTTCTTGGTTCCCCAGAAATTTTACTGCCGCTTGCAGGGCTTGGCCTGCTTGCCTTAATCCCGATTATTTTCAAAAAATTGAAAGCAAATAAAACAGCATGACAATACTTAAAACGGATATATGCATTATCGGCGCAGGCAGTGGTGGCTTGAGCGTTGCTGCGGGCGCCGTGCAACTGGGAAAAGACGTCATCTTGCTTGAGGGCGGAAAAATGGGTGGTGACTGTTTAAATTATGGCTGTGTTCCATCAAAGGCATTACTGGCCGCAGGCAATGCCGCCGAAAACCAAAGAAACACCGAAAAATTCGGCATTACTCCTGTTAATCCAAATATCGATTTTTCAAAAGTACATCAACATGTTCATGATGTGATCGGCGGGATTGAACCGCATGACTCCGTCGAACGGTTCGAAGGATTAGGTGTAAAGGTCATACAAGAATACGGAACTTTTGAAGATCAGAATACAATCAGGGCTGGCGATCATTTAATTAAAGCCAAAAGGTTTATCATCGCAACCGGATCATCGCCCAGCATTCCACCATTTCCTGGCATTGAAAATATTGATTATCTTACCAATGAAACGATTTTCAATTTAAACGAGGCCCCTGAACATTTAATCGTTATCGGTGGCGGTCCTGTTGGCCTTGAAATGGCACAAGCACACAGAAGACTTGGATCCAAAGTCACAGTCATTGCGTTAAAATTCATGGAAAATGATGATCCCGATTTATCGGCAGTACTTCTTAAATCCCTAGAAAATGAAGGGATCAATTTAATAGAAGGCAAGGTCATTAACGAAGTCATCCAAAACGGGCAAAATATTACCGTAATGACCGAAGATGAAAATTTCATCGGAACCCATCTATTAATTGCCACTGGAAGGAATCCAAATATTGATAAATTAGCGCTTGAAAAAGCAGATATCGACCATTCATCCGTAGGCATCAATGTCGGGGCGAACTTAAGAACTTCCAATAAAGCAGTATACGCCATCGGTGATGTTACTGGTGGCATGGGCTTCACCCATAAAGCAGGATATGACGCAGGCATTATCATAAGACGGGTATTATTCGGTATGTTTTGGGCAAAAGCGGATTATAAAGCTCTTCCAAGAGCAACATATACTTCACCGTCTCTCGCCAGCGTCGGACTACCTGAACGAGAGGCTCGTACAAAATTCGGTGACAATATCAAGATATTAAAATGGGATTACGCGGAAAACGACCGCGCCCGTGCCACCTTAAAAATGGATGGAATGATCAAGGTCATTACGGATAAAAAAGGTAAGATCCTTGGTGCATCAATTGTTGGCGAAAGTGCAGATGAGTTGCTCGCCACGTGGACACTTGCTATAAATGAAGGATTAAAAATTGGATCAATGGCGAATGTAATTAGCCCCTATCCAACACTTGGGGAAATTAGCAAACGAGCTGCATCCAGTTTTTACACCGATAGCTTATTTAGTGAACGAACACGTAAAATCGTAAAATGGTTATCAAAATTGGGATAATTGATGAATGGCAAACTTGCTGAATATATTTTCGATTAAAAAAAGCCTCTCTGCAAGGTTGCTTTTGTTCACGATCTTTTTTGTGCTAATTGTTGAAGCACTTATTTATATTCCATCCATTGCCAATTTCCGTGAAAACTGGATTAATCAAAAACTAAACGAAGCAAACATTGCCATCAAGGTTCTAGAAGCTGCGCCTGATTTTATGGTCAGCCGTCTCCTTGCAGATGAACTGTTAAGTTCAACAAACAATCATGCGATCATCCAAAAATTCAGCGAAATGGATCAACGTGCTCTTATGCCGGATGAACCATTTAATGTTTCCGCACGCTTTGATATGCGTGATGTTTCATGGCTTGAATCCGTAAATGATGCCTTTGATACGCTCATTAACATGAACCGTACAGGTTACCTGATCGAAGCAACAGGAAACGCATCCGGCGGTGATGGTGAAGAAATTATCATTATTTTTGATGAGCAACTCTTATGCAATGACATGTTGATTTATTCACGCAACATTGCGCTGTTGACTATAATCATTTCCTTATTCACAGCCATGTTGATTTATTACAGTTTGTCCGTACTTTTGGTGGAACCGGTCAAGAAAATCACCGATACCATGATTGATTTTCGACATGCACCAGAAGACCTTACCAAAAAATTTATCCCCGAAGACCGCGATGATGAAATCGGCGTGGTGATGAAAGAACTTGCAAAAATGCAAGATGACGTCAGGAAAGCGTTAAACCAAAAAGATCATCTTGCGAAACTCGGCGGCGCCATTAGCAATATTAATCATGATCTTCGTAACATGTTATCCAGTGCACAGCTCGTTTCTGATCACCTAAGCACTATCGATAACCCCGTTGTACAGCAACTAACACCACGCTTCGTGAAGGCCATTGACCGTGCCATCAGGCTTTGTGAGAACACATTACAATATGGCGGCAGCGAGGTAGAAGAACTGCATCTTCGAACCTTTAACCTTCATAATCTGGTTGAGGATGTATCAACATCACTTGGCCTTTATGAAAATAGGAATATTCAGCTACATAATGAGATTGATAAAGATCAACGCATTAATGCCGATAATGATCAGATTTTCCGTGTCTTAATGAACATCTGCCGCAATGCCGTACAGGCGGTTGGTGAAACAGGAAATATAACTGTTACTGGCGAAGTAAATAATGGCCATATCACAATTGACATTGCCGATGATGCTTTGGGTATCCCTGAAAAGATTAAAGAAAACCTGTTCCAACCATTTAAAACCGGAAGCAGAGGTGGCACAGGATTAGGGCTTGCCATTTCAAAAGAGATCATTACCGCACATGGCGGCACACTTGATTTGGTAAAAAGCGATCAAAAAGGCAGTACTTTCAGAATTATATTGCCGATCAACCCTTCATAAAAATGATCTTTATTCCGGCAGTTTCGGTGTCATTCTTAATATTCTTTCTAACAATGTCCTAACATGCGTTAATTCTGAAGAAACAAATCCACCGCTTGAAAGCTGATATTCAATCTGACGTAATGTTCCCCCAACATCATTAAGACGGGATTTTTCAATTTCCACTCCGCGCCAATACTGGGGCTTTTCATCATTTGAAGCCTGATTATATGCTGCTATTGCAACATTAATATTTTGCTCTAATTCATTAATCCTAATTTCAGAATTTGAAATGGTTTCCCGAATTTCATCCATTGTCATTTGGTGGGCGTTATCAAAGCTATTATTGAGACTCGTATCATTCAAGTTTACTGAATTTAGCGAAACAGCACTCTCATCATTCGCTTTTTCTTCAATTTCGTTCCATAAATTATCGGCTTGTAATACTGGCCACTCATTATCGTTACCAGAAGCGCATCCTGCGACAATACAAACCGGAAGCACAAACACTACTGGCTTCAAATATTTGTAATATAACGATTTTTCATTCAATTTCATTATCTGAAAATCTTCCTTACCTAAAATATTCCTCTACTTTAATTGATGAAACTGCCCCTTACAAGCGCACAAAAATAGCTTTTTTCAAAAAAAAATAATATATTTGTCAAATGATGCTTGCAATCAGTGGCCGATATGATTAGTTTGCGTCTCACATTTCGAATGAGAAGCGCTTGTAGCTCAGCTGGATAGAGTACTTGACTACGAATCAAGGGGTCGGGAGTTCGAATCTTCCCAAGCGCGCCATTCATCTTCCCAACATAATTTGTTTTTATTGGTCCAGTGATGGATAATTTGCAATATGGGATCAGTTACAAATAAATATAACCTCTGTTCTGAATAAACTTTAGCGAACTACCTGCACATTCATTTGTGGTAATGAAAAGGTCTTTTCATTTGTTACAACACACTTTATGCTGCTGCTATCGATTCAGAATAAGAATAACATTTAGGAGTTATTATGACAGAGCCTTTAATGCCAATGGCTACAGGCGTATGGCTTGTGGATAATACAAGTCTCAGTTTCACACAAATCGCAAAATTCTGCGGTTTGCATGAACTGGAAGTACAAGGTATCGCCGACGAACAAGTCGCAGTTAATATTGTTGGACTTGATCCGGTTGCAAATGGTCAGCTCACATGGGCCGAGATTGAACGTTGCCAAAATGATGAGAAAGCTGAACTTCAACTGGTTAAAGATGAAGTTCCGGCAAAAACCAGAAGTGGCGGCGCGAAATATACCCCTGTTTCAAAGAGACAGGATAAGCCAGACGCGATTGCATGGCTTTTAAGACATCACCCAGAATTAACGGATGCACAAATTTCAAAGCTTGTTGGCACAACCAAGCCTACAATCACAGCGATCCGCGAAAGATCACACTGGAATATGAGCAACATTAAACCTGTTGATCCAGTACTTCTTGGACTATGTCGTCAAACAGAACTTGATGCAGCCGTTCAGAAAGCAGCCCCACGCCGCGAAGAAACTGCGGCAGAAACAGCTGAGGCAGATGCACCAGCTGAAGAGGCTCCGGAGCAAGAAGCTCAAGAATAAATTACCATCAAATTTTGATGTAAAAAAAACCCGCTTAAAATAAGCGGGTTTTTTATTGGATCAATCATATTTTATTGCGTACTCAGCCGAGCGATCTCATCTTTTAAGACCAGCTTTTCCTTCTTTAGCTCATGCAAAATCGTACTATCCGGCGCCGGACGCATTTCTTCATGATGTATTCTTTCATCCAGTGCGGCATGTTTTTTAGAAAGTGCATTGATATGAGCTTCAGAATGCATATTTTGATCTCCTGATTGTGTTGGAATATTCGGAATTTTGGCTGATGCCGTATTGAGATGTTTTATTAATAATGTGTGAGTTTTTGATCAGCGAATAAAGTTCGCGATTTTCAGATGCGTTATGTTTCATAAATGGACAAAAAGCCATTCGCACTCCCAATTATTACTCACCAAATGGGATTTCCCAATATGGTCATAGCAAAAAAGATTACAGCATAAATAAAATCAAGAGTCACGCCAAATGGGATTAAAATCGCATTAATTTTGTTAGATTCTTTGTAACGCTATATAATATAAAATATTTTTGATATATATAATGCACATGTAACTTTTACGATTCTGATATCTAAAGTTTTAGGCGAATATTAAATGGCAAATAATCAAAAACGACTCATAGTCGGGATCAGCGGCGCATCTGGAATTTCATATGGTATTCGTACGCTTGAACTGCTCAAAAAACAAAACATCGAAAGCCATTTAATCATGTCGAAAGCCGCCGCAGTAACGGCCGGTCTTGAGACAGAAATGAAAATTTCAGAAATAAATGCCTTGGCAACTGAAGTTCATAAAGTGGACGACATTGGCGCATCTGTTGCCAGTGGTTCATTTAAAACGGACGGCATGTTAATTGTGCCCTGTTCCGTAAAAACCATGTCGGAAATCAACACGGGCGTCACTTCAAACCTGTTAAGCAGGGCCGCTGATGTAACCCTAAAAGAAAGACGAAAACTGGTTCTGATGGTTCGGGAAACACCACTTCATCTGGGCCACCTGCGTACCATGGCATCGCTTACGGAAATGGGGGCAATTGTCGCACCACCAGTGCCGGCGCTATATACAAAACCTTCTTCACTAGATGAAATGATTGATCAATCGGTCGCAAGGATTCTGGACCTGTTTGATATCGAGGTTGATGAATTAAAACGCTGGAAATCAGAATAAAAATTTGTGCTTATATGCTATATTAATCATAGGGAGAAAATAGCGAATGAATATGGATAAAGCAGATATTCTTGAAAAGATTCAGGAACTCAGGGTGCAACACCGCGACC
Source organism: Pseudemcibacter aquimaris (assembly GCF_028869115.1). Classification (NCBI taxonomy): domain Bacteria; kingdom Pseudomonadati; phylum Pseudomonadota; class Alphaproteobacteria; order Emcibacterales; family Emcibacteraceae; genus Pseudemcibacter; species Pseudemcibacter aquimaris. Next base: position 2,864,294 of record NZ_CP079800.1, read on the forward strand.
TTGATGATGCGATTGCTGCTTTAATCAGTTCAGGTACAACAAATATGCTGCAAATCAAAAGATTGAAAAAGCAAAAACTAATGCTGAAAGACCGGATTGCGAAGCTGGAAGATCAATTGGTACCAGACATAATCGCCTGATTATAAGTTATTCTTTTTCATATCCTGCTTATGAGAATACATTTTCTTATCCGCATGATCGAGTGCTTGATCAGGACTTAGTCCCGAATGAAGTGGGTAAATACCATAGGCAACCTTAATTGGAATTTCTTTACCGCTAATCCTTAACGGATTTTTTTCCAAAGATGCTAAAATTTGCTGTGCCTTGGCATTGGCATTTTGCTCACTTGCTTTTGGTAGGATAATACCAAATTCATCACCACCAAGACGCCCAATGATATCAGAATCACGTAAATTCATCATCATCACCCTGGCAACATGCATCAAGGCTTCATCACCCGCCTTATGGCCCAGATTGTCATTTATGACTTTCAAATCATTCATATCCAGGAAAATCAATGAACTATTGATGCCATAACGATCGGAATAAGAAATCATTCGCGTCATTTCACGAACAAATGCACGGCGATTTGAAATTTCAATCAAACTATCCTGATCCGCCAGTTTTTCAAGCTCAGAAATTCTTCTATGCGCAATTTCAAGCTCATTACGCATATGGTCCACTTCTGCCATCAATGTCATAATCGCATTGCGAACCTTTGGGGTCATTTCATGGGCAGGTATGCCAAGAACACTGGCCGTATCAGCAATATTTCGCGCAGGGGAAGTCGCAGCAACAGATGATGTTGCTTTCGTTCTTTCTATTGTTTTTCGGCGTATCGGTTGTGCTCTTCCAACCTGGCCGGGCCCTTGCACTTTCACTTAATTTGCACCTATATTTATATGACTGATTGTTTAAAATATGAATTTTCAACATATCATTGTCGTTCTATTATGCTATATATATTCATAGTATATGGCATATTCAATGATAACATTCGCCGAATCTTAATTCTACAGTAAACTTGCCTAACTGATTTAGATCAGTATAATCCCTTTTTTTTAAACAGGCCGGAATGGCCGGAATAATTGGTCAAGAGACAGAACATGAGTGAAAATAAAGCCCGCGTTGGTATTATAATGGGAAGCCAATCCGACTGGCATATTATGAAAAATGCTTCAGATGTACTGGAAAATCTGGGTGTTGAACATGAATGTCGTATTGTATCTGCGCACCGTACGCCAGACCGTCTTTATGAATATGCAAAATCAGCAAAAGATCGCGGTCTTCAAGTTATTATTGCGGGCGCGGGTGGTGCAGCTCACTTACCCGGCATGGCAGCTTCTATGACATCATTACCAGTTCTTGGCGTTCCTGTTGAAAGCAAAGCATTAAAAGGTATGGATAGTCTTTTATCAATCGTTCAAATGCCCGGCGGTGTACCGGTTGGAACGCTTGCTATTGGACAGGCAGGTGCAAAAAATGCGGGACTAATGGCGGCATCGATTGTTGCACTTGGTGATGAAACAATATCAGAGAACCTTGATAAATGGCGCGCAGCACAAACCGGTGCCGTGGCTGAAATTCCTGTGGATTAATTGTAATGAATACGCTTACCCCCGGATCGACTATTGGAATGCTTGGTGGTGGCCAATTGGGCCGCATGATGGCAATGGCCGCAGCGGAACTTGGATTTAAAACTCACGTATTCTGTCCTGACCTTGATAACCCGACAGAACAAGTTGCTAATGCGGCAACACATGCTGATTACGAAGATCACGCAGCCCTTGAAGCATTTGCAAATTCCGTTGACGTTGTCACATATGAATTTGAGAACATTCCTGTTTCTACGGTTGAATTCCTTAAGAAAACGACCAATGTTTTCCCAAGCTCAAAAGTGCTTGAAGTATCACAGGACCGTCTTTCAGAAAAAACCTTCATTAATAAATTAGGGATCGAAACAGCACCATTTAAAGGTGTTTCAACACTTGAAGAGGCAGCAACCGCATTAGAAGGCATTGGTTATCCAGCGGTTTTAAAAACGCGCCGTTTCGGATATGACGGTAAAGGGCAAGCGATTGTGAAATCTGAAGCTGGTCTTGCAGACGCATGGCAAAAATTAAACAGCAAAGAAATTATCATCGAAGGCTTTATTAATTTCGACCTTGAAATTTCAGTGGTTGCCGCCAGAAGCCAGTCTGGTGAAATTAAATGTTTTGCCCCCGTTGAAAATATTCATAAAAATCACATTCTCGATTTATCAATTGCGCCAGCGCGTATTGACCAATCCATCAAAGAACTCGCTATCGCGAATGCATCGAAAATTGTTGAAAAACTGGATTATGTCGGCGTCTTAACGGTTGAATATTTTGTTTCACAACATGACCCTGTACTTCGGGTTAATGAAATTGCGCCGCGCGTGCACAATTCCGGTCACTGGACCATTGAAGCCTGCCCAACTAGCCAGTTTGAACAGCATATTCGTGCGATTTGTGGATTGCCACTTGGATGCGTTGATTTTATTGGTGAAGCACGCATGACCAACTTAATTGGTGATGATATTGACCAATATGGTGCACTGCTTGCTGAAAAAGGGGCAAGCGTTCACCATTACGGAAAATCAGAAACACGCGCGGGGCGTAAAATGGGCCATGTTACAAGGCTTTATCCAAACGGATATTAACTGCCGTAACGTTTTTCGCCAAGCTTACGCCAAACTTTTGCAAGATCAGGTAATTTATCTTTATTCTGGAATTTGAATTTTTCAAATTGCATGACATTTTCAATGCGGCGATCAAGGAATTCCCATGTTTGCTGATGGTCTTCGCTTTCATCATTGAGCCAATATAAAAATGTGCTGCTATAAACGGCCGATAAAGTCATACGCTTTGTATAGTAATTAAAGTCGGTCGATTGGTCACCAATTGCTTTCCACATTAAATCAACCGTACGGTATAAAATTTTAAGGGCACGGTAATGATTTTGCGGTAATGCGACAAAAGGCGCTGCTCTATTCGCTGCTTCTTTATGAGGGGTTTCAATTTCAATACGTGCACGAACAAGAGCTGTAATTTTTTCACGAATTTTTTGATCATGGAATTCTGCGTCTTTAATGATTTCAAGCATTGCAAGATCACAGCGCTGCGCACATAAGTCAAGCATGCCCATTGCACCATCCGGAAAGGCTAAATCTACGATACCCGGATCAATGCCGATGTCTTCTGCTGCTTGCTTCATAGCCTTATCAGACCAGCCATCAAACGCCACATGTGTCATTATCGCATCCAGTAGCGAATCGCGATAATCGTCCGGTGTCATATTTTCATTTTTCTTTGTCATATCTTATATATGAGCCTGATTATGCCAAAGGTAAAGTCAAATCGGCCTAAAAATTCAATAAATCCCAGAAAAGTGCCTTTAATCCCTTCACAAAGCATACATCTTTTGTTAGAAAGCACTCCTCTTAAAAACAAAAGTTTTTTAGATTTAACACAAACCAGAAAGGAGTGTGACTGTAACCATGCAGGTTATTGTCCGCGATAATAACGTTGATCAAGCACTTCGTGCCCTGAAGAAAAAACTTCAACGCGAAGGTGTTTACCGCGAAATGAAAATGCGCCGTTTCTATGAAAAGCCATCTGAAAAGAAAGCTCGTGAAACAGCCGCTGCAGTTCGTCGTTCTCGCAAACTTGACCGTAAACGTCTTGAACGCGATGGCGCCGTATAAGCGTTAAACGTTACTGAATTTAAAGGCCGTCCTCTGATTTGAGCGACGGCTTTTTTATTGCTAAGGTGGGGAAATGAAAAATATTACTCTAACATTCTTGATTTTAATGGTTTCGGCCTGTTCCTATTCAAATGATAAACTTATAGGGCACGCAGATAATCTTGAGAGCCACAGAAGCTTTGGTGTGTGCCATGGCTATGGTTGCAAGAATTATCAGACAACCGGCCTCACGGACCAAGAATGGGCACGTGTCGAGTATATTTTTAATGGTGATGTCAAAAACGCAGAAGAAGAAAGAATGTTGATTGCAAAATCAATTGCCTTAATCGAGCAATTCATCGGCCCCAAAACCGGAACGGCAAACGATAAAGCAAAGGCCGCGGTTATAAGTCTCAATACCAAGGGTCAAATGGACTGTATTGATGAAGCCTTTAATACATCAAGTTATCTTTATCTAATGAGACAAGCAGGTTTCATTAAATTCCATACGCTAGGAAAACCATTAAGGCGCAACTTCAACGAATTAAGCTATCCTCATAGTTCGGCTACTATTCATGAAATTGGGAAAGAAAAAATAATAACCGGTGACGGTCATTTCGTAGTTGATTCATGGTTTCATGAAAATGGCGCCCTTGCAGAAATAATCCCTGCAAGTACTTGGGATGCACCATGGTATCCAAAACTTAAAAAGACGCGTTATAATTTTTCCGCATCATAATCGGTAAAATCCCATTCAGCTTCACTGCCAAGCTGCTCCAGAAATTTATGTTCTGCGGCTGTTACCGCTTCTTCTTCGCTGTCGGCGTTAACAGTCGTCACCCAATAAAAAGTTCCAAGTTTTACGTCTGATTTCAATGTTACGTTATATGAAGCCATTATCTTAACCCGCTTGATTTTTAAATTTCACTTTCTATACTCCGAAATCATATAATAGAAAAGAAATATCAATCATTCTGACACTTTTAAGGATCAAAGGAAAGTTTATGAAACAAGAAAAGCAAGTTCGAAAGCCTTTGAGACAACGTGTGGCTGATCGTAAACGTGGCATCAAGGAAGCCACACCGATGACTGCCCGTAAAAAAAGAATGTTAAAACACTTAAGATTTTTTCTAACCGTTTCACAATATCTGGGATTATTGCTGTTATTATTATCCCTCGGCACGATCGTTACCAATAATTATCAGGTTCAAAACTGGGATATGATCGTTATATACAGTGCCATGTTTATCATTGGTCGCGGCGGCTTAACGTTGATGAAATCAATTCAATCTTTTAAATAATGAATGAGAAATAAAAAAAGCAGGACTAATAAGCCCTGCTTTCCTTGAAATTCGTATACTAAAATCTTGATTAAGACTTAGCTTCTTCTTGCTTATCTTCTGATTTCTTTTCATCCGCTGGTGCTTCCGCCCACTGGTCCGGGAAAAGATGATAATGTGCTTTATTGACGGCATCACTTACTGGCTTCAGTGTCTTCATAACATTTTCCATGTTAAAGCCAACACCACGGTAAACATAAATTTTACCCTTTGTATCAAAAGATCTGAAAATATTTTCAATTTCTACGTCTTTATGCTGACTTGAACCAAGGTCGCCGACGTAATCCATCAGAATATATTTACCAACAGTTTTCTTAACCCACTCTTCGTTTGCTTCATCACTGAAATCAAACAGTGTTTGAAGATCCTTATTGTTTAATGGATGCTCATCTGGAATGCCCATAAACTTTCTTAGAGCTTCTGCTCTGGCACGACCCTTTTTACGTGGTGCCCATAGTGTACGGGATACTTGACCAGCTGCATGAAAGATAGATTGAAGTGCAAAAAATACGCCCGGCGTACTTCCTTTTTCCAATGATTGATTTAATAAACCCACACCAATTTCTACATAGTTAAACTGGTTTCTTAGTTCATGAATGTGTAATCCAACTTTATTGAGGTCCATCCTGGTCCATCCTGTCTAAAAATAAATAAATAATATAACGAGACGTTATATCCTTATTCGAATATCTCGGCAAGCTTTAAAGCAAGTCCCATATCACCATCGATTTTCAATTTCCCCATCATGAACGCCATCTGCGGATTTAATGATCCATCAATCAGCCCTTCAAAATTATCCATGGTCAAGGTGAATGTAACATCTGCATCCAGATCATCATTGGTCACTATCGCAGGATTATTGGTTGCATCTACATGGATAACCCCTTCATCTGTAAGAATGAATTTCACCTTTTTATTAAGACTATCCGCTTTATCGGTTTTCTCTTTGATCATATTAGTATGTTGTTCAAGGCTCATACGTTTTTCCTTAGTTATAAATCACCAGTGATTTCTTAGTTCCCTTAATGCTAAAAAAACATCCTTTGAATTTGGATTGTCACCTAGTTCCGGGAAGGATTTTTTTAATTCATTGATTATAGATGCGCTACTAAGCCGAAGAAAACTATTTATTTTACGTTCATCTTTCATCGTTGATACATAAGCATCATGCGGGCTTTGTTTTTCAAGTTTTTTCAAGAAAGATTTGGCATCTTCGTTATCCGGTTCCCTGTCTAGGGTAAACTGTAGATTATTAATCATATAATCATGACCGGGATAAATTTTTGTCTCATCAGAAAGTTTGTTTATTTGTTCATCAAAAGTTTTAAATAACTTATCCGGGTTACCCCCAAGTTTACAATGTCCTACACCTGCATTAAACATCGTGTCACCACAGAAAAAAGATGGTGTTTTCTCATTTGATAACAAACAGATATGACTTTCTGTGTGCCCCGGCGTATCCATGACATTAAGTTTTACTTGCCTGCCTATTTGGATAATATCACCGGCGACAAGCCCCTTATCAACATCCGGAATTTTTTTACTGGCCCCAGCATGACAAAATATCTCTGCGCCAGTTTTTTCCTTCATTTCTGCATTACCACCAATATGGTCCCAATGATCATGGGTATTTAAAATAGTGGTAATTTTAAAACCGTCTTTTTTTGCAGCGTCAAGACATCGGTCCACGTCAAGCGGGTCAATAACCATCGCCTCACGCGTTTCTTCACACGCTATTAGATAATGAAAATTTCTTAGGTTGTTATCGGCGTAAATTTGTCGAACGAGCATAAATCAGTTTTCCAAGATTCAATAATGAATCAGAGTAACCGATTTTCAGGTAAATTCAAATTAACGTTTGTTCCTTCGCCCGGCGCACTGATTATAGAAAGACTACCGCCATGTTTTTCGATTAATTTCTGCACAAAGGAAATACCAAAACCAATTCCCGTTGATGGATCGGAATAAATATTATCAAGCTGTGTATCATCACTAAAGGCCTTGGCAATTTCCTGCGGGGTCATACCCTTGCCGTTATCTTTAATACTAATGACACAATTTCCATTTTCGTCTCTGCTTAAGCCAACAACGATTTTTCCACCCTTGGATGTGAATTTCAAAGCGTTATCAATAACACTTTCGATTGATTTCTGTAGCCTTGTACGATCCCCCTTAAAGTCAGGGAAATTCAGCACATATGAAACCTCGACAATGACATCTTTTTTGATCGCAGCATTTTTATATTTATTAACGCAGTCTTTAAGCATATCAACCAAATCAATATTTTCTTCGTATAACTCAAACTCTGTGGTTTCAAGTTCCTTTAGCTCAAGAAGACTATCAATTAATTCAAGTAACTCTTTGCCGGCGCCGTGAATATCCGATGCATATTCTTTATAGGTGTTCTTACCAATTGGCCCTAACATTTCCGACATAATAACTTCTGAGTAACCAAGAATGCCGTTTAGTGGCGTTTTAAAGTTATGATGCATGGCAGCAAGTAATTTTTGCTTTATGTCACGTGCAGCTTCGTCTTTTAGCTGGATGTTGTCTTTGGTTACCCTGAATACACAAATAAAACGTGATGCGGTTTTATCACCATTATATGGTCTAACCGTCATATTCATTTTCAGAATTTGTTGATTGGAACATATAAAATTACAATTGATAAAGGCTGACTTCCTGTTTTTTAACGCATCATAAATAATGTGTTGTTCGGTATTTTTATGCAGAAAATCAAATAATGGTTTTCTTCTGATCGAATGAAAAGAATGCCCGGTTATCATTTCAAAATGATAATTTATGTCATTAATAATCGGGATATCTTTTTCCGGATCTATGGAAAGCAAGATGATCGCTTCACTGACCTCATTAAATACAACATTAAAGAGACCATTTTCATCAACATAACGGGGATGCGTTGCAATATTTATTGCAGCACTTTCATCAAGATTAGTAAAGGACGTGCCCATCTCTCGCGTACCTTCGTTGTGTATTTGTTTTCTAGATTCGACTGAAATCAAATCACTCAACGAATCATCTCTCATCTGATTCGCGAAATCAACAAAAAAATTAACTTTTTGTTAACCATAGTGTTTTTTTAGGCTCTAAACCCTTGATTATGTAACGTTAATTAGGCTGTCATTAATAGAACATGTTGCCGAACCCAATAGTACAATAAAGAGGGTTGGCAGAATGAATAAGATCAATGGAATAGTCATAATTGCAGGAAGACGCGCTGCTTTTTCCTCTGCTTTCATGAAACGTTCATTTCTGAATTCATCCGAAAGTACGCGCAATGAATGCGCAAGCGGCGTACCGTATCTTTCTGATTGGATTAATGTCGCAGTAACAGCTTTAATAGAGGGCAAATCAATGCGGCTTGCCAAATTTTGAAGTGCTATCTTACGTTCCGGTAAGAAGCCAAGTTCAATAGCTGTTAAATTAAATTCATCGGCGAGCTCAGGATTAGAAGAGCCCATTTCTCTTACCACACGTGTGATTGCACCGTCCAAAGTCAAACCTGCCTCAGCACAAATCACAAGCAAATCAAGCATATCAGGTAGTGATTTTTGAATTTCATGATTTCTTTTGTCAGTATGATTTTTTAAGTAAAGCTCCGGCGAATACGATGCGGCTAATGATGAGCCAACAACAACCAATAACTTTTGGCTTTGGTTTAATTCAAACAAGCCCAACGCATAAACAACAATAATCGCAATAATCGCAACCAAAACAGGCATAACGATTTTAAAAAACATGAATATAACAAGCGCTTCTTTACTTCTATAACCTGCCTGGATCAGTTTTTGTTGATATTTTTCTGCCTGTTCATTCTTGACCAGGTTAAACTTGCTAACCAAGTCCCCCATCATACCAACAGATTTCTTTTTCTTTACTGTCTGACGTCTTTTTACCGGCGCAACATAACCGCGTTTCAAATCATTTCTGCGCGCCTGCAAAGATTTGATTTTGCTATCCATACCATCCTTAACGATGCCTGTACTCCATATAGCCATCATCACAAGGAAAGCAGAAGCCGCCGCTAATAATGTGATTACATCTTCACCTGTTATGCCATCTGGTAAAAATTGTTCCATGATTACGTCTCAAAATTAATCATTTTAGAAATAATGAAGATGCCAATCGACATCCAAACAGCCCCAATTAACAGTGCCACCTGCCCACGCGGATCGGTGAACATCACGCTGATATATTCATAATTCACAATAGACATTAACCCAGTCATTACAAATGGCAAGGCGCCAATGATACCCGCACTTGCACGACCCTCTGATGACATGGCTTTAATCTTAAGTTTTAACTGCGCTCTGCCGCGAAGAATACTGGATAGGTTTGCAAGAGTTTCACTTAAGTTACCACCTGTTTCTTGTTGCACAGAAATACAAATCACAAAGAATTTAAATTCTGGCGTTTCAAGACGCTCTGATGTCTGCCATAACGCCTCATCCAGTGTTTTACCGAACCTAACTTCATCACTGATTATTTTAAACTCGGTCGAAATCGGATCTTCCATTTCTTGTGCTACAGCCGCAATAGATTCCGTGACCGGCAAACCTGCCTTAAGACCACGAACAATTAAGTCAATTGCTTCAGGGAACTGAACTGTAAATGCATTTAACCTTCTGTTGATGGCCATCGAAACATAAAGATGAGGTATAAAAAGCCCCACAGCTACAGAAACTGCGATAGAAGGTACGAGTGAAACTGTGCTAAACAGAAACAGTAGAACCAACGTTACAAACGCCACAATACAATTTGCTGTTATGTAATTTTTAAACGTAATATTACGCCCTGTACGTCTTAATCTTTTACGTAATTCTTCAGGTTTAGGGATGAGACCATCAAGTACAGAGGTTTCTTGCTTTTTAAATAGAACTTTCTTCTGTTCTTCGATGATAGCAGCGTTGCCGTGACGTCCTTTAATCTTATTCAATCGAGATTTTGTGACTTTTCTGGTTTTCCCAAAAATATTCATTGCCACAATCACAGTTCCAGCAATGATCAGGACACCTAGAAATACAGCAATCATCAATAATGTAGGATTATCAACTATCATCTATCTTTCCTATAAGGCCTCCATCAATGCACGATCAAGTCCGTAATATTTTGCTTTTTCGATAAAGTTAGGACGAAGTCCAGTAGGTCTAAAGCGGCCCTCAAGGTTTCCTTCAGCGTCTTCACCTGTAAATTCATAAAGGAATAATTCTTGGGTCGTAATAACATCGCCTTCCATGCCTACAACTTCAGTAATAGACGCGCAACGTCTGCCACCATCTCTCATACGGGACACTTGTACGATAAGGTCCACGGCACCTGCAATTTGCTCTCTTACTGCTTTCTGCGGCAATTTAAGATCAGCCATACCGATCATATTTTCCATACGCGTTAAGGCTTCTCTCGGATTATTAGCATGGAGCGTACACATTGAACCATCATGGCCAGTATTCATCGCCTGAAGCACGTCAAATGCCTCTGCACCACGAACCTCACCAAGAATAATTCTATCAGGACGCATACGAAGTGCGTTTTTCACCAAATCTCTCATGGTAACTTCGCCTTTGCCTTCTAAGTTGGCTGGGCGAGTTTCCAAACGTACAACATGTGGCTGTTGCATCTGCAGTTCGGCTGTATCCTCAATGGTTACAACACGCTCGCCTACATCAATCATACGCGACAGAGCATTCAGCATTGTTGTTTTACCAGAACCTGTACCACCAGAAATAAGGATATTAAGTCTACTTGCCGAAGAAATCTTAAGAACCGTTGCCATGCGGTGCGACATACTACCGAAATCAATCATTTTATCTAGGGTGATTTTCTGTTTGGCGAACTTACGAATGGAGATCGACGCGCCATCGATAGCAAGTGGTGGAATAATAATGTTAACACGGCTACCGTCTTTTAAGCGCGCGTCACAAATTGGTGTTGTTTCATCAACGCGGCGGCCCACTGCATTCACAATTCTGGTACAGATATTCATCAGATGCTGATCATCACGGAATGTTACATCAGAAAGTTGAATTTTACCTGATTTTTCAATGTAGACCTGCTTTGGTCCATTGACCATGATTTCGGTCACATCTTCATTTTCCAGAAGCGGCTCAAGCGGCCCCAATCCAAGCATATCATTCAGAAGCATTTTAACCAGTTCACGCTGCTCGCGTAAATTCAGGTTAATCTTCTCTTGAGCCATAAGCTCATTCACAGCTTCACTGACTTGATCGGCTAGATCAGAACGATCCATTTCATTGGCCGCAGCCGCATCAATATATTCAAGCAATAAAGGCTGAAGCTTATCTTTGGCTTCAATAATACTTTCTTTACTGGCTAACTGATCTTGCTCGACCTTATTCTTTTGCGCCTTAGTTTTTTTCTTAACGATTGACTCTTCTTTTTTAGGGGCAGCTTCTTCTTTATCATTGCTAGCACCCACAGAAATAAGATCATTAAGCAAAACAGTCGTCAAATCACGTCTCTCTAGATCATTGATCTGCAATCTGTGATTTTTAACAACATCATTGATAATGTTTTCAATGATCGCAACAGCGTCGCCACGCGACATCTCTTTTGCTTCTTTTGCGGAAATTTTCTCTTCTAACACCGGCTCAATAAGTTCATACGCCTTATCCACCACATTTGCATCCGAAGACATATATTTTGTCTCAACAGAATTATCTAATGCACGCTTATTATGAGCACCTGCAGGCGCACCAGCGCTTGACTTCTTCATTGGTGTAATAGTACCCGAAGAAGCAGATGAGTTAGATAACGATTTTCTTCCAAATGATGGTTTCATTGTATTCTACTGTTATTACGCATTCACTTTTGCTTAACTAAGCCAAGCTTTTCAAGCAAGCCTGGCTGTTTTGCCGACTTATCATTTACTATTGAATCACAAATATTGTTGATTACTTTAGAAATCTTGCTGTGTTTCGCTGATTGAGCTAGCACTTTGCCACTTTTAGCGACTTGAACCATTAACTTTTGATCCAGTGGAATTTCCCAATCACAACTTCTTTCAATTGTAGCTTCGAAATCCTTTTTGCTGACTTCACATAGTGTCGGGCCGTTTACCTTGTTCAATACGATTTTAATATTAACCTGCGGTGATACAGACGTACAATATGATATCATTCGAACCATATCCCGTGTTGCAGCTAATGATAAGTCTGACACGAGTATTACTTCATCGCTCTCACTAATCAGCATTGGATAATCTGCAACAGTGTTTTTCGGCAGATCCAAAATAACATATTTAAAGTTACTACGCATTTCTGCAAGCAAATGACTTAGCGCAGCCGGATCAGTATAAGATGGATCATTTAACGGTGCTTCAGAACCAAGAATTGATAAATTATCGCTCTCTTTAATCATAGCGCGTTCAATAAAAAGCCCATCAACACGATTTGGGTTTTCTAGAGCATCTGTTAATCCTCTTCCTGGCTCCAAATCAAATGTAAGAGCACCAACACCAAAATGCATATCTAAATCTAAAAGCGCTGTATTTTGCTTTCTATCATTGGCTAAAATCCAAGCGAGATTGGTAGCAATTAAACTGCCACCAGCACCGCCACGAATGCTAATAACCGAAACAAGTTTATCTTTAAAGCTTTCCTCTTCATGCACAACCGTATCAACGGGTGCTCTTAACGTATGCTCCGCATTGATGAAAGCTTCCCTTAATTGCTCCGTATCAACAGGTTTCACCAGATAATCCTGTACACCACAGGCGATCATATTCCGGTAAAAATTAACATCATTGACTGTACCAATAGTAATAACCATTGTCCCAGGCTCGCAAACCTCTGCCAGTGCGTTGATATCATCTTCGGGGTCCACCGAATTTGACAAATCTACTAATAAATATTGCGGCGATCCTAATGATGCTAACGTACGGATAGCACTTTCAATACCACCCATTTTAATTTGTGATGTATCCCAATCCCGTTCATTAATAACAGGGACTAAATTCTGGGTTGTTTCATCATCACATAAATAGGCACCAAATATCTGTGCCCCAGTCTTTGCTTGATTTTCCATCGTTATTGGCTCCCCCCAGTGACTTCAGTCGCTGACGCTTCTGATACAGTAACAACTCTAGACTGATATCTTTCTACTGCAAGTGCTGTACGCTCGGCGTTTACTGGCCCACCCTTAGCGCCAGTGATCAGATCTTTAGGATTTGCAACCATCAAGCCAAGATTTGCTTGGATTGAACAGCCAATATTGTTAAGTGGTGCGTTTTCATAATTAGGATACGACGGTTGTGACCAGCCACATTCAGGTAACGTTACAACATATTTTGAAATAATAAGTCGTCCTGAATTTGCCTTTGGCTCCATACCATAAGGAGTAACCATTGAAGACATATATAATCCACTTTCCTTTAATAGGTCGGACATATGCGCCAATCTTTTGGCATCAATATCAGAAAGCTCCCCGTTAGCATCTAACGGAAAATCCATACTAAATTCATCACCATATTTAACATTGGATGTTCTTAGGAAATAATTCAGACGATCAACTTCAGATTTTGTAAGAGCCACTTGTCCTGCTTCAAATTGGATAGAAAACGGAACTCGAACCATCTCAACTTGATTACGTTGCTGAGGTTCCACACCTGTATAATTTGTCAGACTATTTCCGCATCCAGAAAGAAACGTCACACAAGCCGCTACCGTAGCAACAGTTTTAAAATTCTTTTTGAAATTTTTATTGGAGTCTTTGTTAATTATTTTTTTCATTTTCCTCTCCTATTCCAAAATAAAGCCAGCAGCACCTTTAATTCTTTGCCCATTGGCACCTTGAATTGGTTCTGGATTATTTGTAGCAGTGCCAACAAAAGATTTTCCTTCCAGATATCTTTCTCTATCATTCGGATATCTAAAGTTATCTGTTGGCAAATGCATGTTATCGTCATTGTTCGGCTTAACTATGTAAGGAGTAACAATCACTACGAGTTCAGATTCTTGTCTTGTAAATTCACTAGATTTAAAAAGAGCACCAATAATCGGAATATCAGCTAACCATGGGAATTTAGTCAGATCGTGTACACCACTATTCTGCATTAAACCCGCAACAGCAAAACTTTGCCCACTTCCAAGCTCAACAGTAGTTTCTACCTTCCTCGTACTTAATGCAGGAATATTTAAACCTTGAACTGTAATCGCACCAGAAGATGTAAGCTGACTTACTTCTGGATTGAGATGAATATTTATTCTGCCGCTATCTAAAACAACAGGTGTAAAGTTTAGCGCCACGCCAAACTCTTTATACTGAACACTAATCCCTTGTTGCTGGAACACAGGAACTGGATATTCACCACCAGCAAGAAAACTGGCACTTTCACCAGAAAGTGTAGTTAAATTTGGTTCAGCGAGAACGGAA